>CAVHCH010000025.1:0-58167 GCA_963634265.1 Bacteroidaceae bacterium | reverse complement strand
GCTCCATGTGGCGCTACCGTGAGCTGCTGCCCGTGGAGGAGACCACCCCCGACACCCCCCTGCGCGTGGGCTGGAGCCCCCTGTACGAGGAGCCCAAGCTGGCCGAGATGCTGGGCATCAAGAAGCTGTGGGTGAAGGACGACGGACAGAACCCCACCGCCTCCCTGAAGGACCGCGCCAGCGCTATGGCCGTGGCCAAGGCCATGGAGGCCGGTGCCAAGACCATCGCCTGCTCCTCCACCGGCAACGCCGCCAGCTCCCTGGCCGGCAACGCCGCTGCCGCCGGCATCAAGACCTATATCTTCGTCCCCGAGCGCGCCCCCAAGGGCAAGGTGGCTCAGCTGATGATCTTCGGCGCCAATGTCATCTCCGTGAAGGGCAACTACGAGGAGACCTTCAAGATGTCCGCCGAGGCCATTGAGAAGTACGGCTGGTACAACCGCAACGCCGCCATCAACCCCTACCTCTCCGAGGGCAAGAAGACCGTGGCCCTGGAGATCGCCGAGCAGCTCAACTGGGAGATGCCCGACTATCTGGCTATCTCCGTGGGCGATGGCTGCACCATCGCGGGCGTGTGGAAGGGCTTCAAGGACCTGTACGCCATCGGCTTCATTGATAAGCTGCCCCGGCTGATTTCTGCCCAGTCTTACGGCTGCTATCCCATCAACCGGGCCATCCAGGAGAACAAGGACTGGGAGCCCATGGAGGAGAACACTATCGCCGACTCCATCTCCGTGGGTGTGCCCCGGAACGCCGACAAGGCCCTGGCCGCCATCCGGGAGTCTAACGGCATCGCCGTGTGCGTCACCGACGAGGAGATCCTGGCCGCCCAGCGCCTGCTGGGCCGCACCTGCGGCGTGTTCGGTGAGCCTGCGGGCGTCACCGGCGCGGCTGCGCTGAAAAAGGCCTGCGAGGAGGGCCTCATTGAGAAGGACGCCACCGTGGTGTCTGTCGTCACCGGCAACGGTCTGAAGGATGTGGCTAACGCCATCAAGTCCGCCGGGGAGCCCCTGCACATCGAGCCGGACCTGGACCTGATGGTCAAGGGCTTTGCCGAGCGGGGCGTGACCGTGGAGTAATTTCCAATTTCACGAAAAATGGACCTGTCACCCGACAGGTCCATTTTTGCTTTTTCGAGGGCGTGGAACGGCGACCCCTCAGTCACGGCTACGCCGTGACAGCTCCCCTTACGCAGGGGAGCCTTTGAGAAAACGGATTCCCACGGTCGCTGCGCTCCCTCGGAATGACAGGCTATTTCCATCCAATTATAAAACAGAATAGCGTTTCTCCCACTGGCTCCCAGCCACTACGGAATACCCCTGGGATTTGAGCAAAGAAGCTATGATTTCCGCGTCCTGTAAAGCGGATTCGCTTTCTACTTGATTGAGGAAATAAGTGTCCGCCAAATGCTCCTGTACCAGACCCCGGGCCACCCGCTCCGGCGTGGCCTCGTCCTCCGGGGAGCAGCCCACCATGGGGCAGAACAGCTCCGGGCGGTGGACGGTTTCTGCCACCGGGCGGTGCAGGCCCGAAAGGCCCACCACGCAGATGACCTGCCGGGAACACGCCGGGATCACCGGCTCGTGGCCTGCGTGGGCTTTTAGGGGCCGCTGCCGGGAGCCGTCCGCCTCCACCAGCACGAAGTCCGCCAGGTCTGCCAGGGTCTCATAGGGGATGCCGCAGTCCACCAGTTTCCCGATAGAGGAGCGCCCGGCGGCGCAGACGATGGGGTGCGCTGCCAGCGCCTCCCGCAAATCAGCCTCCGTGGGGTCCAGCACCGTGGGCAGGTCCGCGTAGCCCTGGAAGTGGGTGCTGGTACACAGCAGCACCCGCCCGGGCAGCTCCTCCGCCAGGGTGCGCAGCAGGGTGGTTTTTCCGCCGCTGCCGATGATGGCCGTGACGCCTTTTTCGATTTTCAGCAGGGGTGCAAGTTCCATGGCCGCCTCCGAATCGTAATTTATATATAGTATACCGCACCCGGCTGCCATTGTCCAGTTGACACCGGGGGCGGAAGCGGGTAAAATAGCCATAATATGAGGAAAGTAGGGATTTTTATGGCCATTTTGATTCGCGGCGCCGGGGACATTGCCACGGGCATCGCCCTGCGGCTGCATCGGGCGGGGTTTCAAATCGTCATGACGGACCTGCCCCAGCCCACCTCCATCCGCCGCACGGTGTGCTTTTCCGAGGCTCTGCGCCTGGGGGAGGTGCTGGTGGAGGATGTGCGGGCCCGGCGGGCGGACTCGGCCCGGGAGGCCCTGGACATCGCCGCCGCCGGGGACATCGCCGTGCTGGCGGACCCGGACTGCGCCCTGCTGCCCGAATTGCACCCGGCGGCCCTGGTGGATGCCATCCTGGCCAAGCATAACCTGGGCACCCGTCGGGACATGGCCCCGGTGGTCATCGCCGTGGGCCCCGGCTTCACCGCCGGGAAGGACTGCCACGCCGCCGTAGAGACCATGCGTGGACACACCCTGGGCCGGGTGCTCTACCATGGCTCGCCCATTCCCAACACCGGGGTGCCCGGCGTCATCGGCGGGTACAGCACGGAGCGGGTGCTGCGGTCTCCGGCGGCGGGGGTGTTTGAGCCGAAAATGGAGATCGGCCAGATGGTGAAGGCCGGGGAAGTGGCAGCCATGGTGGGCGGCCAGCCTATGCTCTGCACCATCGACGGCTGCCTGCGGGGCCTGCTGCAAGGGGGCCTCACGGTGCCTGCGGGCATGAAGTGCGGCGACATCGACCCCCGGTGCAAGCAGTCCCACTGCTTCCAGGCCTCGGACAAGGCCCTGGCCGTAGGCGGCGGCGTGCTGGAGGCCCTGCTGCACTTCGGGTGCAGGCCGGAAATGCCCTGATCGGAAGCCTTGGCCCTTGACAATATCCGGCGGCAATGGTATACTTTTATGCTGAAAAGTGAATGTTCGCTTGAGTGCCTTTCGGCTGGTAACAGGTCGGAGGGATCATAGAGAATCGGGTGCAGATCCCGAGCGGTACCGCCACTGTAAGCGCGGAGACCCCCACATGGACGAAAGTCGGTCATTGAACGCAGGTTCGAGAAGGCTGGTGAGGGCCGATGATGCGTAAGCCAGGAGAACTGCTCAAGCGATGTCTTTACCGAGACGCTGCAAGTACGGCGTTTGGGTCTTATTGGCGCAGAAAAACGGCTGCGGCGGTCTATGGAGACTGCCGCAGTTTTTTTGCTGCTGTCCGGCGCGTGAGGGAGGCGCTGCCGGGGGCAGGAGCCAGCCGGTCCGCCCGGCCAAGGGGCGGAAAGGACCGTCACTTTTTTTGAAAATACCCGGCGTTATGCCGGGAAAAAAGAAAGGATCGTGACAAATGAAAAAGAAACTCCTGTCCCTGCTGCTGTCCCTGGTCATGGTGGTGAGCTTGCTGCCCGCCGTGTCCTTTGCGGATGGCGCGCTGAAGGGCTCCGGCACGGAGGCAGACCCCTACCTGCTCTCCACCTCCGCTGACCTGAAGCTGGTGTCCGACACCGTGGCCGGCGGCGAGACCTATGCCGGCAAGTATTTTAAGTTTACAGCCAACATCACCCTCCCTGACAACTGGACCCCCATCGGCTCCCTGAAAGAGGGCAAGACCTGGTCTACCACGCTGAAGAGCTCCGAGTTCAACGCCTTCTCCGGCATCATCGACGGCGACAACTACACCCTCACCGTGCCCAAGGGCAGCAAGACCATGCTGGGCGCCGTGGCGGGCGGTAAGCTCTCCAACCTGAACATCTACGGCGAGAAGATCGACGGCTACGGCGTGGTGGAATACTACTATGTGGACCGCGGCAATCCCGTGAAGGTGGAGATCGACAATGTGACCCTGAAGTCCGGCACCCACACCAAGTATTCCGGCTTCATCGGCGGCTATGCCTCCGGCGTGGATGTGGTCATCATCCGCAACAGCACCGTGGAAGCGGGCGTTGTCATCGGCGATGACGGAACCTATCCCGAGTGGGCGGAGGAGCTGAAGAATACTGAGCTCAAATATAACCTTGTTTACTCTGAGTCCAACAAGCTGCAAATGAACGACATGATCGGATCCTTTGCCGGAGCTTTCAACGGCACCATTGAAAACTGCACCAGCGCCGCCAAGGTCTATGGCCGCAACTATGTGGGCGGTATCGCGGGCTTCAAGGGCCAGTCCATGGGTGATTATATCATCCGCAACTGCTCCTTCACCGGCGAGGTCATTGCTACCGGCAAGTTCGCTGGCGGCATCGTGGGCAGCGGCTACTCTGCCACCTCCGGCCCCAACACCCCCGCCGCCACCGTGGAGAGCTGCTCCTTCACCGGTAAGGTCACCGGTGCTACCAATGTGGGAGGTATCTTCGGCGGCGAGGAGCTGCTGAAGCAGTGCTGGAACAACGGCATCGGCTACATCCGCGCCAACTACTCCACCGGCACCGTCACCGCTACGGCTGCCGACGGCGTCAAGGGCGGCATCATCGGCTATATGCACTCTCTGGATTGCTATAATGTGATCGTGAGCAACTATTTCTTGGCCGGTACTGCCGATAAGGGCATCGGCGCTGTGAATGAGGCCAATGTGGAAACCAAGAATGAGCAGTATATGCGTGTGGACGATCCGCTGGGCGCTGACGCAGCCAAGCTGACGGATTCCTTTACCGCCGATGAGCTGACCAACGGCGCTTTGGTCTCCAAGCTCAATTCTGCCGCTATCGGCAGCCCCTGGCAGCAGGGAGAGACTGCGCCTGTTCTCTCCGGTGAAAAGCGCGTGGTTCGCCTTTTCAGCTCTGGACTGAATACCATGAGCGCCTCTACCATCAAGCAGGCCAACGGTATGCAGACCCTCCTGGCCAAGAAGATCACTGTTACCTATTCCGATGCCTCCACGGAGGAGATCACCGTTAAAGACTGCGCTCTCACCGGCCTGGATCTGACCAAGACCGGCTACCAGCTCTGCACCGTTAGCTATAAGGGCTATACTTTAGTATTTGGTGTGAATGTCGCTGAGGGCGGTACGGCTCCTGCGGATGTGGACTATGTCACCGTCACCGTCTCCGTCCTGGGCGACACCCTCCACGATCTGACCGCTGACCAGTGCCACACCCTGGCAGCCGGCAACCTGACTCCCTGGGCCACCGATGTGACCGTTACCATGGATAAGGATGCCACCGTCCTGGATGCGCTGCAAAAGGCCTGTTCTGCCCAGGGCATCAAGCTGGGCGTGGTGGACAGCAGCTACGGCGGTAAGTATATTAACTCCGTCACCTCTGCCGCCGGCGTGGCTCTCACCGACAGCTCCAACAAGGCCTCCAACGGCCTGAGCTACTGCGGCTGGATGTTCACCGTGGACGGCACCATGCCCATGACCACCGTGGACGCCACCGCCCTGACCGACGGCGCCAAGCTCTGCCTGTACTTCGAGGACGATTACAGCCTGGCCTATGTGGACAGCGCTGTGAAGGCCATTGACGCTATGGACAGCACCGACTGCCGCAGCATCAAGTCCGCCGAGGACAGCCTCCTGTACCTGAGCCCCGTGGCCGTCAGCCGCATCAGCAACTACGCCAAGCTCCAGGCTGCGCTGGATAACCTGGGCAGTCTCAAGCACAACGGCACCTGGAAGGTGGTCACCCCTGCCACCGCCACCACCGATGGCCGTCAGGAGATGACCTGCGCCGACTGCGGCCATGTGTTCACCAAGACCATTCCCGCCACGGGCAATGGCGGCGCTGTGAATACCGGCGACAGCAGCAACATGTTGCTTTACATCAGCCTGAGCGTGGCCGCTCTGCTGGGCCTGGCTGTGATCCCTGCTGTGCGCAGAAAGAAAGTTTGATCCCCTGCACCGGCTTATCCCCTGCATAAGCCGTGAAAAACCCCCGGGTACTTTTGTACCCGGGGGTTCATTATCGGAAAAACCCAGTAGATTTTCCACAAAAATATTTATTATCCGATCAAAAATCCCAGCCCCACCAGCACGCAGCCCAGGAGGAAGAACAGGGCCAGCAGCACGGCGGCGTTGTGCAGGAATTTTCCCCAGCCCAGGTGCTTTAGGTCCATGAACGGGTAGGGGTAAAGCAGCCCCGTGTGGCCGATGGGCTTTCCCCCGGTGGCCCGAATGAGGGTAAAAGCGGTGTAGGCCAGGGGCAGCGCCAGCCACCACACGGCGCAGAGAATGGACAAATTTTCCTTCGGTGCGAAGATAAGCCACTGGACAACCGCAAGAAGCGGCGTAATGTAGTGGACGCAGAGATTGCCAAAGCTGCCGCCGAAGTCCGCGAATTTCAGCCCCTTGCGCTTTTCGTAGGGCACCAGGACGAACTGATAAATGAGGTGCGTAACCCAGATGCACAGGGTCATGGCGCAGGAGAGGCGTACATCCGTCAGCACCGCCCACAGCCCGCCATCCGCCCGGAAGCCCGCGCAGAAAAGGAGCAGTTCGTAGACGGTCAAAAGGAGGTTGCTTTGGTTGGTGTAAAAGCAGAACATCCCCGCCCGGATGCGGCCCCGGGGAATGAGCTGGGAGTGCAGCAGCAGGCCCACCGTATTCAGTAAAAATAAAAACAGCGCCGAGAGCTGTAAGCCGGACATTTTGCCGCCTCCCTTAGATTTGATAAGTGGAGCAGTCCACCTTGTCGCCGATGGTGATAACGCCGTAGGTGCAGGGGCTGCCCCGGCCAATGGTGCCGGGATTCATGACCCACAGAGAGCCGTCGTAGTCCACCAGGGGCCGATGGGTGTGGCCGAAGAGCAAAATCTGCGCGCCCATCTCCCGAGCGGCGTAAATAGCTGACAGGGTACTTGCCTTTACACCCCTTGTGTGGCCATGCATCATGAGGATGCGCACCCCGCCGTACTCCGTGAGCACCTCCGGCTCGTCCAGCGCCCCCCAGTCGCAGTTGCCGGGGACGGTTTGCATGGGGATGGCCGGGTAGCGCCGGTGCAGCGCCTCCGCGTCCCGCTGGCAGTCGCCCAGGTGCAAAATGGCATCCGGCTGCGTAAGCTCCACGCACCGGGCCATATTTTCCACATTTCCGTGGGAATCCGATAAAACTAAGATACGCATTTCATACCCCTCAAAATAGTATGCCCCGATTATAGCAGGAAACGGTTGAAAATTCAATGTTTTCCCGTTACAATAGGGGAAAAGGGGGGAGCGCCATGTACGCGGGCATTGTGGAGATCGACCTGCACGGGAAAAACGAATACCAGGCGCGCATTGCCCTGGACGCGGCCCTGCGCCGGGCCAAAGGCGGCGTGTACCGCATCCGCTGCATCCACGGCTGCCACGGCGGCACGGTGCTGCGGGATATGATCCGCCGGGAGTACGCCCGGCACCCCCGGGTGATCCGGCTGGAGACCGGCCTAAACGGCGGCACCACCGACCTGGTGCTGCGGGAGTTATAAGGAGGGAAAACCGATGAAAAATACACTGACCGTGGCCCAGGTGCAGATGCCCGTGGTGCGGGACAAGGACGAGAACATCGCCGCCGCCTGCCGCTTGATCCGCCGGGCCGCCGGGCAGGGAGCGGAGCTGGTGATGCTGCCGGAGATGTTCTGCTGCCCCTATGAAAACAGCGCCTTCCGCCCCTACGGCGAGCCCCTGGGCGGCCCGGCCCAGCAGGCCCTTTCCGACCTGGCAAAGGAGCTGAAAATTTGGATCATCGGCGGGTCCGTGCCGGAGCTGGAGGGGGAGCGGGTGTATAACACCTGCTTCGTCTACGACGACACCGGGCATCAGGTGGCCCGGCATCGGAAAATGCACCTGTTCGACATCAGCGTGGAGGGGGGGCAGAGCTTCCGGGAGTCCGACACCCTGTCCCCGGGGAATGAGGTCACGGTGTTCGACACACCCTGGGGAAAGCTGGGCCTTTGCATCTGCTTTGACCTGCGATTCGAGGAGCTGGCAAGGGTAATGACTTTACAGGGCGCCCGGGCCATCTTCGTCCCGGCGGCCTTCAACATGACCACCGGCCCCGCCCACTGGGAGCTGCTGTTCCGCCAGCGGGCGGTGGATAACCAGCTTTTCACCTTCGGCACCTCCCCGGCCCGAAACGAGCAGGAAACTTATGTTGCCTGGGGCCACTCCATCGCCTGCGACCCCTGGGGCACGGTGCTGCACCAGTGCGGGGCAGGGGAGGAGGTGGCCGTCACCACGGTGGACCTTGCCCGGGTCCAGGCGGTGCGCAGCCAGCTTCCCATTTTGTCCGCCCGGCGTGAAGATGTCTATTTCATAGGCCAAAAGTGAGAAAAAGATGATACTATTTATCTCTGAGGCTGTCGATGAAGTGGTACAATTACGATAACGGTAAGGAAGGGAGTGTGAGGGAAACCCAAGAAGGGTGTCCCTCACCATTCAAATCATTAGTTTTTGAAACTTTTTCAAAGTTTCAAAAACTTAGGCAGCGGGGCGAAAAGATTTTTTCGACACGCTGTATTTGGCTCTTGCGACACTTTTGCCCCCGTGATATAATCAAAAAAACTCTGTGAGGAGGAACTGAACATGATGAAATACACCGAAATGACCGCCCAGCAGCGTCAGGCGGAATACGCCGCCGTGCGGGCGGACTACGAAAAGCAGAAGGCCCTGGGGCTGAAGCTGAATATGGCCCGTGGCAAGCCCGGCACGGACCAGCTTGACATGGTCACGGAGATGTGCAATATCCTGGTCAGGCCCGAGGACTTCGTCTCCGACGGCATCGACAGCCGCAACTACGGCAATGTGGACGGCCTGCCTGCTGCCAAGGCCCTGTTTGCGGACATTTTGGGCTGCAAGCCGGAGCAGTGCTTCGTGGGCGGCAACGCCAGCCTCCAGCTCATGTACGACGCCATTTCCAAGGCCTACACCCACGGCCTGCGCCACTCCGAGACGCCCTGGTGCAAGCTGGAGAAGGTGAAGTGGCTGTGCCCCGCCCCCGGCTACGACCGGCATTTTAAGGTCACCCAGTCCTTCGGCGCGGAGCTGATCACTGTCCCCATGACCGCAGACGGCCCCGATATGGACCTGGTGGAGGAGCTCATCAAGGACCCCGCCGTGAAGGGTATGTGGAATGTGCCCAAGTACTCCAACCCCGAGGGCGTGGTGTACTCTGACGAGACCATCCGCCGTATCGCCGCCATGAAGCCCGCCGCCCCGGACTTCATGCTCATGTGGGACAACGCCTACTGCATCCACGAGTTCGAGGGCGATTTCGTGCCCTTTGCGGACATCCTCTCCCTCTGCGCCGAAAACGGCAACGCCGACATGGTCTATGAGTTCGCCTCCACCAGCAAGGTCACCTTCCCCGGCGCGGGCGTCAGCGTCATGGCTACCAGCGAGGCAAACCTGGCCTATTTCAATAAGCTCATCAACATTCAGACCATCGGCTTTGACAAGATCAATCAGCTCCGCCATGTGAAATATCTGCAAAATAAGGAGCACACCCTGGCCCTGATGCAGCGCCACGCGGCCATTCTGCGGCCCAAGTTCCACGCCGTGCTGGACGCCCTGGATAAGGACATCGCTCCCCTGGGCATCGGCGCCTGGAAGCGCCCCACCGGCGGCTACTTCATCTCCTATGACGCCATGCCCGGCACCGCCAAGCGGGCGCTGGAGCTGTGCAAGGAGGCGGGCGTCACCATGACCGGCGCCGGGGCCACCTTCCCCTACGGCGTGGACCCCCAGGACAGCAACATCCGCATCGCCCCCACCCTGCCCCCGGTGGAGGAGCTGCAGCAGGCCATCGCCATCTTCTGCAACTGCGTGAAGCTGGCCGCTCTGGAGAAGCTGGGCCTATGAGATGGCTGGCTGCGTCTGACATCCACGGCAGCGCCACCGCCTGCCGCCGTGTGCTGGAGGCTTACGAGCGGGAAAAGGCGGACGGGCTGTTGCTGCTGGGCGACCTGCTGTACCACGGGCCCCGGAACCCCCTGCCCGAGGGCCACGATCCCAAGGAGTGCGTTCGGATGCTCAACGAGTACCGGGACCACATCGCCGCCGTGCGCGGCAACTGCGAGGCGGCGGTGGACCAAATGGTGCTGCAATTTCCCGTGCTGGCGGACTATATGCTGCTGCAATTGGGGAAAAGGCGTATCTTCGCCACCCACGGCGATGTGTATAACCCCGACCATCTGCCGCCCCTGGCCAAGGGGGGCATCCTGCTGACGGGCCACACCCATGTCCCCGCCTGCGACATCTACCCGGATTTCGTCTACCTGAACCCCGGCTCCGTGTCCCTGCCCAAGGACGAGCAAAAGCGCAAGGGCTACATCCTGCTGGACGAGGAGGGCGCGGTGTTCAAAGAACTGGACGGCACGGAATATCATCGGTATCAATTCTGAATAGAAAAACAGCGGAGCGTAAAAAACTCCGCTGTTTTTGTAATTATTTTAATAGTTTGATCCGCGCGTCATAGTCCGGCAGGGTCCGGCGGACCAGGGCGTAGAAATCCGGGCCGTGGTTCTTGTGGCGGATGTGGGCCAGCTCATGGACCACCACCGCCTCCATGGCTTCCGGCGGGTACTCCATAAGATACAGGGAAAAGCACAGGCTGTTTTTCCCGCTGCAACTCCCAAACCGCGACCGGGCGGCGGTGATCTTCACCCCCGTGGGCGTGGCGCCCATCCGCTGAGCCCAGTGCTGCACCAAGGGCGGCAGCACTTCCCGGGCCTTTTGCCGCAGGGCCTCCTGCTCCTCCTTCGTCCGGGGCGGGTGCTCTGCCAGTCGCTGGGCCTGCCGGGCCTGCTGGGCCGCGATCCAAGCCTGGTGCTCCGCCACAAAGCGCTCAATGTCGATCCGGGCGGCGTAGGCGGGGGCCCGGACCACCACCTGCCCCTCCCTCGTCACTTGCAGGGCCATGGTGCGCCGCCGGGCGCGTATGACGGTATATTCGGTCATGGCTCCACCCAAGTGAAACGAGGCCCTGTATAGTTCTCCCGCTTTACAGTCTCCAGCCACATGGCGGCGGGCCGCACCCAGTACCCCCGCTCCCCGTAGAGGGCCTGGTAGACCACCATTTCCTCCCTGGTCTCGCTGTGTTGGGCCGTGAACAGCACGCGGTATAGATTTCCCTTGAAGTGGCGGTATACGCCGGGTTTGACAGTCTCCATTCTGCATCGCTCCTTTGCCGAAAAGTATACCACGGAAGCTGGAAAATTGCAAAAAAATATGCTATACTCAAATTTAATATGTAACAAGGAGGAATGGGCCGTGAAAAACACCACCCTGTGCTACCTGCTGCAAGGGGACCAGGTGCTGCTGCTGCACCGCGTGAAGAAGGAAAACGACCTGAACCACGACAAGTGGATCGGCATCGGCGGCAAGTTTGAGGAGGGGGAGAGCCCCGAGGAGTGCCTGCTGCGGGAGGCCTGGGAGGAGACGGGCCTCACCCTCACCGACTACCGCTACCGGGGCATCGTGACCTTCGTTTCCAACGAGTGGGAGGGGGAGTATATGCACCTCTACACCGCCACCGGCTGGACCGGGGAACTGAAGGAGTGCAATGAGGGCGTGCTGGAGTGGGTGAGCCTGGAGAAGATGAAGGCCCTGCCCCAGTGGGAGGGAGATAAAATTTTCCTGCGCCTGCTGGAGGAGGAAGCACCGTTCTTCTCCTTAAAGCTGTGCTATGAAGGAGACCGGCTGACCTATGCGGCCCTGAACGGAAAGGAACTTGCGCTATGAATGTACTGGTGAGCGCGTGCCTGTTGGGCGTTTCCTGCCGCTATGACGGGCGGAGTAAAGGCTATCCCCTTGCCAGGGAACTGGTGGCAAAGCACACGGCCATCCCCGTCTGCCCGGAGCAGCTGGGGGGCCTGACCACCCCGCGCCCACCCTCGGAGCGGCGCTGCGGCGGCGTATTCACCCGGGAGGGAGCGGATGTCACCGCCGCCTATGACCGGGGTGCGGAGGAGGTGCTGCGCCTGGCCCGTCTCTACGGCTGCACCGTGGCGATATTGAAGGAGCGCAGCCCAGCCTGCGGCTCGGGAAAAATTTATGACGGCACCTTTACAAAGACCCTGGTGGACGGCTACGGCGTGGCGGCGGAGCTGCTGGCGAAAAACGGTGTCCGGGTGCTGGGCGAGAGCGAGATAGAAGCATTTTTGCGCGAGAGCGGGGAGGGGAGAGCATGAACCAGCGACAAAGCGGCGTTCTGCTGCCCATTTACGCCCTGCCCTCGCCCCACGGTATCGGCACCCTGGGCCGGGCCGCCTACGACTTCGCCGACTTCCTCCACGCCGCCGGACAGCGCTGCTGGCAGATGCTCCCCCTGGGCCAAACGGGCTTCGGCGACTCCCCCTACCAGAGCTTTTCCTCCTTCGCCGGGAACCCGTACTTCATCGACCTGGACCTCCTGGTGGAGGACGGCCTGCTGACAAAGGACGAGGCCGATGCCTGCTGCGCCGGGACGGACCCCCGTTATGTGGACTACGGACGGCTCTATTCGGAGCGCTATGCCGTGCTGCAAAAGGCCTTTCAGCGGGGCCGGGACCGAGATAGGGAAGAGATAGAGCGCTTCCAAAGGGAAAACGCCTCCTGGCTTTCGGACTATGCGGACTTCATGGCCCTAAAGGACCGCTTCGGCGGCCAGCCCTGGACACAGTGGCCGGAGCCGTTCCGCCGCCGCACCGGGCCGGGCTATGCCGCCGCCGTGGCTGCCTGCGGAGAGGAATTCCAGGTGCGCCGGGCGTTTTACATCTACTTACAATACCTGTTTTTCACCCAGTGGAGCGCCCTGCGGGCGTATCTGCGGGAAAAGGACATCACGGTCATCGGCGACCTGCCCATCTATGTGTCCCCGGACTCCTGCGATGTGTGGGCCGCGCCGGAATTTTTCTGCCTGGACGAGGCGTGCCATCCCACGGCGGTGGCCGGGGTGCCGCCGGACTATTTCAGCCCCACGGGCCAGCTCTGGGGCAACCCCCTCTACCGCTGGGACGAGATGGAGCGGGACGGCTTCGGCTGGTGGCTGCGGCGCATCGACGGGGCGGGAAAGCTCTTCGATGTGATCCGCTTCGACCATTTCCGGGGCCTGGATGAATACTGGGCCGTGCCCGCCGGGGCAGAGACCGCCGAAAACGGCCAGTGGCTCCCGGGTCCGGGGCGGAAATTGGTGGATGTGCTGAACAATTGGTTCCCGGGTCTGCGCTTCATCGCCGAGGACCTGGGCACGCCCACGCCGGGGGTGGAGAAGCTGCTGCGGGCGTCCGGCTGGCCGGGAATGAAGGTGCTGGAGTTCGCCTTTGACGACCCCGCGAGCACCGCCTACCAGCCCCACACCTACACGGAAAACTGCGTCTGCTACACCGGCACCCACGACAACAGCCCCCTGGCCCTGTGGCGCACGGAGATGCCCCGGGAGACCCTGGACTACGCCGCCGAATATATGGGCGGCCCGGCGGACCTGGACGAGGCCATGCTGCGGCTGGGAATGTCCAGCACGGCGGGGCTTTTCGTGACCCAAATGCAGGACTGGCTGGGCCTGGGCGCGGGCCACCGCACCAACCGTCCCGGCACCCGGGAGGGCAACTGGCGCTGGCGTATGCTCCCCGGAGAGACAACCCCCGAATTGGCACAAAAAATGCACCGCCTGGCGGCACTGTACGGGAGAGTATAAGGTTTTATTCATTATAATATAGGGCGGGGTGACCACACCCCGCCCTACATTATCCGTAGGGGCGGACGCCTCTGTCCGCCCGGTGCGGCAGAGTTCCATGCGGCGAGTAGGGGCGGGGCTCTGCCCCGCCCGCGGGCGACCGCGAGGGTCGCCCCTACGCAGATGCGAACGGCGGGACACATGGGTCCCGCCCTACAGAGCGTTTTGTAGGGCAGGGCCCGTGTGCCCTGCCGCGTGGGTGCATGGGCTATCAGGGAACGGGCGGGGTAGAACCCCGCCCCTACGCATCATTTACCGATAGAACTCCGTAGGGGGCGGCGTCCTCGACGCCCCGGAAAGTTTGCGCCACGCATCGCTATGTTCCGTAGGGGCCGATGCCCACATCGGGCCGCCATGGAGAATCTACATAAAAAGCGAGCCCCAAAAGCCTCGCAGAGTTTGCCGCCCGCAGGCGGCAAAAAATTCAAATCATTTTCTCTCGCGACCTGTGCGTGAGAGAAAATACTTCTCAGTCTGCCAGTGTGGAATTTTGAGCCAAGGGCTCAAAATTATGCGCGCAGCAGACTTGGGGCCTTTTGTCGGAAAATTCCGAAGGAATTTTCGACAGTAGCGAAACCCGGACAGACTTTATGCCTGTCCGGGTCTCTATATGAGAAAGGTAAATCAAAACAGCGATTTAGGAGAGAAGGAGCTTATCGTCATTTGCCTCCGTGCCGCTGGCCTTGCTAAAGAGGGTCAGCAGGTCGGAAACGGTGAGTTTTTTCTTTTCTTCGCCGGAGATGTCCAGCACCACATGGCCCGCGTCCATCATAATGAGGCGGTTGCCATGGGCGATGGCGTCCTTCATGTTGTGGGTGATCATCATGGTGGTCAGGTGGTTCTCCTCCACGATCTTGTCGCTGAGCTCCAGCACCTTAGCGGCGGTGCGGGGGTCCAGGGCGGCGGTGTGCTCGTCCAAAAGCAGCAGCTTGGGTTTTTGCAGCGCCGCCATCAGCAGCGTCAGCGCCTGGCGCTGGCCGCCGGAGAGCAGGCCCACCTTGGCCTTCATGCGGTCCTCCAGGCCCAGGTCCAGGTCCTTGAGCTTCTGATAGTATTCCTGCTCCTCCTGGGGGGTAATGCCCCACTTTAGGCCCCGGTGCTTGCCGCGCCGGGCGGCCAGAGCCAGGTTTTCCTGGATCTGCATGGTGGGCGCGGTGCCCATCATGGGGTCCTGGAACACGCGCCCCAGGAGCGCGGCCCGCTTGTACTCAGGCAGCCGGGTGACATCCTTGCCGTCAATGAGAATGGAGCCGCTGTCCACAGCGAAGGTGCCCGCAATGGCATTGAGCATGGTGGACTTGCCCGCGCCGTTGCCGCCGATAACGGTGACGAAGTCGCCCTCGTGGAGGGTCAGACTCAGGTTATCCAGGGCCGTCTTTTCGTGGACGGTGCCGGGGAAGAAGGTCTTGGAAATGTTTTTCAGCTCAAGCATGGTGCGCGCCTCCTTTCTTGTGGGAAACTTTGCCCTTCCAGTAGGGGACGGAGAGGAATACGGCCACGATCAGGGCGGACACCAGCTTCAGATCGTTGGTGTTCAGGCCCAACTGCAGGACCACCTGCAATACGAAGTAGTAGATCACGGCACCCAGAGATACGGCGAACATCTTCAAGCCGAAGTTTTGGAAGATCTTGCCGAAGGTCACTTCACTGATGATAACAGCCGCCAGGCCGATGACGATGGCGCCCCGGCCCATACCCACATCGGCCGCGCCCTGGAACTGGGCCAGCAGGCCGCCGGACAGGGCCACCAGGCCGTTGGAGAGCATCAGGCCCAGCACGATATTGGCATTGGTGTTGATGCCCTGGGCCCGGGCCATGTTGGCATTGGCCCCGGTGGCGCGGACGGAGCAGCCCCGCTCCGTGCCGAAGAACCAGTACAGAGCGATGACCACCACGGCGGTGATGACCAGCAGCACCGGCAGGGGATTGCTGAGGCTCAGCTCCCGCACATACCGCTGGGAAACGGCCAGGTCGTACTTATCCACGCCCACAGGCTGGTTGGCCTTGCCGCCCATGATCCGCAGGTTCACGGAGTACAGGGCCAACTGGGTGAGGATACCGGCCAGGATGGCGGGGATGCCGCACTTGGTGTGAAACAAACCCGTAATAAGGCCCGCCAGCAAGCCGGAAATGAAGGCGCACAGCAGGGCCAGCCAGCAGTTCATGCCGCCCCGGATCAGCATTACGGCCACAGCGCCGCCGGTGGCGATGGAGCCGTCCACGGTCAGGTCGGCCACATCCAGCACCCGGAAGGTGATGTACACGCCGATGGCCATAATGCCCCACACCAGGCCCTGGGCCGCTGCACCGGGCAGCGCATTTAGTAGTGAAGTCAGGAATGCCATTTTCTTTTCTCCTCAATCCGCCGCCCGAAAGCGGCTTTGTGTAACGGGGGAGGGGACGAACGCCCCCTCCCGGCGGTTTATGTTATGGGGAATTACTCGGTAGCCAGAGCGGTGTAGTCAGCGGGAACGGTGATGCCCAGTTTCTCGCAGTTGGCCACATTGGCCTGCTTGGTAGCGGTGGGAGCGGTCTCGATAGCCATGGTGGACACATCGGCCTCGCCGGTGAGGATTTTGGCAGCCATCTGGCCGGTGATCTTGCCCAGCTCGTAGTAGTCGATGGACAGGGTCGCTACGCCGCAGCCCTTGCAGATGCCGGCCTCGCCCGCGATAACGGGGGTGTTGGCGGCCAGGACCACATTGGCGATAGCCTCGGTGTTGGAGGCGGCGGTGTTATCGGTGGGGATGTAGATGACATCGGAGTCGTCGCAGGCCTTCTGGGTGACAGAGGAAACATCGTTGCTGTCGGTGAAAGCGTACTCGGTGCAGGTGATGCCGGCGTTGGAGAGCAGCTTGGTCACTTCATCGACCTGGTATTTGCTGTTTGGCTCGCTGGAGCAGTAAAGCATACCCACCTTCTTAGCATCGGGGAACAGCTCCTGGATCATGGCAGCCTGCTTGTCCAGGGGAGCCAGGTCGGAGGTGCCGGAGATGTTGCCGCCCACGGTGCCGGTCCAGTCGGCGATCTCCAGAGCGGTGGCATAGTCGGTAACGGAGGTGCCCAGGACGGGAATGGTGCTGGTAGCGGAGGCAGCGGCCTGGAGCGCCGGGGTGGCGTTGGCCATGATCAGGTCAACATTATTGGAGACGAAGCCGTTGACGATGGTGCTGCAATTGGTGGGGTCGCCGGAGGCGTTCTTCACTTCCACTTCCACCTTGTCGCCCAGCGCTTCCTTCAGTGCGTCGGTGAAGCCCTGGGTGGCGGCGTCCAGCGCGTCGTGCTGGATCAGCTGCACCACGCCGACCTTATAGGTCTTGTCGCCGGTGTCGTTGTTTTTGGTGCCGTTGCTGCAGGCCACCAGGGAAAGGGCCATCACCGCAGCAAGGACGAGAGAGATGAGCTTTTTCATGATTTTTTCTCCTTTGCGTTTGATTTTTGTGTTTGTTGTTTTTATAAAAAAGAGGCCGCTCTGTCCGAAACCAGAGCGGCCTTTTCTTATCGACGGAAAAGAACGAAAACTCTATTTTGATACGGACGGCTTTATGAATTTGTCGCAGCAAAAGAAACCCGCAAAATAGCGAGCCATAAAGCCGTAATAGTAGCCCCGACGGGAGAGAATGGAGTTAGAGGAAACGGTACGCATATCGGGGCTCCTTTCTGCCGCGTGTGCGGCGGTGTAAATTCGTTGTGAAAAATATAGAACTTTAAATGTCTAAAGTCAACAGTGAAAATGCACAAAAAAAGGGGAATTTTTTAGATATTTTTATACTTGTGAGAATTTTTTCTCAAATCCGGGGCCAAAACGCGAAAAAACCGGGGGTAAAATCCCCCGGAAAAAGCGTACATTTTTATTCTAAGGTATCATCCTCGCCGCCGAAAAGCGCCGCAAACTGCGCCCGGCCATAGTCCTGCATCCGGCGGCACAGCTCGTCATACTGCTCCAGCAGCTTCTCACCCTCGGCGGTAAGCACAGCCCCGCCGCCGTTTTTTCCGCCGGTGGAGGAGTGGAGCAGCTTGTAGCCCAGGGCCCGCTCGGCGGTGCGCAGCACGGTCCAGGCCTTGGAGTAGGCCATGTTCATGGAGATGGCCGCCGCCCGCAGGGAATGCAGATCCCGGACCCGGTGCAGCAGCTGCGCGATCCCCGGCCCAAATACCTTTTCCTCCCCCTCGTAAAGTCGGAGGCTCATTTTGAAAATCATCGAATCCTTCATCATCAAAAACCCTGTCACTGGCTATGGCAATCCGTACTCCAAAGCCTCCCCTGCGTAAGGGGAGGTGGCGCGAAGCGCCGAAGGGGTCGGCCCCAGCACGCCTTGTAAATCATTTTTTATTTTAACAGTTCTCCCCAAAAAGTCAATGGACGGGAGCGGAAAATCCAAAATAGTTTTCCCCGCGAAGGACCAATTATGCAAAAACCACACTTTTTGTTAGGTTGGCTAAAAATTTTTGTAAATTTAGTAGAGTTGCACAGTGGATTCTTTTGTTTTCCTGTGTTATAATGCAGATACTAAAATAATGGGTGGAAGTTTATTTAAGCAAAACCCCATTAAATTATACGAAAAGGAGAAATAATTATGGCCATTGATCTGAGCAAATACGGCATCTCCGGCACCACCGAGATCGTCTACAACCCTTCCTATGACACTCTGTTCGCAGAGGAGACCAAGGCCGAGCTGACAGGCTACGAGGTCGGCCAGGTCACGGAGCTGGGCGCAGTGAATGTGATGACCGGCATTTACACCGGCCGCTCTCCCAAGGACAAGTACATTGTCATGGATGAAAACTCCAAGGACACCGTTTGGTGGACCAGTGAGGAATATAAAAACGACAACCACCCCATGAGCGAGGATGTCTGGGCCCAGGTGAAGAAGCTGGCCGTCAACGAGCTGTGCAATAAGCGCCTGTTCGTGGTGGACGCTTTCTGCGGCGCCAACAAGGACACCCGCATGGCCGTGCGCTTCATCGTGGAGGTGGCCTGGCAGGCACACTTTATTAAGAATATGTTCATCCAGCCCTCCGAGGAGGAGCTGAAGAGCTTCGAGCCGGACTTCGTGGTGTATAACGCCTCCAAGGCCAAGGTGGAGAATTACAAGGAGCTGGGCCTCAATTCCGAGACCTGCGTGGCCTTCAACATCACCTCCCGGGAGCAGGTCATCATCAACACCTGGTACGGCGGCGAGATGAAGAAGGGTATGTTCTCCATGATGAACTACTACCTGCCGCTGAAGGGCATTGCCTCCATGCACTGCTCCGCCAACACCGATATGAACGGCGAGAACACCGCCATCTTCTTCGGCCTGTCCGGCACCGGCAAGACCACCCTCTCCACCGACCCCAAGCGTCTGCTCATCGGCGACGACGAGCACGGCTGGGACGATAACGGCGTGTTTAACTTCGAGGGCGGCTGCTATGCCAAGGTCATCAACCTGGATAAGGAGTCCGAGCCCGACATCTATAACGCTATCCGCCGTGACGCTCTGCTGGAGAATGTCACCGTGGACGCAGACGGCAAGATCGACTTCAACGACAAGTCCGTCACCGAGAACACCCGCGTCAGCTATCCCATCGACCACATTGACAACATCGTCCGCCCCGTTTCCGCGGCTCCCGCTGCCAAGAATGTGATCTTCCTGTCCGCCGACGCTTTCGGCGTGCTGCCCCCCGTGTCCATCCTGACCCCGGAGCAGACCCAGTATTATTTCCTCTCCGGCTTCACCGCCAAGCTGGCCGGTACCGAGCGCGGCATCACCGAGCCCACTCCCACCTTCTCCGCCTGCTTCGGCCAGGCCTTCCTGGAGCTGCACCCCACCAAGTACGCCGAGGAGTTGGTCAAGCGCATGGAGATGAGCGGCGCCAAGGCCTACCTGGTGAACACCGGCTGGAACGGCACCGGCAAGCGCATTTCCATCAAGGACACCCGCGGCATCATCGACGCCATCCTCAGCGGCGCCATCAATGAGGCCCCCACCAAGACCATTCCTCACTTCAACTTTGCGGTGCCCACGGCTCTGCCCGGCGTGGATCCCGCCATCCTGGACCCCCGTGACACCTATGCCGATGCCTCCCAGTGGGAGGAGAAGGCCAAGGACCTGGCCAGCCGCTTCGTGAAGAACTTCGCCAAGTACGAGTCCAACGAGCACGGCAAGGCCCTGGTAGCCGCCGGCCCCAAGGCGTAACTCAATTGAACCCTAAAGCGCCGGAATACCACATTCCGGCACTTTTATCGTATCAAGACCCCTGTCATTGCGAAGCCAGTGACCGAAGTCACTGGCTGTGGGGAGCGATCCGAGCGCCGCCAGTGGCGGATGAAGCGAGGTGAGTGAGTGGCCCGCGGTCAAAATTTCAAGCGCCCGCCGTAAGGCAGCGCAGAAATTTTGGGCACCGCAACAGGGACATCCGTAACCCCGTCCCCCCAAAAGGCTCCCCTGCGTAAGGGGAAATCGCCGAAGCGCTGCCAGTGGCAGAAGAAGCGAGGCGATTTCGAGGAAGTGCCCCGATTGGCGGCCACAACAGTGGCCGGGAATCGGTTGGCACGACGGTGGGCAGGCTGGCACGGCGAAGCCGTGACTGAGGGGTCGGCCCCCTTGCCTAAAGGGAGATAAAAATGTACCCGTGATTTCAAAAAAGGAGACCCTATGATCGAACTGAAAGTCCTTATCGACAACCTGGACTACGACTCCATCGCGGAGTTTCTGATCCCGGCCCTGGCCGAGAGCATGGCCAAAGACCAAAAAGGCGGTATCCTGGGCGGCGTCCTGGCCCAAAACCCGGAGGTAATGACCTCCATGGCCCGCACCCTCCTGGGTACCCTAACCCAGGAAAAGCGGGATGAGCTGCTGGTGCAGCTCGTGAATAAAAACCGGGAAAAACTCCTGCAAAAAGCCACCAAAGCCGCCGCCGATAAAGGCATCCAAGTAAAGCTCTGCGACCTGACCGCCAGAAAATTCTGACCCCAAAACCCCATCCGTAGGGGGCGATGCCCACATCGCCCCGCCCCTCAAAGTCTCTTGTAACCCTCCGTAGGGGCGGACGCCTCTGTCCGCCCGCCGCACAAGCTCCCCAGCAATGCGTAGGGGCGGGGTTCTACCCCGCCCGTTCTGTCGATACTCGCTGCACCATCGGGGCGGCGTGAGGGCACGCCGCCCTACGCACATCTTTCTCTATTGCTCCGTAGGGCGGGCTGCCCCCAGCCCGCCGCCCCGGCTTTGTACCGCATCCCCGGCAGGGCACATGGGCCCTGCCCTACATGAAATGTTCGGTTGTAGGGCGGGACCCATGTGTCCCGCCGCCCCCGCACCCCATGTAAAAACACTGTCATTGCGAGACCAGCGCACACGCTGGTCGTGGCAATCCGTAACTCCCGTCCCCAAAGCCTCCCCTGCGCAAGGAGAGCTGTCACGGCTCCGCCGTGACTGAGGGGTCGGCTACCGCACCCCCTTGCATACGCTCCGTAGGGGCGACCCTTGCGGTCGCCCGCCTCACCGCACCATCAATAGTGTGTCCGTAGGGGGCGGCGTCCTCGACGCCCCGCGCCCCCGCACTCCTTACCCCCACCAACAAAAAATCCGGCCCTCCCGGGCCGGATTTTTGCATAAACCAAAATAATTACTCAGCGTGTCAAAAAGCCTCGCAGAGTTTGCCGCCCGTAGGCGGCAAAAAATACAAATCATTTTCTCTCGCGACATGTGCGTGAGAGAAAATACCTCTCAGGCTGCCAGTGTGGAATTTTGAGCCAAGGGCTCAAAATTATGCGCGCAGCAGACTGCAATCCTTTTGTCGGAAAAACCCGAAGGGTTTTTCGACAGTCTCAGTTACTTCTTCAGCGCCTCCACGCCCTTGCGCAGGGCGGCCACATTTTCCTCCGTGGTGGCCCAACTGGCGGCGAAGCGGATGGCGGAGTGGGTCTCGTCCACCCGCTCCCAATACTCATACCCAAACTCTTTCCCCAAAACAGCCAGCTCCGCGTCGCTCATAATGGGATACTGCTGGTTGGTAGGGGAGTCAAAGAAGAACTCATAGCCGTTGTCCTCGAAAATAGCCTTGATCTTCTTCGCCATTTCGTTGGCGTGGCGGGAAATTTTGAAGTACAGGTCGTCGGTGAACAGGGTGTCGAATTGCAGCCCCAGCAGCCGGCCCTTAGCCAGCATTCCGCCCCGCTGCTTCATCATAAAGCGGAAGTCCTTTTTCAGCGCCGGGTTCATCACCACCACGGCCTCGCCGAACAGGGCGCCGATCTTGTTGCCGCCGATGTAGAAGATGTCGCACAGCCGCGCCACCTCCGGCAGCGTCAGGTCGCAGTCGTCGCAGGTGAGGCCATACCCCAGCCGCGCCCCGTCGATAAACAGCGGCAGACCGCACTTTTTGCACACCTCGTACAGCGCCGTCAGCTCCGCCTTGGAGTACAGGGTGCCGCCCTCGGTGGGCAGGGAGATGTACACCATCCCGGGCATGACGATGTGCTCATAGTCGGGGTTAAAGTGGTGCCAGTTGTAGTAGTCCTCCACCTGCTTCGCTGTAATTTTGCCGTCGTCCGTGGGAATGGTCAGCACCTTGTGGCCCGAGGACTCAATGGCGCCGGTCTCGTGGCAGTTCACATGGCCGCTGGTGGCGGAAATAACGCCCTGGTAGGGCCGCAGAACGGAGGCGATCACCGTGGTGTTGGTCAGCGTACCGCCCACCAGGAAATGCACATCGGCGTCCGGGGCCTGGCACGCGGCCTTGATCTTCTCCCGGGCGGCGGCGCAGTATTCGTCCTCGCCGTAGCCCACGGTCTGCTCCATATTGGTCTGCATCAGGCGCTCCATAATGGCGGGATGTGCGCCCTCCAGATAGTCACTGTTGAAATAGATCATCTGTGATCGCTCCTTTCGATTCCTGGATGTATTTTACAGCAAAATCCGCGCCCTGTAAATGGTCAATTTATCTCCGCTTGCCAAATCCGCGAAAATCGTTTATACTATTCCCAGCAACACCCGAAAGGAGGCTCGCGCCGTGAAGAAAAAAACAGCCAAAAATGTGCTCTACTATATCGTCCTGGCCGTGCTGGTGGGCGTTTTCTGCTTCTCTGCCTATAAAATTTACAGCTATTACGCGGAAAAAAAGGCCAGCACCGACCTCAACGAGACCGTGGCCCGGGAGTACACCATCCGCAAGACCGGCCAGGCCGAGGAGGAGCCGGAGTATTTCCAGGTGGATTTCGACCAGCTCCGCCAGCAGAATGCCGACGCCGTGGCCTGGCTCTACCTGAAGGGCACCCCCATCAACTACCCCGTTCTTCAGCACGAGGACAACAGCTATTACCTGGACCACCAGATCGACGGCTCCGTAAACTCCAACGGCAGCATTTTCATGGACTACCGCAACGCCCCGGACTTCACCGACCGCAACACCCTTATTTACGGCCACCATATGCGCACGGGCAATATGTTCGGCAAGCTGGTGAATTTCAAGAGCGACAGCTACTATCAGCAAAATGACCATATGTACCTCATGACCCCCCAGGGCACCTACCGCCTGGACCTGCTGTGCGGCGCGGTGGTGGAGCCAACCGACCCCATCTACTCCGTGAACCCCACGGCGGAGGCCATCAGCGCCTGCATGAGCCGCTCCACCTTCCAGACCAAGCTGGAAATGCCCGATGAAGATGCCCGCCTGGTGACCCTCTCCACCTGCAGCTTCGAGTTTGAGGACGCCCGGTATATCGTCATCGGCGTTCTGACCCCGGTGCCCGACGCGGAGACTTGATACCGTGCAAAAAATAATCCACACCGCCCAAAGAAAAGCGGTGTGGATTTTTTGTATAGAAACGGATTGCCACAGCCGGTCTGCGGACTGGCTTCGCAATGACAGGGGAGTAAGGAGGATCAGACCATAATGCCCGTGCGGTCCTTGCTCTGGGCAATGAGCCGGTTCAGCCCCTTGGCGGGCCGGTGCAGCGCCAGGCCCAGCACCATGAATATCACGAAGAAGAGCATCAGTATCCCCAGGTCCTTCCAGTAGTCGGTGCCGTAGCTCCCGGCCACGCACTCGCGCATGGCGTCCATGGCGTAGCGGAAGGGCATATAGGGGTTCAGCTTCTGGAAAATTTCGGGCAAAACCTCCACCGGGTAGGTGCCGCCGGCGCCTGCCACCTGCACCACCAGCAGTATCACATCCAGGGCCATGCCGATGTTGTCCAGGGCAAAGACCATGGCGTAGTTGATGAGGGAAAAGACCAGCCCGTTCACGCAGGCTGCCAGCAGGAACTTCCACGGGTACAGGCACTGGATCTGCACATACAGCAGGTCGCCCGCGGCCACGATGACTGCCTGGGCCAGGCCCACCAGCAGGAAAATACCGTAGCGCCCGAAGAAGTGGGCCGCCAGGGAGGGACGCTCCAGCTCGGGCCGGGGCTTGTAGCCCACCTTTAGGAAGGTGGCGCACAGCAGCGTCCCCACCCATTGGGCCAGCACCGTGTAAAACGGGGCCATGGCCGAGCCGTAGGTGGCGATGGGATAGGCATCCACCGTCTCCATAGCCACGGGAGAGGCCAGGTATTCCGCCAGGCTCTTGCCGTTGCCGTTGAGCAAATCGGTGAGCTCCTGTGCCTCCTTGTCCCCGGAGAGCCGCTCCAGCAGCTTATCCATGGTGTTCAGAGCGCTGCCCACGGAGGAAAGCCCCGACCGCGCCTGCAAAAGTCCCGTGTTTAGTGACGATAGCTGGTCCTTAAATCCGATGATGGCCTGCCGGAGGGACACGCTCACCGTGTCGGTCCCGGCCAAAAGCTGGGCAGCGCCGTCCAAGGTCTGCTGCAAGCCCTGGAGCTTCTGCTGCACCTGCTGGGTGGTCTCCTGGCTCACCAGGTCCGAAAGGCTGCCCACGGCCTCCTGGGCCTGGGCCGTCACCTGGGAGGCGGTTTGCAGCAGGGCGGCGGCCTCGTCCAGCTTGGCGTCCGCCACGCTCTGCACCGTCTCCAAAGCTCCGCGCACAGCGTCCAACTGCCCCGCCAGGGCCTCCAGTGCCTCGGCGGCCTGGGTGGCGCCCAGGGCCTGGAGCTGCTGGGCCATGGTGCGGCACTGCTGAGAAAGGGCCGCCACAGACTGAATTTGACCTGTCAGCTTTTCCTGGGTATAGGCGTGGAAATCGTCCAGGGACTGGCCGGCCTTGTTCAAGTGTGTCTGCACATCCGCCAGGACCATGGAGACCGCCTCCAAAGCGTCCCGTGTGGCGGCATTGGTCTTGTCGACGAGGCTGCCCGTGCCGCTGAGGACCGTGTTGGCATCGCCCAGCAGCGCCCCGGCGGAGGTGGCCGCGTCAGCGGCGTCGCCGGTAAACTGATAGGCGCAGGTGAGAATGGTCTGGGCCGTGTTATTCAGCCCCGAAAGGGCGTCCAAAGCCGTGGCTGCCGTCCCCAGCTGCCCCCGGATGGACTGGGTGGCCGTTTGCAGCTTCGCCACCAAGGTCGGCCCGTCCACGCCCATAGAGCTCAGGAAGTGGGCAAAATCCGCCAGGTAGCCGGTGATGGTCTCTATAAAGGTGGTGTTCACCTGCTGCTGCACGGCGGTCTTGGCCTTGCCGGTGATTTTGGGGGCAATAGCGTTTTTCTTGTCGTTTTCATAGTAGCGCAGCTTGGGGCTCTGCCCGTCCCCGGCCAGGGAGTCGAACACATCCTGGGTGAAGTCCTCGGACACGATCAAAACCGCGTAGCAGTCGCTCTTTTTCAGCAGCTCCATGGCCTCGTCCTCACTCTCGGGGAACATCCAGCCGATGGTGTCGTTGGCCTCCAGGGCCTCCAAAATTTTGTCGCCGATGTTCATTTCCAGGCCCAGGAGGCTCCCGCCCTTGTCGTTGGACACCACCGCCACGGGGATGCGGGAGGTGGCGTCGGGGCCGTAGGGGTCCCAGTTGGAGAAAATGTTGAACCAGGCGTACAGGCACGGTACCACGCACAGGCCCAGCAGGACCACAATGGACACGATGCTGGCCGTGACCCGCCGCAGGTCGCCCCGGAAAATAGCGCGAATGGATCTCATTTCGTCCCCTCCTTTCCCTCTGCCTCCGCAAAGGCACGGATGAACAGGTCCAGATGCTGGGCGTTTGCCCGAATGGTCTCCATCCACTCCGGGTGCTCTGCGTGGGCGTAGCTGCACAGGGCGAAGTAGCTTTGGCAGCCGCTGCGGGGGATGTAGTCCTCTATCTCCGCCAGCAGGGCCGCGCCGTCCTTGACCACCGGGGCCGCCGCCGGGGCGGACTTCTCCTCCGCCGGAGCCTGCACAGGAGCCGCCGGCGCTTCCGCCTGGGTCACAGGCTTTTCCGTAGGCACATGGGGCAGGGGAGCGGCTTTCGGCGCTTCCGCAGGGGAGGGCACCGGGCCGAACTCGTCAAAGTCCACCCGCTCAATGTGGCTTCCGAACTTCGCGTCCAGCTTTTCGTAGGCCTCCAGCAGCCGCCGGGGTGGCTCCAGGGAGAGCAGGTCGTCAAACTGTTTTTCCGTCTCCACAGCGTCCCGGAGCTTTTTCTGAATGGAGTCGTCTATGTACGCGATCCAAATGAGATACCCCGCCAGCACAAACATGCAGAATATCCATATCAGCAGAAACGCCACCCGATTGCTGTCCGTGAGCCGCCGGGCCAGCAGCAGCACCACCGGCAGGGCCAGCATGCACCACAGCCCCCCGCGAATGCGCTTTTTATTGCTGCTGTGCAGCTCCTGCACGAAGGACAGCAGCTGGTCATACAGCTTTTTGTATTCTCTGTTTTCGCTCATGCTGTCCTCCTTTCACATCAGTTCCGTTTCTTCCAGCTTTTCGCTGACGAAGTGGTTGGTGCCGATAAAGGGCTTGCGCACCAGCAAACCGATGCAGAATGCCAGCGCCGCAAAGACCAGCAGCTCCAGCAGATACACCACATAGTCCATCTCATAGGTGCCGCATATGGCCTCGCGCATGGCGTTGATAGCGTAGGGGAAGGGGAAGAAGCGGTAAATTTTCTCAAATATCTCCGGCAGAATTTCAATGGGATACGAGCCGGAGGACCCGGCGATCTGCACCACCATCACCACCACCACAATGGCCTTGCCGATGTCCCCGAAGGACACGGTGAGGGAGTAAATAAGCGTCACGAAGGTGAACGAAGCCAGCCCCGCCGCCAAAAACAGCATCCCCGGGTGCAGGCACTGGCACTTCAGCAGGTAAATGTCGCCCAGCACGATCACCGCAGCCTGGAGCTGCCCTATGAGCAGGAACAGGAGAAGCCGCCCGAAGTAGCATTCATTGTCCGTAGCCAGGGGGAACTTTTTCCGGCTGGGGTGGACCTGCACCAGGGCCACCAAAATGACGCCGCCCACCCAAATGGCCAGCACCGAGTAAAAGGGCGTCATGGCGGTGCCGTAGTTTTTCACCGGGTACACCGTCTCCGACTCCACCTCCACCGGGGAGGCCAGGAAGGAGCCGAACCGGCTGGCATCTCCCGTGAGAGCGGCGTCCAGCTGGTGCAGCAGGTCGGAGTTGGAGCAGGCCGCCGCCAGCCTGCTCAGCTCGTCCATGCGGTCTGCCAGGCCGCTGAGGACGATCTGCAAGCACCCCAGGGCCGCCGCCGCGTCGTCCTCGCTGCCCTTCACCGCGTCAATGGCGGGCACCACATCCTGCTTCAGCGCCTCCATGGCCTTCAGCAGCGGCTCCACATCCGCCGCGGCGTTCTTCACGCCCCCGGCGATTTGCTCCAGGTCCTGCCGAATTTCGCCCGCCGCCAGCTTTTCCAGCCCCGGCATGGCCTCCAGGCAGGTCTCTATCTGCTCATTGGTCACGGCTTTGTCCTCGATCACCGTGCGGATCTGCTGCAAGTGCAGCTCCACCGTGTCCAGCAGCGTCAGGGTCTGGTCCACTCCGTCCAGGCGGCTGAAATGGGCCAGCACGGAGCGGATGTTCTGCACCTTTGTCCGGGCGTCCTTGGCCGCCTGGGCCGCGTCGGTGAGGGCCGCTTCATCGCCGTCCGCCGCCAGCTTTAAGGCGCTCTCCAGTTCTCCCAGAGAGTCCGAAAGTTCATTTGCAGCCTGGCCGGACTGGCTCTGCACCTGGCTCAAAAGGGCGGTGCTGTTTTCAATTTGCTGCTGCCAGGTGTCGCTTCCGTCAAAGGTCAGCTCTGCGTTCCGGGTCAGCTGCTCCAGGGCTACGCTGTCGCCCAAAATATCTCCGATGACCCCGCTGTATACCCGCAGCTTGGCCCCCAGGGCCGCAATGCGCGCCGACACCTGGGAGGCCGCCTGGGCAATGTTGGCCGATCCCGTGAGGTCGGTAGCGTCGCTGTAAAGCTGGGCGAACAGGTTCCCCAGGTACTTGGCCCGCACATCCTGCTGCAGCGATGTCACAGCCGTCTGGGTGATCTTGCTGGCCACAGCGTTTTTCTTGCCGTTTTCGTAGTAGGTCATGCCCGCCCCGCCGCTGGTGACGGCGGTGGAGAGGTCGGTCATCCGGGCCGTGAAGTCCTCGCTGAGCACCACGGCGGCGTAGGTGTCCCCGGCGTAAGCCCCGTCAATGGCCTCCTGCACGGAGTCCATCACCACCCAGTGGATGGTGGTCTTGGCGGCCAAATCGTCCATGACCTCCTGCGCCATGTTCACATAGGTGCCGTCGGCCAGGGTCACGCCCGGGTCGTCCGAGGCCACGGCAATGGTGATGTTCTTGGTGCTGCCGTAGGGGTCGGTGTTGGCATAGATGTTGAACCAGGCGTACAGCGCCGGGAGGATGCAGATAGCCAGCATGATAACGATGGCGAAAAACTGCCGCCCCACAGCGCGAAGGTCGCTTATGAAGATGTGAAAGATCTGCCTCATAATACCCTCCTTGGTTGTCATAACACCTATTTTACCATAAAAAAATTTTCCGTCAATCCTTATTCTATTGGGACAGCGCCCCGCAATATGGTTGTGCATTTGTGCAAAATATGATATAGTAGACCCGAAAAAAATCACTACGCAGCAAGAGGTACGATATGGAACGCACACAATTGCAGGAAAATAAGAGAGACCTGGCGGTGCTGGTGGGCCTGCGCTCCCCGGTGCTCCGGGAGGACAGCACCGACGAGGAGAGCTTGCAGGAATTAGCCGCCCTGGTGGAGACCGCCGGGGGCCAGGTGGTGGGCAGCATCCTCCAGAGCCGGGAAAAGCCCGACCCCCACAGCTTCATCGGCGAGGGCAAGGTGGAGGAGGTCAAGACCATGGTGACCCTGGAGAGTGCCACCCTGGTCATCTTCGATAACGACCTGTCGCCGTCGCAGATTCGCGTCCTCACGGAGCTTTTGGGCGTGCAGGTCATCGACCGCAGCGGCCTGATCTTGGACATTTTCGCCCAGCGGGCCAAGACCAAGGAGGGCTGCCTGCAGGTGGAGCTGGCCCAGTACCAGTACCTGCTGCCCAGGCTGGTCGGTATGTGGACCCACTTGGAGCGCCAGGCGGGCACCAGCGGCAAGGGCCCCATCGGCTCCAAGGGCCCGGGCGAAACGCAGCTGGAAACGGACCGCCGCCACATCCACCGGAAAATAGATAAGCTGAAGGAGGAGCTGGAGGAGGTGCGCCGGGTCCGGAGTACCCAGCGCCAGCGCCGCATGAAAAATGAGATCCCGGTGGTGGCTATCGTGGGCTACACCAACGCCGGGAAATCCACCCTCCTAAACGCCATCACCGGCGCGGGCATCCCCGCCAACAACCGCCTTTTCGACACCCTGGACACCACCACGCGCCTGCTCACCGTCAGCGACACCCTGGATGTGGTCATCTCCGACACCGTGGGCTTCATCCGCAAGCTCCCCCACCAGCTGGTGGAGGCGTTCAAGGCCACTTTGGAAGAATTGGAGTACGCTGACCTGCTGCTCCATGTCATTGACCTCTCCAACCCCCAGTGGGCCCAGCAGGCCCAGGTGGTGGACAGCCTCATCCGCGAGCTGAAGGCCGACCACATCCCCTGCTTGCGGGTGTATAACAAGTGCGACCTGGCATTCTCCGGCGCCCTGCCCCGGGAGGAAAACAGCGTCTATATCTCCGCCAAGACCGGCGAGGGCATCGATCGCCTGCTCCAGGCCGTAGACCAAAAGCTGGATAAAGGCACTCGCCGGGTAACGCTCCACCTGCCCTACGACAAGGCGGGGATGCTGGACGGCCTGTACCGGGAGGCAAAGGTGGAGTCCGTGGAATATGAGCAGACCATCGCCGTGGTGGCTGTCTGCACGCCCAAGGTCCTGGGCCAGATGAAGCCCTACATCGAGGGCTGGCAGGAGGAAAAGGAGGACTGGGAGTGATGTCGAAAATTCCCTATTCCGCCGCCGAGAGTGAGTTCGTGGAGAAGCGCTCCCGCTTCATCGGCCAGGTCTGGCCCGTCTCCTCCGAGGAGGAGGCCCAAGACCGCATCCGCGCCGCCAAAAAGAAATACCACGACGCCCGGCACAACTGCTGGTGCTACATCCTGGGCGACAATGTCCTCCGTTACAGCGACGACGGCGAACCCCAGGGCACCGCAGGCCAGCCCATGCTCAATGTGTTCCAGCGGGAGGGCGTGGGCAATGTCTGCTGCGTGGTCACCCGCTATTTCGGCGGCATCCTCCTGGGTGCCGGGGGCCTGACCCGGACCTATGGCAAGGCCGCCCGGGATGCCCTCTCCGCCGCCGGGGTCTCCACCCTGTGCCTGTGGGACCGGGCGCAGTTCCGCTGCGAATATTCCCTCTTAGAACGGGTGAAGCTGGACATCGCCGCCCAGGGCGGCCTGGTAGACGCCATGGACTACGCCGCCGATGTCACCGTCACCGTCTCCCTGCCCGAGGGGACCTTCGACGCCCTGCAGCAGCGCCTCACAGAGCTCTCCGCCGGAACCATCACCCTGAATTCCCTGGGCCAAGACCTCCGCCCCGGCCCAAGAGAAGAAGTATAATTATTATAATGTGTCATTGCGAGGGCGCAAAGCGCCCGTGGCAATCCGCACTCTAAAAAGGCTCCCCTGCGCAAGGGGAGCTGTCACGGCAAAGCCGTGACTGAGGGGTCGTCCCCCGTTTCCCCCTTGACACCCGAAAAATATCTGCTATAATAATGCAGACTTATTGAGAAAAGATAACCATAAGTAAAAATTATGCCAGACATTGCGCGGTATAATACCGCTCACAAGGAGGAACGGATATGAATTACGATGTCATCATCATTGGTGCAGGCCCCGGCGGCATCTTCGCCGCCTACGAGCTGACGGAGCAGGCCCCGTCCCTGCGCATCGCCGTCATCGAGGCGGGCCACAGTCTGGAAAAGCGCCATTGCCCCATCGACGGCGACAAGGTCAAGACCTGCATCAAGTGCAAAAGCTGCTCCATCATGAGCGGCTTCGGCGGCGCAGGCGCCTTTTCCGACGGCAAATATAACATCACCAACGACTTCGGCGGCACCCTCCACGAGCACATCGGCAAGGACAAGGCCCTGGAGCTGATGCACTATGTGGACGAGATCAATATGCGCTACGGCGGCGAAGGCACCAAGCTCTATTCCACCGCCGGCACCCAGTTTAAGAAGCTGTGCATCCAGCACAAGCTGAAGCTCCTGGACGCCTCCGTCCGCCACCTGGGCACCGACATCAATTTCGTGGTCCTGCAAAATCTCTATGACCACCTGAAAGACAAGGTAACATTTTATTTCGACACCCCCGTGGAGCACCTTGCGGCCCTGCCCGAGGGCGGCTACCGTGTAAGCTCCGCCGCCGGGGAGATGGACTGTAAACAGTGCATCGTCTCCGTAGGCCGCAGCGGCAGCAAGTGGATGCAGACCGTTTGTAAGGAAATGCACATCCCCACCAAGAGCAACCGCGTGGACATCGGCGTGCGGGTGGAGCTGCCCGCCGTGGTGTTCTCCGACCTCACCGATGAGCTCTACGAGAGCAAGATCGTCTACCGCACGGAGAAGTTCGAGGACAATGTGCGCACCTTCTGCATGAACCCCAACGGCATCGTGGTCAACGAAAACACCAACGGCATCGTCACCGTCAACGGCCACAGCTATGAAGACAGCGCTCTGAAAACCGAAAACACCAACTTCGCCCTCCTGGTCGCCAAGCATTTCTCCGAGCCCTTCGAGGACAGCAACGGCTACGGCGAGAGCATCGCCCGCCTTTCCAATATGCTGGGCGGCGGCGTCATCGTTCAGCGCTTCGGCGACCTGGTCCGGGGCCGCCGCAGCAACCAAAAGCGCATCGAGGAGGGCCTGGTGACCCCCACCCTCAAGGCAACCCCCGGCGATTTGAGCCTGGTGCTGCCCAAGCGCCTGCTGGACGGCATCATCGAGATGGTCTACGCCCTGGATAAGATCGCCCCCGGCACCGCCAACGACGACACCCTGCTCTACGGCGTGGAGGTGAAGTTCTACAACATGGAGGTCTCCGTGGACGAGAACCTGGAGAGCTGCTATCAGGGCCTGTATGTCATCGGCGACGGCAGCGGCATCACCCACTCCCTGTCCCATGCCTCCGCCAGCGGCGTGTATGTGGCCCGGCATCTGACGGGAAAACAGTAAATAGAAAAGAGGAAAACCTATGGCAGTTTTGGAAGAATTGGAGCCCCGGCGGGTATTTCACTGGTTCGAGGCGCTGTGCCGCATCCCCCACGGCAGCGGCAACACCCGGGCCCTCAGCGACTATCTCACGCAGTTTGGCCGTGACCGCGGCCTCGCCGTGCGCCAGGACGCGCTGGGCAATGTGATCATTTGTAAGCCCGGCACCCCGGGCTATGAAAATGCCCCCGCCGTGATGCTCCAGGGCCATATGGATATGGTCTGCGAAAAGGACCCGGACTGCCCCAAGGATATGGCCCATGAGGGCCTGGACTTGGCCGTGGACGGGGACACAGTCTACGCCAAGGGCACCACCCTGGGCGCTGACGACGGCATCGCCGTGGCTATGATCCTGGCCCTGCTGGAGAGCACCGACCTGCCCCACCCGCCCCTGGAAGCGGTGCTCACCGTGGACGAGGAGGTGGGGATGCTGGGCGCGTCCGGCATCGACCTAAGGGGCCTTCAAAGCCGCCTGCTCATCAACCTGGACTCCGAGGACGAGGGCGTGTTCACCGCCGGGTGCGCCGGGGGTGCCAGAGCTGATATTACAGTGCCTGTAAAGCGGAATGATTTTACAGGCGAGACCCTAAAAATTTCCGTCTCCGGCCTCACGGGCGGCCACTCCGGCATTGAGATCGACCGGGGCCGGGCCAACGCCGTGGTGCTCCTGGGCCGGGTCCTGTACGCCGTTATGCAGGAGACGGAGAGCCGCCTAATTTCTCTCTCCGGCGGCGGCATGGATAACGCCATTCCCGTTTCCGCCACCGCCCTTTTGACCGTGACGGACGCGGAAAAGGCGGCTTCTGCCTGCGAAAAAATGGCCGAGATTTTCCGCCGGGAGTACGCCGTGGCGGATAAAAATGTGGCCGTCACCGTCCGGCCCTGCCAGGCGGACCGGCAGCCCATGGACGAAGATTCCACCCGCCGCGCCCTGGCCCTGCTGCAATGCGCGCCTAATGGCGTCCAGGAGCGGAGCCGGGAGGTAGAGGGCCTGGTGCAGACCTCTCTGAACCTGGGCATTCTCGAATCCACCGACGATCTCGTCCGGGCCGGCTTCTGCGTGCGCAGCAATGTGAACAGCCAAAAGGATATGCTTCTCCAGCGGCTGGAGCTGCTGAGCGGTCTGCTGGGCGGGGCGTTCTCCGTCAGCGGCAGCTATCCCGCCTGGGAGTTCCGGGCGGATTCGCCCCTGCGCACCCTCATGGGGGAGATTTTCGCGGAGCAGTACGGCCACGCCCCCACGGTGGAGGTGATCCACGCCGGGGTGGAGTGCGGATTGCTTGCCGATAAGCTCCCGGGCCTGGACGGCGTTTCCATCGGCCCGGACCTGACCCAGATCCACACCCCCCGGGAGCGGATGCACATCGCCTCCGTTCAGCGCACCTGGAGCCTGGTCACCGAGACCCTCCGCCGCCTGCACTAAACTGAAAAAGGAAGCCGAGCCAACACCGCCCCCGGCTTCCTTTTTTGCCCTGTTTCCGCAACTCTACCAACAGTCGGTTGCCAAAAAACCACTCTACCGCTATGATAAAAGCGAGGTGACACCTATGGATAAGCAGACCTTCGGCCTATACATCGCCGAAAAAAGAAAACAGTTGGGCATGACCCAGGCGCAGCTGGCGCAAAAGCTCCATGTGACGGACAAGGCCGTCAGCAAGTGGGAACGCGGGCTTAGCTACCCCGATGTGACCTTACTGGAGCCGCTGGCGCAGGTGCTTTGCGTCAGTATGGACCAGATGCTGCGCTGCCGCATGTCCACAGCGGAGGAAAAGGAGCAGACTATGGCAGAGGAAATGAAAAACGAGACCTTGCAGACCGATGAGAGCTTGCAGGCGGTGGTGGAAATTTCGAAGGACGCGGTACAGCAGAAGCGGCGCGACATCCGGCGGCTCATTGCCGCTTTGGCGGTGGTCGTTGCGGCGGCGCTCATCGTCCTGGGTGTGGAGCTCAGCCGCAGGTGGCAGGAGAACAAACACTTTATTACCGTAAAGGACGCGGAAGTTGAGGTGCTGTATACTTATCCCGGCTACATGGGTGACTATGATTGGGCACTGGTATCCTGGGAAGGGCAGTATCTGCGGCTGCAATTTTACGAGGAAACACGGAAAGAGGATGTAGATACCGCCGATCTGATTGATGGAAACAGAATTGTTTGGCGGACTATGCAGGTGGCTTTTACCTACGATGACCGTACCAATAAGGGAAAATTTACAGACCTAAAATCAGAGGTCTACCACAAAGAATATGTGTACCCTGGGGATGGAAGACCCACAGAGCTGCCTCTATTCGGAATTGAGGAGACCTTCGTGACAAAGGGAGAAAACGGCGACCTGCTCTTCTACCGAGAGATGGAAGGTGAGTGGCCTGGACAGACTGCTGCTGAGATCCTTTTGCGTATGCCATCCTATTATTTGACGAATGGATATGGAATCGTGGATTTGGATATGGACGGCACATATGATTTGCTGGCGGATGACGGCATCAGAGAAAACTCACAGGTTATCTATAATTATTCAGACGGGAAAGTACATATCGGCTGGATGGGTCCGCGGACTCCCTATGAGCAATACGACTAATGAAAAGACAAAAGGCTCCCGATTTTGGTCGGGAGCCTTTTCTTGCAAATGCGCTGGGATTGTGGTAAACTGGCGGTGAAATTCGGTGACATTCGGTGCAGTTTCGGGGAACCAAAAGGGAAGCAAAGGGGAACGGAAACGGTGCAGTTTGCTGCGTAGGATGCAGCCAAAAACAGGAGGCATTTTCATGGGAAAATTTTGGGATAAAATTCGGGGCCTGCGAAAACCGTCCCGGCCGTTCTGCACGGCGGTGGTGGTGGCGGCGGGCCAGTCCCGGCGGATGGGGAAGGACAAGCTGCTCCTGCCCCTGGGAGAGGGGACGGTGCTGGAGCACACCCTCCGGGCGGTGGACGCATCGGAGCGGACGGACGAAATTATTTTAGTGACCCGGGAGGACCTGCTGGTCCCGCTGGCGGAGCTTTGCAAACAGTGCGCCCTGCAAAAGCCCGTGAAGGTGGTGCGGGGCGGCGCGACCCGGTCGGAGTCGGTGCTGGCGGGGGCCCTGGAGGCAGACCCCCGGGCGGAGCTCATCGCGGTACACGACGGGGCCCGGGCGCTCATTACGCCGGAACTTTTTGATGCGGTGGTGGAGAGCGCCCAGGTGACGGGGGCCTCGGCCCCGGCGGTGCCGGTGACGGACACCATTAAAGTGGCGGACGAGAATGGCGTGGTGCGCTCTACCCCGGAGCGGGCTACCCTGCGGGCGGTGCAGACGCCCCAGGTGTTCCAGGCGGAGCTTTTGAAGGCGGCGCTGCAATCGGCCATCACCTGCGGCGTGGAGGTCACGGACGACTGCGCCGCCGTGGAGCGGCTGGGCAAGCAGGTGCAGTTGGTGCCCGGCGACAGCGAAAACATCAAGATCACGCGGCCTTTGGACCTGCCGGTGGCGGAGGCCATTTTGCGGGCCCGGGAGGGGAGAGCATGACGAATTTACGAATCGGACACGGATATGATGTACACAGGCTGGTGGCCGGGCGGAAGCTGATCCTGGGCGGGGTGGACATCCCCTGGGAGAAGGGGCTGGAGGGCCATTCGGACGCGGATGTGCTGATCCACGCGGTGATGGACGCGCTGCTGGGCGCGGCGGGGCTGGAGGACATCGGGAGCCTGTTTCCCGACAGCAGCGAGGAGTTTCGCGGCATATCCAGCCTGGTGCTGCTGGAAAGAGTGGCGGGAGAGCTGGCAAAGCGCCGCATAACCGTAGTGAATGTGGACGCCACCGTTTTGGCCCAGGCGCCGAAGCTGGCCCCGTACCGGGGGCAAATGCGCATGAACATCGCCGGGGCGCTGGGCATCGACCCGGGCCAGGTGGGGGTGAAGGCCACCACCGAGGAGGGCCTGGGCTTTACCGGCGACGGCAGCGGCATGGCGGCCCACGCGGTGGCCCTGGTGGAAAAATAAAAAGAGACTGTCGATAAAGTGGTATAATTACGATAATGGTAAGGAAGGGAGTGTGAGGGAAACCCAAGAAGGGTGTCCCTCACCATTGAAATCAAAAGTTTTTGAAACTTTTTCAAAGTTTCAAAAACTTAGGCAGCGGGGCGAAAAGACTTTTTCGACACGCTGTTAAAAAAGGGTTGACAAGTGAACTGTACTATGCGTATAATACGGTTAAGGGAACTGTATTATGCGTGTGGTACAATTTTTTTTAGATCGGAGGTGTGGTGACTGTGATCTCATTTGAGGCGTTTCGGAGTGTGGAGGGGGTGCCTATCTACTTGCAGATGATCCGATTCGTGAAGCAGGGGCTGGCGGCGGGACGGTTTGCCGATGGGGACGAATTGCCGTCCCGGAGGCTGGTATCCGCGATGCTGGCGGTGAACCCCAACACGGTGCAAAAAGCCTACCGGCAGCTGGAGGACGAGGGGCTTATCCAGTCCCGGCCCGGGGCGGGGAGCCGCATTACGGCCTCTGCCGAGCAGGTGGAGGGCATCCGGCGGGAGCTGTTCCGCTCGGAGGTACAGGAGACGGTGGCGGCTATGAAGAGGATGGGCCTAAAAAAAGAGGAGGCTGTGGCGCTGCTGCGGCAGCTCTATGACGAGGAGGAGAGAGAATGAATCGATACATTTCGGTGCTGGGCCTGGCGGCCCGGAGCTGCTTTTGGAGAGGACTGGCGGTGATGGTGGCCGCGGTGGCCCTGGCGGGGGTGCTGCTTTATCTGACGCCGGGCAGCGTGACGGTACACTATATCGACGGCTACGATGTGGAGCAGGTTCGGGAGGAAGAGCTTGCCCTGTCGGAGCTGCCGGGGGCGAGTAAGGCGTACCTGCCGCTGGCCTTGGGACTGATCGGATTGTGTAAGGTCCTGGCCGAAAACGGCGGCGGCAAGGGCGCAAAGCCCGGGTACACCGTGCGGCGGCTGCGGGTGAAGCCGGGGACCGTGCGCCTGCTGTGGACGGGGTACTACTTCATGATGCTGGTTTTATACTGGGCTCTGGCGACGGCGGTGCTCTACGGCGTGATGCGCTATCGGGTAGACCTGGCGGCAGAGACCCTTTCCACGGGGCCGCAGTCGATGGTGCTGGCCTTTTACGGAAGCCGGCTGCTGCACCATCTGCTGCCCATGAGCGACATTTTCTCGTGGGTCGGGATCCTCGTGGGCCTTTTGGCCTGCGCCGTGGGGTGCATGGATGTAGTACAAAAGGAATGGTCGGGGCAGATCGGCGGGCCGCTGCTGGGCGTTGCCGTGGCGCTGACCCTGGGGAGCTTTTTGGTGAAGCTGGAGAGCAGCATGGTCGTGGTATTTCTCGCCATTGTGGAGATGGTGGTCATAGGAACTGCGGTCAGCAGCTGGTCAGGAGGTGATAAGCGTGAAGAAGTGGTGGATGATTGGCGGGCTTGAGAGCCTGCTGCCGCCCAATGCGGACAAGGAGAACACCGTGTCCCAGTGCAATGGCATCGGGATACTGGGCGGCGTGGCATCGGCTTTGTGGTTTCTGTTTCAGTACGGAGAGGCCCGCAACGACCTGTACATTTATAGCTCGACCGTTCAAAAGAAGGTGCTGTCGGGGGTGAAGATGCTGCCCTTTTCCCACTTCGCCGGGTGCGCCGGGTGGCTGATGGCGTTCTTCGCGTTTATGATCCTGGTGCTGGCGGTGACGAGCTACGCCAGCTTCAGCCAGGGGAGCCAGAGCCTGTATCTCATGCGTCGGCTGCCAAACGGGCGGCGGGTCATGGCGGGGTATCTGCTCCGGGGACCCGTGTGGTGCCTGGCGCGGAGCGCCGTGATCTGCGGGGCGCTGCTGGGCGCGTATTACCTGGTTTGGCGGTTTGCAACGCCCGCGGAATGTCTGCCGATTTGAGGAGGGAATGACCATGCTGGAAGTGAAAAATATTACGAAAAAGTACGGGAAAAAGACGGCGCTGGAGGAGGTTTCCGTGACCTTTGCGCCGGGGCAGATCGTGGGCCTTTTCGGCGAGAACGGCGCGGGCAAGACCACGCTGATGAAGTGCATCCTGGGCCTGACGCACTGCGAGGGAACGGTGACGCTGGACGGGGAGGCCCTGGGCTGCGGCAACATCGCCCGGCTCAGCTTCGCCACCTGCGAGCACAGCTTCTTCCCCCGGCTCTCGCCCAAGGCACACCGGGATTTTTACCGGGAGCATTTTCCGAACTTCAGCGACAAGCGGTTCACCACGCTGATGGAGTTTTTTAACCTGCCTATGGACAAGGCCCTGCGGAGCTATTCCGTGGGTATGCAGAACCAGTTTGAGGTGGTGATGGCCCTGTCCCAGGGGGCGGACTACATCCTCATGGACGAGCCATTTGCGGGCAACGACATCTTCAACCGGGAGGACTTTTACAAGGTGCTGCTGGGCATCCTCACGGAGCGGGAGACGGTGATTCTGTCCACCCATCTGCTGGAGGAGGTGAAGGACTTCATCTCCCGGGCGGTGCTGCTGCGGGAGGGGAAGATCGTGGGCGATGTGACCGTGCAGGAGCTGGAGAATGCAGGCGAGGACCTGATGCGCTGCATCAAAAAGACCTACGACTATCGGGGCGACCGTATCCGCAACGCCATTGAGAGCCTGACGGAGGAGGGAGAGAGATGAAGCGGGCCGTAATTTTGACGGTGGTTTTGTTCGTGCTGTCCCTGGGGGGACTGGCGACGATGACCATGATCCTGTGCCGGGCCCAGGACAGGGTGGAATTTACCTGCGTGGCCCAGCGGGGCGACGCGGCGGTGGCGGAGGGACTGTACCTGACGGAGAAGAACCTGCTGGACAGCCGCGTGATCTGGACCACGGAGCACGACCTGGGGGCCCAGGCCCTGGAGACCCGGAGCACTTTTGCCGGGACGAAGCAGGCCTATGTGGGGTATGTGTGGAGCAGAGAGTACGGCATTTATGTGATGACGCCGGATAAGGACACGGTAAAAAAACAGGTCCAGTCGGACGAGGACGACTCGCTGATTTTTCGCCCGGCCAAGGCGATGGAATACTATGACCTGGGCGTGACCCAGGGGAACTGCCGGGACTATGTGGAGATCAAAGATCGGGGTGACGGTATGTTCTCGATGGATTTTCCGCTGCTGCGCATTCCCGTAGGGCAGGGCGACTGGATGAGCATGAGCGTGTGGCGCTCCTACGACGAGGTGGGCTATAATGTGTATGCGTCGTACCTGGAAAATGGGTTCCATTCCTGGTCGGCTCCGGCGGAGGACGGACGGGTGATGACCGTGGGCTTCGGGCCCACGGTGCAGCCCAAGGCGGACTGGGCCCCGGAGGGCTTCGGGCTGTGGCTGATGACCCGGGGCGAGGGAAAGACGGCGGAGGAGCGTATGCGGCTGGTCTATCCGCTGGACATTGAAACGCAGAAGGTGGCCTATCTCAGCTCCACGGACGACGGGAAGTTTATCCTGCTGTTTGTGGCGGAGGGGGAGAAGCTGTCCTTGCAGGTGCTGGACGCGAAGACCTTCCGGCTGGTGCAGACCCTGGACATGGGGAAGATCGGCCAGTGGGATACGGAAGCGACTTACTTCGACAGCGAGGACGACCCGGGAAAGACCAGCAAGAGCATGGCGTATGACACGGTGCTGGTGCGCCGGGGCGAGGGATTCTGCGCGGTGGCCGTGGGCAAGCGGCTGGTGGCGCTGGCGTGCCGGGAGGACGGACTGGAGAAGCTGTTCGACTGCGACATGATGGACCTGTACCTCATCGACAGCAAGGACGGACTGGGCTTTGCCTGGGAGGACGAGCGTGTGGACGAGGAGGAGATCGCTGCCGTGTGCAGCCCGGTGTCATCCACCTGGGTGGACGACTTTGAGAGCCTGCCTATGGCTCTGCGGGACGGGAAGCTGGCCATCGCCTGGAATGTGGATAACAGCAACCAGGTGGATGTGATGGTGGAGGTCTACTCGGCAGAGGGACTGGTGTACGCCCGGGGCATACGGTGCGGGCTGCTCCACCAGAGCAAGGGGCCCAGGCAATACCTGCGGGCTATGCAGGAGCCGAAGCTGGCGTGGAATTAGACTGGCGAAAATTCCTGCGGAATTTTCTGCCAAAGGGATCGCAGGCTGCTGCGCGCATAAATTTTTGATTGGATCGCATAAGGCGGCCACGGGGGGACCTGTGGCCGCCTTGGCGCGGGTGGTTGCATTTGGGGCGGGGGCGTATTATAATGGGGACGAAGAAAAGGGCCCGGGCCGGTAGGGCGGGGCGCTGAAAGGAGAAACTACTATGCGCTTTCAAATCGTGGACGCATTTACGAATCAACGCTTCGGCGGGAACCCGGCGGGGGTGGTGCTGCTGCCTGCGGGGGCGGATTTCCCGGCGGAGGAGGTCATGCGACTGACGGCGGCGGAGCTGCGCTACTCGGAAACGGCGTTTATTAAGCCCCTGGGTGGGAAACGGTTCCAAATTCGCTACTTTACCCCGGCGGCGGAGGTGGATCTGTGCGGCCACGCCACCATCGGCTGCTTCCACGCCCTGCGGGAGATGGGGCTGGTGACGGAGGGGGTCTACACGGACGAGACCCTTTCCGGGACACTGGAGATCGCCGTGGGGAAGGACGCGATTTTGATGGACATGGCCGCGCCCCGGGCCTTTGAGGTGCTGGAGACAGAGGAGCAATTGTCGGAGCTGTACCGGGTCATGGGCCTGGACTTCCGGGGCCAGGGGGCCGTGGCCGGACAGCCGGAGACGGTACTGCTGCCGCAGAAGGTTTCCACGGGGCTTACGGACATTATGATGCCCGTGGCGGACGAGGCGGAGCTGGAGAAGATCGCACCGGACTTTGCGGCGCTGACGGAGCTTTCACGCCGGTATGAGGTGGTGGGCGTACACGCCTTTACCTGTAGCGCCAAAGACGGGCTCATCCACGCCCGGAACTTTGCGCCGCTGTATGATATCGACGAGGAGGCCGCCACCGGCACCTCCAACGGAGCGCTGGTGTTCTATCTGTATCGGCACGGACTGGTGGAGACGGGGCGGGTATACACCGTGGTGCAGGGGGAGAAGATGGGACGGCCCTCCCGTATCTCCGCCCAGGTGACGCTGCGGGACGGCGCGCCCTTCGTGCAGGTGGGCGGCCCGGCGGTGACGCTGGTGCAGGGGGAGATCGACCTGTAATTCCCGTTTTTGTAAATGAAAAAAGAGCAGCCGCATGGTTTTGGGCCGTGCGGCTGCTTTGCTTTGCTATGCTTTTCGATTTACCAAAGAAGAAGTTTATTTGCTTCCCGGCGCAGGTCGGCGCGGAAATCCGGGTGGGCGATGGCAATAAGCTGCTCCACCCGCTGGCGGATGCTGGCGCCCCGGAGATGGGCCACACCGTACTCGGTGACGATGCAGTCCACCCAGTTGCGGGAGATGGAGACCACGGAGCCGGGGGAGAGGATGGGCTGGATCTTGGACACGGTGCCGCCCTTGGCCGTGGAGGTGATGACCACCACGCCCCGGCCACCCTTGGACATATAGGCCCCGGCGGCAAAGTCGGTGGCCCCGCCGGTGCCGGAATACTGGCGGCCACCTATGGTCTCGGAGCATACCTGGCCGGTGAGGTCGATTTGCAGGGCGGTGTTGATGGAGACCATGTTGTCGTTTTGGGCGATGGTATAGGGATCATTGACATAGGGGGAGGGGAGCAGCTCGATGTCGGGGTTGCGGTCTACAAAATCGTAGAAAGCCTGGTCGCCCCAGAGGAAGCCGCAGACGGTCTTGCCGGGGTGGAAATTCTTGCGGCGGTTGGTGATGACCCCCTCGGCCATGAGCTGCCCGGCGGGGGAGCAGAAGATCTCCGTGTGAACGCCCAGGTCATGCTTGTCGTGGAGGGCATCGGCCACGGCAGTGGAGAGATTGCCCAGGCCGAACTGGATGGTGTCGCCGTCACGGACCAGGGAGGCGGCGTTGGCCGCGGCCTGGCGCTCAGCGGCGCTGGGGGTGAACTGGGGGGCATAGGAAATGTCCGCCCGGGAGTCGATGACGCAGGTCACTTCACTGATGTGGACCTTTTGGGGCGAGGGCACCAGGGGGACACGGGGATTGACCTCGAAAATGCGGATGGGCGCGGCGTGGAACATATTCACCTCGGTCTGCTGGATAGGGGAGAGGTAAAAGTAGCCGTCCTCGTCCATAGGGGGCACGGCGGCCATGTAGACATCCGGGTGCTGGGCGGCGATGCCGGGGCCCAGCTGGTGCATATGGAAGGGCACCAGGGTCACATTGCCGTAGGGGTGATTGGCCCGGGCCGGGGCGTCATAAAAGAAGCTCTTTATGAGAAATTTCTCCCGGCAGAGCGGGTCGGAAAAGAAGGGGTAAGGCTCCTTATTGATACCCGTCCAGACGGTGAGATGGTCTACCCGGGGGGCTACGGTGTGCAGCTTTCGGTATAGCAGCACCGGCTCGCAGGCGTAGGCGCCGGCGACGAGGGTGTGGCCGCTCCGGATGAGGTCCAGGGCCTGGTCGGTGGTTTTCAGCTTTTGGGCGTAGAGCTCCTGAGGGGTCATGGCGGGTTCCTCCGATTTAGTGATTCCGGGGCTATGATAACACAGAAAGGGAGGGGTGGTAAAGGGGCAGGAAAAATTTTGTAGAAAAGAGCCAAATTTTTCCGGGGACGGGTCAGAATTTTACAGCCAGGCAGTAGTTCACATGCTCCAAGGCGGTCAGGTCTGTGCCGGTGGGGGCGATGATGTGCGCTTGGATGTCCGCCGGGGTCAGAAGCTCCGCCAGTCGGAAGCCGTGAGCGGCCAGGAGCTGCTTTAGGGCGGCGGGGGGAGAAAGAGGCGCGCATGGGCTCGCCCCCGGCCTGGGCCATGCGGATGGTGTTTTGCACGCGCCGCTCCCGGGCGGTGAAAAAGTTCTCGTCCGGGCAGTCGAACATTAGGGTGCTGCCGGGGGCGCAGAGGGCGGAGAGCTCCGAAAGGGTCTGGGCGATGGCCTCCTCCGGGAGGTAATAGGTGACGCCCAGCCAGGAGAAGAAGGACCGGGCGGCGGGGTCAAACCCGGCGGCGCACAGGCGCTCCGAGAGGCGGTCCGCCGTGAAGTCCACGGGGACGAAGGTGAGGTTTTCAGGGACAGACCACCCGGCCCGGGCAATGCGCTGGCGCTTATCCACCTGGGTCAAGGGGTGGTCCACCTCGAAGACCCGGTGGTTTTTGAGATAGTCCGGCTCCCGAAAGGCGAAGGTGTCCAGGCCCGCGCCCAGGATCACATACTGCGCCGCGCCGCTCTCACACAGGGCCTGCTCCGTGTAGGCGGCCCGACAGAGGGGGGAGGGGGCGATGTGGGTATTGACCAGCTTGCGCAGGAGCTGGTGGGGCGGCTGAGGGGCGGCCTCCGGCTCGAAAAACGGCGCGCCCTGGAGGATATAGCCCGCTACGGATTTGTATTCTTCGTCGGTCATCAGGGCGTGGGCCAGGTGGTCCCGAAAGACGGGATGGGGCTCGTTTTCTGCGTGGTAGGCCCGGCCAAAGGCGCTCATCAAGGCGGTGATGCTGGCTTTATTTTCCATAGTTTCTCCTTTTTTATTGAATGAAGAGGTTGCCGCTGGCGGTCTCCACGCGGATCTGACTTTCGCCGGGGCCGAACACATAGAGGTCGCCCTTGCGCGTGGAGGCGGGGGTGGCAGTGAGGGTGCCGGAGTGGGTGGTATACAGGACCTCCGCCCCGGCGGCGGGCAGGGTCAGGGCCACCTTGCCGCTGGAGGTCTGAATGTCGGCGTTGGTGGCCTGGGTGAGAGCCAGGAGGACGGCACCGCTGCGGGTGGTGATGCGGGCGGAATCCGAGGTCACGGCACCCAGGGTCACGGAGCCGGAGGAGGCTGTGCAGGTGAGGGACGGGGCCGACACGGCGGCAATGTGGGTGGAGCCGGAGGAGGTCTTACAGGAGAGGGTCTGGGCGGAAACGCCGGCGGCGCGGATGGAGCCGGAGCTGGCGCTGAGGTCCACGGTCTGGGCCGTCACCGCGCCCAGCTCCATGTCGCCGGAGTGGGCGGAGAGGAGGACGCTGTTTTGGGTCAGGGCCTCGGCCTTTATGGGGGCGGCGGTGGTGTGGACGGAGAGGTCGATGCCCCGGGGCACGGCCAGGCGCAGGTATTTATCCGACGGGTCCACGCGAATTTCGGCATTGGAGGCGCAGAAGCGGATGCGCAGAACGCCGCTATCCAGGAGCCAGTGCATGGCGGCATCCGCCGGGAGGGTGCCGCTCTCGCGGGCGGTGAGGGTGGCATCCTCGGACTCGGTGAGCTCCACCTGGCCGGAGCGCCAGTAGACCTCCACGGCCTTGACCTGGGCGGCGTCGTAGGTGAGGGGGCCCACCCGGTAGCGCTGGGCGTCGGGGTATTCCTCGCCCACCAGGGAGTCCACGGAGGACACGGTGATCTGGACCCGGCAGCCCGCCAGCAGCAGCGCCAGCAGGGCGCACAGGACCAGGGCGGCGGAACGCTGTATATTCTTCACTTTGGGGGACATAGGGGGTTCTCCTTTTTATGTAGAGTTATTGATATACAATGGTGATTATATATCGCGGGATATTGATTATATGCTTTTGGTGGGGGATTGTCAAGGGGGCGGGGAAAAATTTGCGTTTTCTATTGAAATGGGCCGTTTCTATGCTATAATAGGGGGAGTTAAAGGGATTTAATTTCGATTTATAAGGGCTGCCGGGGGCGGCTTTTTGAAAGGGTGGCGGTTAGCGCGGACTAACTGCTGCGGAAACGGAGGAATGTGAAATGGAGATTTTGGAGCGGAGGGCGTACCGGCGGGATGCGCTGCTGGGGGCGCTGGGGGCGTTTTTGATGCTGGTGGGGGATCTGTGCCTGAGCGTGATCCCGGCCAGCGCCGGGGACAGCGGGCTGTTTGCCCGGGAGGCGTATTTGAGCGGGTCCTGGGAGCCCTGGCGGCTGCCGGTGCTGATCGCCACGGGGCTTTGCGGCATGGCGTTGGGATTTTTCACCGTGCGGCTGTCGTATCGGCAGATCAGGCCCCAGTACCGCAAGACCCGGGCGGCGGTGCTGGTGGGGGGCGTTATTTACATAGCCTCCGCCGGGGCGCTGCACCTGTTCATCGGGAGCATGGCGGACTGGACCAACACCCTCTCACCGCTGCTGGGGCGGGAGGAGACGGTGGCGCTGATCGGGGCCCAATACGGCCGCCTGATGCCCGCGATGGGCATTGCCTACGCGGGGATGGTGCTGCTGATCCTGGCCAGCGCCTTTGCGGTGGTGACGGGAAAAACCGTGCTGCCCCGGTGGATGTTCGCGCTGCACATGGTGGTGTTTCAGATCGTGCTGGTGCTGATCCCGGACATCCGGCAGGCGCTGGGGGCGGAAATTTCCACCTGGGACTTCGTGCTGAGCCAGGGCTCGGGCAACGGGGCCTTGTGCCTGTGGATGCTGGCTAACGCCGTCTGGGCAGGCCGGAGCGAAAAGGGGTAAGCCATGTTGGTCACGACATTGGACGAGGGCGTTATCCGGGAGATCGGCCACGCCTTCGGGTACTATGACTACGGAGCGGAGCACGGGCTGGTGGAGGCGTTTCCCGGCCGGGAGGCGGTGGCGGCGTTTATCTGCGGCTATGTGCGCATGGCCCTGCAAAGCGGGATGCTGTACTCCGTGGGGGAAAACGGCGAGGGGTTCATCGCCTACAAGCGCCCGGGGCAGAAGGTGCGCCCGGGGGCTGCGCTGCCCTTGGCGAAAGGGCTGCTGGGGGGCATGAAGCTGAAGGAGCTGGTGCGCTTTGCCCGGATCATGTCCAAGGGCGGTCCGGGGCTGGACAAAAAGCTGGACCGGAAAAAGAAACCTTATATCTATGTGGGGCTGGTCTGCGTGCGGGAGCAGTACCAGGGCCGGGGGTATATGCGCCGGATCATGGAGGCGGCGTTTGCCGAGGGCGACCGACTGGGCGTGCCGGTGATACTGGACACCGACGCCCAGTCCAAGTGCGACAAATATGTCCACCTGGGCATGGAACTGGCCGCCACGAGACGCTTCGGCGAACACGGGGTGCTGTATGACTTGATACGGTACCCGGCGGGGGAGAAGTTATGAAGCGGTAAAAGAGGTTCCGGGGCCTACGGGCCTCGGAGCTTTTTTGCTGTCAGAAACAGGCCGCACATGGCGGCGAAACCGAAAAAAGGAAAATTTTTCTATCTTACATAAATTTTACTTGCAAAGGCGCGGGAGCTGTGGTAGAATCGTCCCCGAAGTAAAATTTCCCCGTCGGCGCAGGGCGTTTCGGCTCTCCGACTTTCTTTTTTGAGCGGTAGTTAGATATACCTAACTAAAATAGAAACGCCCCGCCGAAGTTTTTTATGCTATATGGTTAGATATATCTAACCATTGCGTACTTCATGCCCACATCTAATAAAAGGAGGTGACGCCCGGCGTCTTGGCACTTCGCATTCCTCGCACTATCATGAAAAAGAAAGGACTATTCCCACCCATGAAGAAGAAACTATTTTCTGTTCTGCTGGCCGTGGTCATGATGCTTTCGCTGCTGCCCACCGCAGCTTTGGCCGCGACTGTGGACAAAACCTATACCCCGGGAACCTATTCCGGCTCGGCTACGGGCTTTGCCGGGGATGTTTCCGTGGAAGTGACGCTCACTAAGGACGGCCAGAATGTCAAAATTTCCGACATCAAGGCCACCGGCGAAAAGGAATCCGCCGCCCAGTGGGCTAAGGCCCTCACCGTTCTGGACGCCATTAAGGCCAAGAACGGTACCGACGGCGTGGACATCGTCTCCGGCGCCACTTACAGCGCCCGGGCCATCCTGAACGCCACGGACGCGGCTCTGCGTAAGGCCTCCTCCGCCATCAGCGGCAGCGGCACCCAGGCGGACCCGTATATCATTGCCAATGCCGCGCAGCTGGAGGCGTTTGCCTCTGCCGTTGACGGCGGCGAGACCTACAAGGGCAAGTTCGTGGCCCTGGGCGGCGACATCGACCTGTCTGGGATCGCCAATTGGAACCCCATCGGCGGCGAAGGGAAGGACAGCACCAACATTTTCCAGGGCACCTTCGACGGCAAGGGCCACAGCATCTCCGGCCTGAAGATCAATGCCGAGATCGCGGCGGAGGGCAACTACGGCCTGTTCTCCATTCTGGGTAACAAGGCCGTGGTGAAAGACCTCCATGTGACGGGCGCTGACATGACCGTGACCAACACGGCGGATGTGGCCCGGGTGGGCGTTATCGCCGGTGACACGGAGAAAACCGCCGGGTCCGGCGACTCCGGTCTCGCCGCGCAGATCGATGGCTGCTCCACCGCCGGCACGGTGACCGTTACGACCACCGCTGACAAGCTGGCCTTTGGCGGCGGCTTTGTGGGCCGCCTCTTCAACGGCGGCGTTGTCACCAACTGCTGGAGCGATGTGGACATCACCGTCAAGGCCCTCAACGGCACCAAGTCCGCCTACGCAGGCGGCATCGCCGGGACCACCGGCAACTATGCGGTCATTGCCAACTGCGCCACCTTTGGTGACTGCACTGCCATCGCACCCAAGAACACCAACTTCGGCGGTATGTCCGGCGGTATCGTCAGCATGCTGGCGGGCAAGCAGTACAATGTGTACGCCACCGGCGACATGACCGTTGGGAACGGCGGCTCCAAGCACAAGTGGGTGGGCGTGCTGGACGGCCAGGTCACGACCTCCGGGCTGGTAAGCGGCGCTTATCCCGCCAAGGGCGCTGTGCGTCTGCACAACTACTACAACCAGGCGTCCGTGCTCACCATTGAGACCTACAACGCTGACGGCACCCTGGCTAAGACGGAGCGCACCGACACCGTGGGCTGCGGCCTGCCGGGTCAGGGCGGCCCGAACTATGACAAGGTCATCGTTACCACCCCCATGGCCGCCGCCGACATGGCTAAGGCCGACTTTGCCGCAACGCTCAACGGCAACATCCGGGAGCTGAATGGCATCCTCACCGCCTACGGCATCAAGAGCATTGCCCTGCGCGAGTGGCAGGTGCAGGACGACAAGGTGCTGCCCTGCGGCGATGTGTGGGTCAGCGGCGAAATCGACGCCTCCCTCTTCGCCTCCGGCGACGGCACGGAAGCGAATCCCTATCTCATCAAGACCGAAGCCCAGCTCAAGGCCTTTGCCGGGTCCCTGAACGCTAAGATCGACTACACGGGCAAGTATGTGGCCCTGGGCGATGATATCGCCGTCTCCGGCCAGTGGGAGCCCATTGGCCGCAGCGACTACCTCTTCAACGGTACCTTTGACGGCCAGGGTCACGCCATCTCCGGCATGGCGCTGGGCACTAAGGACGCCCCCCACGCCCTGGACAAGGAAAATCTCTACATCGGCCTGTTCGGCATTTTGGGCCCCAAGTCCGTGGTGAAAAATGTGCATCTGAAAGAGGTGGCCTTCTACACCACCTATGAAGCCACCGCCTATCTGGGCGGTATCGCGGGCGTGACCCAGGGCAGCACCGTGAAGAACGACTACACCGGGGCGGTCATCGACGGCTGCTCCGTGGAGGGCACCCTCTCCCTGACCGCCGACAAGGGTAACCAGTTTGTGGGCGGCCTCGTGGGCATGCAGTATAAGGGCGCGATCATCAACAGCATTGCCAAGGTGAACGCCTCCGGCGTTGTGAAATCGGGCAGCCTGGCTGAGGTCGGCGGCCTGGTGGGTATCAACAACCGCGGCCTGGTTGCCAACTGCTGGTCCGACAGCGCCATTTATGGCTCCGGCAATCGTGAAAACGGCAACGAGGGCATGGCCGTGGTCAGCAACCTGGTGGCCTGCAACGCGGGCGCGCTGGTCAACTGCTACGGCTCCGGCGATGTGACCACCCGGGAGCACTCCACCTACGCGGGCATGGTCTCCGGCTGGGTCACGGGCATCGGCAAGAGCTACACCTGCTGGTATGACCTGGACAGCACCATGACCGTGGGCACCCTGACCGTGAAGCCCGTGGAGTCCATCGGCACCAAGGTGGCCTCCGGCGTCACCGAGGAGGGCGATGTATACACCGGCGGCCTGGTGGACAAGATGACCGGCTATAACGCGGCGGGCTATGCCGCTGTGGCGGGCAAGCTGAACGAGACCTTCGCCGCCTTCCCCATCGACATCACCGCCTTCGGCCTGGCGAACACCGCGCTGAAGAACTGGACCTATGACGCCTCCGGCACTCTCGTTACCTTCGGCGCCACCAATGGCACCGTGACCTATGTGCAGCCCGAGTGCGAAAAAGTCGTGAAGCCCGAGCAGACCATGCAGGACGGCACCTGGTATGGCCGGGACGACGAAAAGACCACCGTTGTGAAGATCACGGTGGCGAGCGGTGCGGTCACCGCCACGGAAGTCCTCTCCGGCTCCGCCTCCGGCGCGGCTTATGATTCCGCTCTGGAAAAGGCGAAGTTCAAGGCCATTTACGGCGACTTCTCCCACTATGAGGCGGCGGATGCCTCCCGCTTCGCAGGCGGCTCCGGCACCAAGGACGACCCCTATCTTATCGCCAACGAAGCCCAGCTTCGCTATCTGGCCTACTCCATCAACGCCGATGTGAGCTGGAAAGGCGTGTGGTTCAAGCAGACCGCCGACATTGCCCTCAGCGGCGGCGACTGGCTGCCCATCGGCTGGGCTCTGAACGGCGAGGTCAACGGTGCCAAGACGGCCATCGGCTCTTATCCCTTCCGGGGCAATTACGACGGCGCGGGCCATAGCATCTCCGGCCTCACCATCGGCACCGCATTGAGCCCCACCGACCAGATGGCCTCCGGCCTCTTCGGCCTCACCGCCGGCAGCTATGCCAGCAATGAAGCCCCCACCGGCGATGAGCAGGTGGTCCGGCTGACGGGCATCCACCTGAGAAACATCGACATCCATGTGTCCACCCGCTATGAGACCTACACCGGCGGCCTGGTGGGCAGCGGCCAAAACGGCATTTACATCGACGACTGCTCCGTCACCGGCAGCATTAGCGCCACCACCTCCGAGAGCTTTGCCCGGGCGGGCGGCCTGGCCGCCAGTGTGCTGCGCGGTGCCGTCACCAATAGCTGGGCCGATGTGGACATCACCGCCGAGACGGACACGAACCATGTCTACGCAGGCGGCTTCTACGGCATGGATAACCGCGTCACCACCGTCAACTGCTACGCCCTGGGCGATGTGACCGGCAACGCCACCAACAACAATAAGGCCCATATTGGCGGCTTCATCGGCCAGGCGGGCGGCATCCATGTGAACTGCTACGCGGCGGGCAATGTGGTGTCCAAGAAGACCACCACCGATGTGGGTATTTTCAGCGGACGCTCCGCCGGTATCACCATCGACTCCCATATCTACTACAACACCGAGGCCCTTCTCAAGCAGGGCGATACCACCGTTTCTCCTGCGGAGGCCATCGGCGTAGTCGCCTCCGGCGCGACGGAAATGGATGTCGTCGGCAAGACGGCGGCCCAGCTTGCCAGCGCGGAGTTCGCGGCGCTGCTGAATGAGAATCGCTCCGAGAGCGCTATGGCGGCGGTCTGGACGGCAGTGGCCGAGGCCCTGGCCGCGCAGAATGACCGCGGCTATACCCAGCAGAACTATTACACGGGCAACGCGCTGCTTGCCTGGACCGTGCAGGATAATGTCGTCGGCTTCGGCACCCGCACCAGCGGCGGCGATAATGGCGATAATGGCGATAACGGCAGCGGCGGCAATAACGGCACCCCCGCCACCGGCGACATCGGCGTGATGGCCTGGGTCATCGCCCTGCCCACGGCAGCGGTCGCGGCAGCGTTCGTGCTGACGAAGAAAAAGCGCGAGGCGTAATTTTTCTTCAAAAATCCCATAGCAAAACAAAACCTCCGGCGGAGCCGGAGGTTTTGTTTTTACGGGGCCTCAAAGCCCATGCAGTCTATATATTTCTCCATGAAAGTGGGGTTTGTGCTCAGGTCTACCGTTTCGGACAGCTCTGCGATGGATGTGGCCTGGGCTTGGTATTTGCCGCGCAGGAGCATCATGGACGCACCCACCAGGGCGGCGTTGCCGATGGCTTGGGCCCGGGGCTCCAAATTGGCGGGGTAGAGGCCTATGCAGGCGGCGCTGTGGAGGTCCAGGAAGCTGCCGAAGCCCCCGGCGATGAGGAGGCGAGCGGGGCCCTGGGCGGCCAGGTCCTCGGTTTCCAGCAGGGTGAGCATCCCGGCGCAGATGGCGCTCTTGGCAAGTTGCACCATGCGGATGTCCTTTTGGGTCAGGGAGACCGCCGGTGTCAGGGGGTAGGAGTCCTCCTCGTCGATGAACGCGCCGGTCTCGTCGATGATCTCATGCTGACAGAACACCGCAGCTGCGTCGATGATGCCGCTGCCGCAGATGCCTACGGCGGGGGCGTCCCCAATGGTGTGACAGGAGATTTGGCCGTTTTCATAGGTTACGCGGTCGATGGCGCCGGGGGCGGCCTGCATACCCTGGGAGAGGGTGGCGCCCTCAAAAACCGGGCCGGCGGCGGTGGAGCAGCACAGCAGGCGGCCACTGTGCCACAGGGCCAGCTCGCCGTTGGTGCCGATGTCCGCCAGCAGGGCGCTCTCGTTCCGGGTGCAAATTTGGCTGGCTACCAGGGCGGAGGTGATGTCCGCGCCAACGAAGGCGGACATGCAGCGAGGGAGGTACAGCCGGGCCTTGGGGGCGGCGGAAAGGGTCAGCTCCTGCGGGGTTGCGTAACGGCCGAAGAGCTCGTCCGCGATAAAGGGGGCGTGGGAGAGACAGTCCACATCCCGGGCGGTGAGGAGGTAGAGCATGGTGGTGTTGCCGGTGAGGACCGCGGTGTCCACCGCCTCGGAGGGGATTCCGGCTTGGGCCGCCATTTGACGCAGCAGGGCGTCGATGCTGTCCCGGATGCACCGAGCCAGGGGCTCCCGTTCGCCGGCCAGGGACTTTTCGATGCGGGAAATGACATCCGCGCCGTAGACGCGCTGGGGGTTGGGGGCAGCCGCCTGAGCCAGGAGGGCCCCGGCGCGGTCATAGAGTCGGGCGGCCAGGGTGGTGGTGCCGATGTCCACCGCCGCGCCGTACTTTTCAAAAATGGGCTCCGGGGTAAAGACGGGCATGGCGCCGTCGCTGTGGATGGCCCGGACGGCCCGGTCGGCGGCCAGGGTCACGGTGCAGTCGCCCTCCACCGTGGTAAGGCACGCCAGACGGATGCCGCTTTGCAGGGCTTCCGCGCCCAGCAGCGATTCCTCCTGGGGCGTGGGCTGGGACAGCGCACCCTGCACCGTCACCCGGCAGTTTCCGCAGCGGCCATGGCCGCCGCAGGGGGTCTCCACCCCGCCGTCCAGGGCGTGGAGCAGCAGAGTCCCTGTGGGCACCTCCCGGGTAGATACCGCGCCGCCGGGGGCGTAAATTTTTATCTCTGGCATGTGGGTCCTCCTGTGAAAAAACGGGCAAAAACCCCGAATCAACGGGGGTTCTGCCCGCTTATAATTGCATAGTTCAGTTTCGAACTCGAGGCCTCTTGAACCCCATCCTACCCGGTTTTTGAAAAAGTTGAAAAATTAGATTTCAAAAGCAAAATATGCAAACATTTTAGGCGCAAATATCCCAATTATGCATGCTATTTTTTCGTATTTTTCTTATTTTTATGTTTCTATTATGCACGAATTACAGAGCGTTGGGCATGATTCATTACAAAATGAGGAGATGTGAATTTATAACAAAAGTGAACAAATCCGCAAAAAATAAAGTGAAAAAGTTTCGTGTTTTTTTCGGTTGGTTCTAAAAAAGTTTCGTGTTTTTGGGCCGGAAGCTAACACGAAATTTTTGAAGAAAAATGTGCGAAATTTTCGTGTATTTACGCTGCCCGGATAAATTATATGCCCTGCTTTGGGGAGGCGTCAGAGAATTCTGCCAGCAAGCCCCGGCAGCCCTCCAGCACATCAAGCCAAGTCGCCTGGAAGTCGCCGGTGTACCAGGGGTCTGCCACATCGCCGGGGCGGGAGGTATGGTCCAGGAGCAGGGAAATTTTTCCATCCGGGTCGCCGCCGCAGATGCGGCGCATATCCCGGAGATTTGCGCTGTCCATGCCTACGAGGAAGTCATAGTCGGCGTAATCCTCCCGGGTGAGCTGGCGGGCGGCGTGGCCTGCACAGGAGATGCCGTGCTCGGCCAGCTTGCGCCGGGCTGGGGGATAGACGGGATTGCCGATCTCCTCGCGGCTGGTGGCAGCGGAGGCGATATGGAACCGGTCAGACATCCTGGCCTTTTGCACCAGGTCTTTCATAACATATTCGGCCATGGGGCTGCGGCAGATGTTGCCGTGACAGACGAATAGTATTTTCTTCATGTGGGGGCTCCTTAAAATTACTGGTCTAATTATAGTAGTATGATTGCTTTGCGTCAAGCGGCTAAAGGAAAGAAATCCAATGTATAGTGAATCATCATCATACAACGCAAGAGTTTCCTTGGAAAGAACTCTATTGAACACCTGCGCTTGTGGTGGTATAATTAAAATAGTGTAGGATTGATGCGCACTTAAAGCGAATGCGTGACCTGGTCGGCAAAGAATTGACCGAACTGTTGGAGGGATTATTGACATGGGAAACATACTTTCCAAGAAAAGCGCCGAGCAGAAGAATAGTTTTGACTCTCATCGGCATAAAAGCAACCTTCGTAACATCCGCGGCACCTTTGCTATCGAGGGGATGACGATCAGCAAATCTACTCGCAGCAACCTTGACCGTATCGCCAGTGGGCAGGCCAGCTATCAGCAGGTTTTGACTGAACTGCGGGCAAAGTACGAAAAGAGAGGATATTTGTGCAATTAAAACTCACTTTACTTGCAGAGTTCAGCAGCACAACGAATCCGCCTATTTCGTTGGCTAAAACGGGCGAAATCGAGTATATTAAAAAAGCAGCATAGGCTGTGTGCAGATGGAATAGGAGGATACCGCGCATGAAAGATCAGATTCCTTCAGGCAACATTGTTGTGCAAAACGCGCGCCTGGCTGTGTCCATGGAGCTACAGCGAAAGCGCGCCTTGAAGCTGCCTATTGCCAGATTCGACAAGAAAACGGGACGGGTCTACTTGGAAAATGCGGACGGCACGATCGCTGAAATGGGCCAAGCCATGGAACGGGGGCGTTACAGTGAGCAGCACCGCTAAAAAGCCGGAGATCGTTGTATTCGCGGGTCCCAACGGCTCAGGGAAAACCACGATCGGTGCCCTGCTGCGTCCGGTGGATATGCCCTATGTGAATGCGGACGACATTCAGCGCGTCTTAGGGTGTGACAACCTGACGGCTGCGCAAATGGCAGAGCGTCAGCGGGAGGAGTACCTGCAACAGCGAAAGGACTTTTGCTTTGAGACGGTGCTGTCCACGCCGCGCAACCTGGACCTGCTCAAGCGGGCAAAGGAGGCGGGCTACTTTATCCGTTGCTACTATGTTCTGACGGTCGATCCGTGCATCAATGTTGCCCGCGTAGCCGCCCGGGTAATGGCCGGCGGCCATGATGTACCGAGGGATAAAATCATCTCCCGGTACGAAAAAGCCTTGGCCTCGGTCCGTGACCTAATTCCCGTATGCGATGTGTGCAATATCTATGATAACTCGACAGAGCGCCCGTATCGTATCTTCAAAAAACGCAGGTCGGACTGCTGGTATTGCACGGAGCCTCATTTGTGGCTGAAAGCTGATATTTCGGCACTGACTGGCATCACGGACGCAGATAAAGCCGCGCTTAATGAACTTGATTAGAAAAATGCAGGACGGGGAATTGATATGCTCCCCCTATGGAGACAGTGAAATAAAACACTGTTTCCATAGGGGGAGCATATCAGCATCCTCTCCTGCTCATTTCTCATTTATCCACGATAGAACCTATTTTCGCTGTATTGGGCCCATTTTTCATACATCTTCTCGTAGTTCTCCTTGATAAACGCCTGAATCTTGCTGATTTCTCTGTCGGTCAAGACGCCTTTGTTCTGCAAAACACTATCGCCATTGCCCTTAACAAAGAACTTGGCAGACCCGGACTCGGTCAACTTTCTGTCGCTGGCGTGAACATGCATACATTCCACAACACAGAAAGAGGTGAAGTACAAGTAATATCCGGCGACCTTGAACTCATAATATTTTGGCATCTCACGCCTCCATATACTTCAAGCTGGCGTTCAAATATTTGGACGCGATGTGCAGCTCGATGTCGTCCATGGTCGTCTCCAGGACGGAGCCGTCGGACGCAAACACGGCGGCTTTGTCGGGCATATTCAGATTCAAGACCCGGTACCCGCTCTCAAATTTTGAAAACGCATATCCGTCGATGATAACATCCGCATCATCAGCGACCTGCTTAATATCAACCATTTTCGATCGCAACCTCCTTGATCGGCTTCAAAAACTCCTGGGCGTTGATATACAGACCGTTTAATATCGGGAGGAGGTCGATGTATTCCTCCTCGGGGTGCGGGTTGTGGCGGTACTTGGCCATGACCACAAGATACCCATTGTCCCATTCCTTGACGGAGGTATATCGCTCTAATGAATACGGCGCTTTGAAGCGAATGACCCGATCTCCGTAGGAAAAGATGCTGAAGCCCGCGTCGCTCCCCAAAGTGGCAATTTGATTCATGCGATCACCCTCTTTCGCTCTTATTATACCACGGCGTTTATCTTGGCGCAACGATAAACTTTGGATGAAAAAATCATCTTCCGGTACTGAAGAGTCTTGGCCTTGGTAAAAGAGCTTGTTCCCGTATGCGATGTGTGCCATAATCTATGACAAATCGGAAGAGCGCCCGTATCATACAAGATATTAGTGAACATCATACAACGCAAGAGTTTCCTTGGAAAGAACTCTATTGAACACCTGCGCTTGGGGTGGTATAATAAAAATAGTGTAGGATCGGCGCGTACTAAAAACGAATGTGCGACCTGGTCGGTAAAGGATCGGCCAAGGTGCTGGATGGCTCAGAGTTGCCGCTTCCGTTAAATCCAATGTATAATAGCCATACTATATTTTAGATTCCCCGTCCGTTATAGGAGGAACTTAGAATGAACTATACACTTATGCATTTTGACACGCCGCTCATTGTGTTTTCTGCCGAAAGACAAGTAGAAGCGAATGTCAAGATAATAGAAGCGCACGAGGAGAACAAGGAATTATTTCCCCTGGATCTGGCGGAGGTATCCGCAAACGGGATAGAAGCATGGATCAAGCACCGCTCCATACCCAAAAACCGTGCTTATGTTGATACGCTGCTATCCTCCTTGGGATTAAGCATAAACCGTCCTTTGGACTTGGTCAGCGTGTCCAAAGGGCTCAGCCTGAACGACTGCTACTGGCTCAAACAGGAAGGCAGCAATGACAGGTTTGACAGCGTAAATTTGTACGACAACCGATTCAGCCGTGTTTTAGGGCAAATAGCTTTTACGGGCTATGGCAGCAACCATGTTTCGGGGGTGACATCCAGTCCGGAATTTACCACAAACGGCATGCTCCCGAAATGCTGGCGGAGAATTGACGGGAAAATTTTCCTGTACAAAGGCGGCACCATGGGGGCCTACAACACAGGGTTCGAGCCGTATTCGGAATTTTACGCCTATCAAATCGCGAAAATCCTTGGTGCAAACGCGGTCCCGTACAGTCTCTCGAAATGGAAGAATACCCTCTGCTCCACCTGTGAGCTTTTCACCAGCAAGGATGTTTCGTTTGTTCCCGTGGGGAGGATCATCCGCTCCGGCGGGATGCAGGCCGTGAAAGCATATTATAAAGAGTTGGGCGCCGAATTTGAGAAAGCACTGCATGATATGCTTATTTTTGATGCCTTGATTTTCAATACGGACAGGCATTACGGGAACTTCGGCTTTTTGATCGATAGCCATACAAACAGGATCATTGCGCCCGCACCGCTCTTTGACCACGGAAACAGCCTATTTAACTTTGCCAGCGCGGATGCACTCAAAAGCAGAGAAAACTTTTTGAAATACGCCAAAACGCAGATGCCGTGCGTGTATGATGGCTATATTGCGGAAGCAAAAAAGGGCATGACCCACCAGTGGCGAAGCGCCATCAGAAAGCTGCTGGATTTTAAGCTCCCCAGACACAGCAGATACAACCTCGGCAAAGAAAGATTGCGGCTGATCGAATACGCTGTCAGCCAAAGGGCCGCAGAGCTGCTGGAGGAGTAATCGTATGGGGGTCATGATGTACCAAGGACAAAATTGCCTACCGGTACGGAAAAGCCGCGCTTAATAAACTCAATTAAAAAACGCAGGATGGGGAGCCTCCCTATTCTGCGTTTTAAGTTGTGATAGTACCATTGGCAAGGGTAAATAATGAAGTTCACTTTTCTTCCTTCTGAAGTCCTTTGAACAGCGTCGGGTAATTGCTTGCGCCGTGGGCGATGTGGTAGACATAGACCATCTCAGCGATCAGCCGGTACACGCAGATATACTTCCCGGCGATGACATAACGGCATCCATCATTTCTCAGCTCCCTATCCTGCGGGATATGGCCAGATAGTGGAAACTTCTCCAAACGGGAAAGCGTATCCAAAATCAGGTTGGTAATATTTCTCGCCGAATTAGGCCCTACAAGGTTCCTGTGAAGCTGAGCGATTTCTTCCAGTTCTCGCTGGGCGGGTTCCAGAATCACAAGATTAGCCACGCTGATAGATCGCCTCCAGCCGTTTCCTGGATTCCTCCAGTGTATAGGTGGGTGCGCCGGAAAGGCGAGCCATTTCCGCTGCCTCCAGCTTTGCGCGCAGCTTCAAGGTTTCTTCACGCTGCTCAAAGGCCTCGATGCTCATAACGACAAGGTCGCCTTCGCCGTTCTTGGTGATATAAATGGGCTCCGCTTCCTTATGCGCCAGGTCGGAGATCGTGCCGTAGTCGTTGCGAAGCGCAGTCGAGGATTTGATAATCATGGGGCAACACCTCCTGAATTATTCTACAATAATTCTATCAGAATTATTCTTGTTTTGCAAGGGGCACTAAATGCGAATCTAATTTTTAGTGTAGGACTACAATACATATTGGACAAGAGAAAAAAGATATGAGGAATAGGGTC
>CAVHCH010000024.1:0-18299 GCA_963634265.1 Bacteroidaceae bacterium | reverse complement strand
AGGACGGGGGTTACGGATTGCCACAGCCAGTGTGCGCACTGGCCTCGCAATGACATGGCTTTCACATGGGAGTGCGGTGGGGCGGGACGATGTAGGCATCGTCCCCTACGAAATGTCATGGATATGCGGGGGTCAGAGGAGTTTTCCGGCCAGGCGGGCGCTGGACCAGGCCCACTGGAGGTTATAGCCGCCGCAGTCGCCGTCCACATCCAACAGCTCGCCGCAGGCGTAGAGGCCCGGGGTCAGGCGGCTTTGCAGGGTGTGGGGGTCGAACTCGGAGGTGTCCAGGCCTCCGGCGGTGACCTGGGCCTGGTCAAAGCCGCAGGTGCCGGTGACGGGGAGGGGGAAGTCCTTACACAATGCGGCCAGGCGGGTCAGGTCCCGGTCCGCCAGGTCGGCCAGGGGCGCGGCGGGGGAGAGGGCGGCGGCCTTGACCACCGTTTGGCCCAGGCGGCTATGGAGGACACCGGCGAAGATGGCTGCGGCGGTCTGCTCCGTGGGGGCGTCCGCTTTTTTGGCGTCCCGGCGGGCCCGGAGATGATTGAAAATTTCGTCTGCGGTCTTTTCGGCCCACAGGTCCAGGTGCAGGGTCAGGCTGTCGCCGCCGGTGGCGGCATGGCGGGAAATTTCAAACACCGCGGGGCCGCTGACACCGTACTCGGTAAAGAGGATTTCTCCCTCATTTTCGGCCAGGACCTGGCTGCCCCGGCGGAGGGCCAGCCGGGCGGGGGTCTTGACACCCTTGAGGGAGCGGGGGTAGGTGGGGTCGGTCTTCACCTGGACCAGGGAGGGGTACAGGGCCGTGCGGTGGTGGCCCAGGGACTTGGCCAGCTTATAGCCGTCCAACACGCCGCCTACCTTGCTGCCTGCCGCGCCGCCGCAGGCCAAGATCACCTTATTTATATCCCGGCGCTTTTCCCCGGAGGTGAAGGTGACGGCGAAGGTGTCGCCCTTTTTGCGGATGTCGGCCACGCCGTCGCCGGGGAGCAGGTGCAGGCGGGGGTGCTCCAGGGCGTAGCGCAGGACATCCAGGACGGAGTTGGCCATGTTGGAGCGGGGGTAAATTTTGCCGTCCGGCTCCGTCACTGTCTCCAGGCCCAGGGCGGCGAAATAAGATAAGGTATCCGACACCGGGAACTGCTCTAAGGCATAGCGGCAGAAGGCCGGGTCCTGGCCGTGGTAGTGGGCGGGGGCGGCGTGGAGGTTGGAGAGGTTACAGCGGCCATTGCCGGTGGAGAGGAGCTTGCGGCCCACCCGGGCCTGGCGCTCGGAGAGGAGGACGGTGTTCTGCGGGTCCTCCAGGGCCGTCAGGGCGGCCAGCATCCCGGAGGCGCCGCCGCCGATGATGAGGACGACTTGGCTCATGGCTCCGCCTCCAGTCTGCGGCGGGTGAGATAGCCCTCCAGCATGAGGCTGGCGGCCACGGCGTCTACGATCTTCTTGCGCTGCTTACCGTTTTTGCCGTTGCCGAACAAAATGGCGTGGGCCTCCACGGTGCTGCGGCGCTCGTCCCAGAGAACGAGGGGCAGGCCGGTGGTCTCTTTCAGAATCTCGCCCAGGGCGGCGCATTTCTCGGCCCGGGGGCCCAGGGTGCCGTCCATATTCTTGGGGTAGCCCAGGACCAGGCGCTCCACACCGTGGTCGGCGATGAGGGACTGAATTTGGGAGACCACCTCCTCCTGGCGGCGGGAATGGATGACGGTGGTGAAGCCCGCCAGGGTCTCCAGGCGGTCGGAGATGGCGATGCCGGTGTGGGCGTCGCCGTAGTCGATGGCCATAATTTTCATGGAAATTTCCTTTCAAAAGCCGCTATGGGGCGTTTTTCTTAATAATACCACGCGGGGAGCGGCGATGGCAACAATTCCGGTGATTTTCCCGCAAAAAAATGTGATATTTTTGCAAAAAACAGGTTGACCGCATGGAAAAAGAGTGATAGAATAAACATTACCTGTGAGTAGGGCTTTTCTTTTTGCGCGCTTTTCGCTTCGGCGCCGGGAGAGAGACCTGCAAACCAGGGAGGCAAACGGCTGCGCCGAGAGGCCGGCCCAATCTAATAAGGAGGTGCCGTTAGATGCGCGTGAAGATTACTTTGAGATGCAACGAGTGCAAGCAGAGAAACTACAACACGATGAAGAACAAGAAGAACAGTCCTGATCGTCTCGAGATGAACAAGTATTGCCCCTTCTGCAGAAAGCATACGGTTCACACCGAAACCAAGTGATTGGATGAAAAGAAAGGTTGTGTAACGATGGCAGAGGCTAACAAGAAAGACCGCGGCAAGTGGTTCCGCGAGATGAGAAGCGAGCTGAAAAAGGTCGTTTGGCCCGACGGCAAGACGACGGCGAAGAACACCGGCACGGTGATCCTGTGCTCCCTGGGCGTGGGCGTGTTCATTTGGGTGTTTGACGCAGTGGCCGTGCTGGCCGTGAAGACCCTGGTCAGCCTGTTCGCAGCTTAAGGAGCAGAACATGGCTGATAATGCAAAATGGTATGTGCTCCACACCTACTCCGGCTATGAAAACGCAGTGAAAGCTGCGATCGAAAAGTCCGTGACCAACCGCGGCCTGGAGGATATGATCCACAAAATGGAGATCCCCATGGAGACCGTGACCGAGGTGACGGAGGCGGGCGTGATGAAAGAAGTGGAACGGAAGGTGTTCCCCGGTTATGTGCTCATTAAAATGGTGCTGACCGACGACACCTGGCATCTGGTCCGCAACATCCGCGGCGTCACCGGCTTCGTGGGCGAGGCCAACAAGGCCATCCCCCTGACGGACGAGGAAGTGGCCGCCCTGGGCGTGGAAAAACACGAGATCGTGGTGCTGTATCATGTGGGCGACACCGTGAAGATCACGGAGGGCCCCCTGGCCAGCTTCACAGGCGTCGTGGAGGAGATCGAGCCCGAGAAGAACAAGGTCCGGGTGGTGGTCTCCATGTTCGGCAGAGAGACCCCGGTCGAGCTGGAGCTGGACCAGGTGGAGGTACTGCCCTGAGGCGCAGCAGACTCTGCGCGCAGGCCGGAGCATGACCACTCCGGCGCAAGTGGGAGAGGCGCTTGGGCGTCTCGCCAAGAGCGAACGAGGCATTAGGCCCGTCGCTACCACATTATGAAAAAGGAGGTGCCTATCATGGCACAGAAAGTCGTTGGTTATGTAAAGCTGCAGATCCCTGCAGGTAAAGCAACTCCCGCACCCCCCGTTGGCCCTGCTCTGGGTCAGCACGGCGTGAACATCGCCGCCTTTACCAAGGAGTTCAATGAGCGGACGAAGAACGATATGGGCCTCATCATCCCCGTGGTCATCACGGTGTATGCCGACCGTTCCTTCTCCTTCATTACCAAGACTCCCCCCGCAGCCGTCCTCATCAAGAAGGAGTGCAACATTGAGTCCGGTTCCGGCGTTCCCAACAAGGAGAAGGTCGCTACCATTTCCAAGGCCTCCATTCAGAAGATCGCTGAGCTGAAGATGCGTGATCTGAACGCTGCTTCCCTGGAAGCCGCTATGAGCATGATCGCTGGTACCGCACGCTCCATGGGCGTTGTCGTCGGTGAATAAGGAGGGTGTAAGGTATGTTTAGAGGTAAGAAATATCAGGAGATCGCCAAGCAGATCGATAAGGCTGCGCTGTATGATCCGAAGGAAGGTCTGGAGCTCATCTGCAAGACCGCTTCCGCTAAGTTTGATGAGACCGTCGAGCTGCATGTGAAGCTGGGCGTGGACTCCCGTCACGCTGACCAGCAGGTCCGCGGCGCCATCGTGCTGCCCAACGGCACCGGTAAGTCCGTGCGCGTGCTGGTGTTCGCCAAGGGCGACAAGGCCGAGGCTGCCAAGGCCGCCGGCGCTGACTATGTGGGCGACATGGATCTGGTGGAAAAGATCCAGAAGGAAAACTGGTTCGACTTCGATGTGGTGGTCGCTACCCCCGACATGATGGGTGTGGTGGGCCGTCTGGGTAAGGTCCTGGGCCCCAAGGGTCTGATGCCCTCTCCCAAGTCCGGCACCGTGACCCCCGACGCCGCCAAGGCTGTCACCGAGGCGAAGGCCGGTAAGGTGGAGTATCGTCTGGACAAGACCAACATCATCCACTGCCCCATCGGCAAGGTCTCCTTCGGTGCTGACAAGCTGTTCGAGAACTATTCCGCTCTCATCGGCGCCATCATCAAGGCCAAGCCCGCCGCTGCCAAGGGTCAGTATATCAAGTCCTGCGTGGCTGCGTCCACCATGGGCCCCGGCGTGAAGATGAACGCCAACAAGCAGCTATAATTTTTGCAGCAAAAGGATATTTGAGACTTGACAAATGCGCAGGTCTTGGATATAATATATGATGCGTTCCAAAGACAGCAGGTGGACTTGTCCGTAAGTCCTGCCGAGGATGGCGAATCAATTTTTGATTGCTTACCCCGTCCTTGTGTCTTTCGGCACAGGGACGGGTTTCCTTTTTTGAACGCACCGACAATTCTCATGGAGGTGAAATCAAAGAATGCCCAACGCAAAAGTTCTGTCTGAAAAGCAGGCGATCGTAGCCGCGCTCACCGAGAAGATCCAGAATTCCGGCGCCGGTGTCATCGTGGACTACAAGGGCATCACCGTGGCAGAGGATACCGCTCTGCGCGTGGAGTGCCGCAAAAATGATGTGGAGTATTCCGTCATCAAGAATACCCTGCTGCGCTTTGCATTCAACAACTGCGGTCTCAACGAACTGGACGACCAGCTCAACGGCACCACTTCTCTGGCTATCGCCGCTGACCCCGTGGCTCCCGCTCGCGTGATCGCTGAGTTTGCAAAGAAGCTCAATGGCCGTTTCGAGATCAAGGGCGGTTTCCTGGAGGGCAAGGTCGTGCCCATGGAGACCGTGAATGCTCTGGCATCCATCCCCGCACTGCCCGTGCTGCAGGCTCAGGTCCTGGGTACCATGCTGGCTCCCATTTCCGCTCTGGCTTGCGTCATTAAGCAGATCGCCGAGAAGCAGGGTGCTCCTGCCGAGGCTGCTGAATAATTCAGCCACTGACTACAAAAATATCTTACATTAGGAGGCTAATACAATGTCTGAGAAAGTTACTGCTATGATCGAAGAGATCAAGGGTCTGACCGTTCTGGAGCTGAGCGAGCTGGTTCACGCTCTGGAGGAAGAGTTCGGCGTTTCCGCCGCTGCTATGGCTGCTCCCGCCGCCGGCGCTGCTGCTCCCGCTGCTGAGGAGAAGACCGAGTTTGATGTGGTTCTGGTTGGCTTCGACGCCGCTCAGAAGATCAAGGTCATCAAGTCCGTCCGCGAGATCACCGGCCTGGGCCTGGCTGAGGCCAAGAAGGCTGTTGAGGAGACTCCCACCACTCTGAAGGAAGCCCTGTCCAAGGACGACGCAGAGAACATGAAGAAGGAGCTGGAGGAAGTCGGCGCCAAGATCGAGCTGAAGTAATTCTCCAACGATTCATATGTGTGAAAAAAGAGGATGCCGAGAGGCGTCCTCTTTTTTTGCGGGAAGAGGGGGAGATAGGCGGAGAGAGGAGAACGGATCGCCACGGCCAGTGCGCGCATTGGCCGTGGCGATGACATGGGGTTTGCATGGGGTGCGGTGTGAGTCCGGGCGGCGGGGTGAGGGCACCCCGCCCTACGGTGCTGCGTAACGAGAAGTGCGTAGGGGAGGGGCTCTGCCCCTCCCGCGGGCGGGGTAATCGGCGAAGCGCTGCCAGTGGCAGATGAAGCGAGGCGATTTCGGGGAAGTGCCCCGATTGGCGGGCACAACAGTGCCCGTCAGTCGGCTGGCACGACGGTGGGCAAGAGAAGCCCGCACATACGGATTACATGAGAGTGCGTGAAAGCGGGCCGTCGGGGACGCCGACCCTACGAAGCGTTGCAAGAAGTGCGGTGGGGCGGGACGATGTGGGCATCGTCCCCTACAAATGAACACATCCACCGGCGCATAACCGGTGGATGTGTTTTTGGGGGATCAAATTTCCAGCTCGTATAGGCCCATGACTTCGTTGGGGTCGGCCAGGGACTCTACTTGGGGGCGCAGGGTTGGGTCGCAGCGCCAGGCCATGCCGCAGTCGGCGGTGATGGAGCGAGGCGCGGGGACGATGCGTCCCGGCAGGCCCGCCTGCTGACAGGCGCGCTCCATAGCCATGACCCCGGCGGTGGTATAAAATGTCACAAGCAGCCAGGTTTTCTTTTGCAGCATTTCCTCTTACTCCCATGACGGCCCCTGCCCGGCGTTTGCCAGGCAGGGGCGTTGTGATTTTTTACTTCTTGCGCAGGGTCAGCGTCCACTCGTCGCCGTTTTCCTGGGCGCTAAAATCATATCCATTATGATAGGCATAGCGCTGGATATTTTCCACGGCGCAGGGGGCGTCGGTGAGCACTTCCAGCTCTGCGGGATCAGACTTTTTGACCTCCTCCTGCACCATCAGCAGGGGGACCGGGCAGGAAAAGCCTCTTGTATCTACCGTTGCCATATTATGCCTCCTTCTTGCGCAGGATGTTGCACAGGGAGATCACCAGCAGCACCACAAAGGCGATGGCCACGGCCACCTTGGCGTTGGTGGTGACGGCGTACTTCACATACTCGCCAGCCTCGTTGAGGCCGGGGTCGGCGCTGCTGGCCAGCTTCAGGTTGTGGGCCAGAGCGGCACCGCCCATCATGCCCAGCACGGTGACGGCGCTGTCGCCATTGCCGGAACCGGCCAGGACCAGCTGACGCAGGGGGCAGCCGCCCAGGAGCACGGAGCCCCAGCCGACGATGACCATGCCCAGCAGGTTCCAGAGGTGGTTGGAGTGGGCGATGGGCTGGGACAGGAAGGAGAAGGCGGTGAAGTTGCCCATGATGAGGTTGCCCACCAGCACCACCACGAAGATGGCCACGGAGCCCCACAGCAGGTGGGGGTCCTTCAGCATGACGGTGTCACGCACGCCGCCGGCCATGCACAGACGGGAACGCTGGGCCAGGGCACCCACCACCAGCGCCACGGCGAAGGCCAACAGCACAGGTGCGTGCATGGAGCCGGGGCCCTTCTCGGAGGCGTTGAAGAGGGTGGGGACCAGCAGAGCCAGGGCGAACAGCACCAGCATGATGACCGGCAGGACGAAGCCCTCGGTCTTCTTGGCCTGGTAAGCGCGGCCCAGGTTGAAGCCCTTCTTCAGGAAAATGGTGCCGACGCTGGCGCCGATGACGAAGCCCAGCAGGCCCACGAAGGCGTTGAGGTCGCCGCCGCCCATACGCAGCAGCATACGCAGCGGGCAGCCCAAGAACACCAGGGCGCCGATCATCACCAGGGCGCCCACGGCGAAGCGGGTGGCGGGGGAGGAGCCGGCCTGGGCGCGGAACTCCTTGCCGATGAGGGCCATGATGCAGGAGCCCAGGACGATGCCGATGATCTCGGGGCGGACATACTGCACCACGCCTGCGCTGTGCAGGCCCAGGGCACCGGCGATGTCACGCTCGAAGCAGGCAATGCAGAAGCCCATGTTCTTGGGGTTGCCCTGCGCCTGCAGAAGCAGGGCGGCCAGGCCCACCACCACGCCCGTGACGATCACGAGCCAGTTCTCTTTGAAAAACCTTTTCATGTTAAATGGATTCCTTTCTCTGTTTTTACAGAATGTTTACATTTTTTATTATATAGGGATGTTTTTCCTCCGTCCAACGGTCTTTTTCAATGAAATTTTCTATTTATTCAAAAAATCCATAACTATTGACAAAATTCGTTCATCTTGACAGGAAATAACGAATTTTGTATAATATGACCAAAGGAAAAAGGGGGAGAGGAACATGATCGAGTATACCCTGCGGCAGTTAGAGGTGTTCGCGGCGGCGGCGGAGCAGGAGAGCCTGACCCGGGCCGCGGAGCTGCTGCACCTGACCCAGTCCACCGCCAGCACACATTTGCGCACGCTGGAGCAATGCCTGGGGGTGCCGCTGCTGCTGCGCCGGGGCCAGGGGGGCGTGACGCTCACCGAGGATGGGCGGCGGCTGTATCCCATGGCGAAAAAGATCCTCTCCCAGTGCCAGGCTATGGCGGCGGCGGCCCGGGACCCGGAGCGCCAGGCGGCGCTGCCCCTTATGCTGGGGGCGTCCACGGTGCCGGGGCAGTACATGCTGCCGGAGCTGATGGCGGCATTTTTGCAGCGGCACCCGGCCTTCCGCTACGAGCTGCGCCATGGGGACTCCGCCCAGGTCCACAAGCTGCTCCAGAGCGGGCAGGTGCGCTTTGGCTTTGTGGGGTCCCGGGCCGAGGGGGACACCATGGTCTATTACCCCTTGCAGCAGGACGAGCTGGTGATGGTGACGCCCAACACGGCCCATTACCAGGCTTTGCACCGCCGGGGCGCCTGGGGGCGGGAGCTTTTGAGCGAGCCCACCATCGCCCGGGAGCAGGGGTCCGGCACGGACCGGACCTTGCAGCAGTACATGGCCCGGACGGGGTACGACACCGGGCGGCTGCGCATTGTGGCGCGGCTGGACGACCCGGAGACCATCAAGCGGATGGTGACCCAGGGGTCCGGGGTGTCGGTGCTGTCGGCCCTGTCGGTGCGGCAGGAGCTGAAGGACGGGCGAGTGCTGGTGTTCTCCATGGACGGGGAGGGCCTGCGCCGGACCATTTACTTGGCGCACCGGCAAAACCTGGCCTGCACGGCGGCGGAAAAGCAGTTTCTGAGCTTCGTGCAGGGGTATTATCAGGGGGAAAATTGAAAACCAATAATGCAAAAGCCCTCCGTGTGGAGGGCTTTTTTCATGGGGAGAACGGATTGCCACAGCCAGTTTGCGAACTGGCTTCGCAATGACATTGTGGAATAGGGTCAGAGGCGGGAAATGACGGATTCCACCAGGCGCTGGAGGTGAAGGCTGCTGCGGTCGGCTACGGCCAGGACCTCCTCATGGGAGTGCTTTCGCTCCGCGATGCCGGTAGCCATGTTGGTGATGCAGGCGATGCCCAGGACCTCCAGGCCCAGGTAGTGGGCGGCGATGGTCTCGGGGACGGTGGACATGCCGATGGCGTCGGCGCCCAGGGCACGATAGGCGCGGATCTCGGCGGCGGTCTCGTAGCAGGGGCCGGGGAAGATGGCGTAGACGCCCTCCTTGCAGGGGATGTCCAGGGCTTCGGCGGCGGATTTCGCCAGGGCGCGCAGACGGGGGGAATAGGCCTCGGTCATGTCCGGGAAGCGGGGGCCGAAGCGTTCGTCATTTTCGCCGATGAGGGAGTTGGCGCCCAGCATATTGATGTAGTCGGTCAGGAGCATCAGGTCGCCGGGCCGGAGGCTGCGGTCGATGCCGCCGCAGGCGTTGGTGACCACGAGGGTTTGGACGCCCAGGAGCTTCAGCACATACACGGGGTAGGTGACCTGACGCATGGGGAAGCCTTCGTAGTAGTGGAAGCGGCCCTGGAGGGCGGCCACAGTCTGGCCGGCCAGGTGGCCGATGACCAGGTTTCCGGCGTGGCCCGCCACGGTGGAGCGGGGGAAATGAGGGATGTCGGCGTAGGGAATGACGGTTTTGTCTTCCATGCGGTCCACCAGGCCGCCCAGGCCGCTGCCCAGGATCACGCCGCAGGTGGGGCGCAGGGGGCAGCGGGAGAGGATATAGTCGGCGGAGGAACGGACGGTTTCGTAGAAGTTGGACATGGGGGGCCTCCTTTGAGTGAGATAGAGGAAAGAGGAAAGCGGAAAGGGGAAAGATGGGGCAGACAGGGGAGGCCGCCCCATCAAATCGCTTTGTAGGGCGGGGTGACTACACCCCGCCGTTTTGGGGCACCACAAGGGGTGCGTAGGGGCGACCCTTGCGGTCGCCCGCGTCCGTTCCATGAGGTGCGGTACCGTTCGACCCCTCAGTCACGGCGGAGCCGTGACAGCTCCCCTTACGCAGGGGAGCCTTTAAGAACGGATTGCCACGACCAGTGACATCGGTCACTGGTCTCGCAATGACAGATCTTTTGCAGGGGGTGCGGTGGTCGGCGGGGTCAGCCTTTTTCGTGGTGGGCAAAATAGGATCTCAGGACTTGGAGGCTTTCCTGGCGGAGGACGCCGGGGGTGACTTGGGGGTGCCAGAAGGAATTTTCAAAGACCAGGGCGGAGCAGTTGCAGCCTTGATTGCCCAGCATGGTTTCCAGGTCGTCGTTGCCGGCGCCGTAGACCAGGCGGCCCAGCTTCACCCACACCAGGGCGCCGCTGCACATAAAGCAGGGCTCGCAGCTGGCGTACATGGTGTATTCGTGCAGGTCGGTGATGCCCGTTTGGGCGCAGAACTCCCGAATGAGGCCCGCTTCGCCGTGGAAGCTGGGGTCGTGGCGGGTGTAAATTTGATTTTCGTTTTCAAAGACGATCTCGCCGTCCTTTACCAGCACCGCGCCGAAGGGCTCATTGCCGTGGGCCACGGCGGACCGGGACAGCTCAATGGCCCGGCGCATAAAGCGTTCATCGTTTTGCAGTTGTTCGTCTCCAATCGTTCTCTCAAACTGCACCTTATAGCTGCCCAGGACTTGTTGGCAGGGGATCTTGGCGGCGTTGGGGGCGGTGAGGGGGGCTTTGGGATAGGCGGTGCGGGGCGGGGTGGGGATGGCCGGGAGGGTCTTGCCGATGCTCACGCCGTGGGCGTCGTCCGGGGTATAGCGCCAGCGGAAGGTGCAGTCGCAGAACTCCTTGTCGGCGTCGATCTTCTCGCTGGGGCGTAGAGCGGGAGTGCGGCCCGGAAAGAAGCAGCCGGCGTTATCCTTTTCCGCCGGGCAGCCGCCCCGGATGCCCACGCCGGTGAAGGAAATCTCCAGGTGGTCGGGGCGGAAAGTGGTGGTTTTGCCCTCCTGGGTGAAGGGGACCCCGTCCCAGGCGGCGATGTTCAGCCAGCCGCGGGTGCCTTCCTTTTCTGCGGCGGTGTTCAACTCCACATAGGCGGTTTTGCCGTCCCGGATTTCCGCGTTGATGCGCAGCACCGGGCGCAGGGACTGAAAGCCCTCGGGCAGCAGGGCCCGGAGCCGGTCTTGGTCTACGCCGTAGGCCATAACAAATTGTTCTATGAGCATGATGGTACACTGCCTTTCGTTTATGTTCTTTTTAATAACTGCAGATTATCCAGCCACACCTGGTCTCCGGCGGCCTGGGCTTTTTGCAGGCAGGCATCCAGGGCGGGGGTAAGGGAGGCGGCGTCGGTATAATTTTGAAGCCGAGTCAAAATGCGGAAAGCACCGGGCCAATTCATATCTTGCAGCCATGTAAGCAGTTGGGGCAAATAGGGCAAAAGCTCGGCATCGGGCCGCTTGGACACAATTAGGGCGCAGTTGTCCCAAACATTTTTACTGTAACGCTCCGTGCAGGGCTGGAGAAACGAGGTGATGTCGGCCTCTTTTTCCGCCAAACTAATCCCGGCGGCCTGCTCCACGGGGGAGCTGCGCCAGTCGATCAAGCGCAGGATATGGTCAATATGATCCATTTCCATGACCTCCCGTTTCGTATTGGGTGAGGTGCTTTTGCAGGGCTTGGCGGCCCTGGTGGTGGTTGCGCTGGACCTCATTGGGGCTGCGCTCCCTTTTGAATTTTCTCCTCCGTCTCTTGGCGGATGGTCTGGCGGAGGGCGGTGAGGTAGGGGGAGAAGGCCACATTGCTATCGGCATAGGTGAGGTTCAGGCTGTATTCGTTCTCCGTCCAGGTGGAGAGGTCCGACTCGTTGTGCTGGATAACGGCCTCCAGCTTGTCCAGGGCCTTATAGATTTTGGCTTCCTCTGTTTCCAGGGCGGACATTTCCCGGTACAGTGTGTGCATTTCCTCGCCGTAGGGGGCGGGGAGGGAGTCTACCCACTGGTGCAGCAGGCGGTCCTCCTGCTCCTCATCGGCGGCAGTCTTATTGAAGCTGGGGATGTCGCCGGTGAAGCACTCGCCCAGGTCGTGGATCAGGCACATACGCAGCACCTTGTCCATGTCCGCCTGGGGAAACTCGTCCCGGAGGAAGAAGGCCATGAGGGCCAGGCGCCAGCTGTGCTCGGCCACGCTCTCGTGGCGGCCGGCGGAGGTGTAGCAGTGGCGGGTGGTATCCTTCAGTTTTTCCGCGGTGTGCAGCACCCGGAGCAGGTCGTTAGGTTGCATGGTCGGTCTCCTTTTCCATATTTTCCGTCAGGCCGTAGTCGGCCATGGCCTTATGCAGAATGGCCTCGGGGTCGCAGCCGTCCACATCCAGCATTTCCGCTTTTATGAGCTCCACGGCGGGGATGCCGAAATTCTCCGTGGCTATGGCCCGGATCTGGTCGAAGCCGAAGCGGGGGTCGTAGGGGCCGCCGGAGGTGGAGACATAGTAGAGCTTTTCCGCCCGGCACAGGCCCACGGGCTGGCCCGACTCGCTGTAACGGGTGACGATGCCGGTGACGAAGATGTTCTCCAAATAGAGCTTTAGCTGGGCGGGGAAGGACAGGTCCCACAGGGGGGCGGACAGGACGATCTGGTCGGCGGCGGCGAACTGCCGGGCGTAGTAAAACATCGGGGCGTCGTAGTCTTTCCGGGCCAGCAGGGCGTCCCGCCGGGCGATGCGCCGGGCGGTCATGGGACGCAGAGGCTCGCTAAAGAGCCGCAGCTCCTCGTAAGGCCCCAGCTTTTGCAGCAGGGCCCGGGCCAGGCGGTCCGTGCGGGAGTCGGGCCGGGTGCAGGCGTTTATGTACAGGGTCATGATTTTACACCTCCGTTTTTATAGTTGTATGCGCTCTAAGTCGTCGGGGACATAGAGGGGGCCAGAGAAGTAGGCGCGGCCCTCCTGGGTATAGAGCTCCTTGCGGCGGGCGAGGTTTTTGTCCTCCGTGTGGTAGAGGACCAGGTTTTCCACCCCCAGCTCCTGGGCCAGGCGGCAGGCGTCGGCCACGGTGGAGTGGTGCTTTTCGTAGGGGTGGAACACATCGGCCTGGCTGTGCAGGCAGAAGGCCTCGTGGAGGAGCCAGGTGCTGCCCCGGACATAGGGCTCCTCGCAGGCGTGGTAGGGCTCGTCGCCGCAGCAGGTGAGCTTTTTGCCGCCGCCTAAGTCCATGGAGAAGCCGAACTGACGGTCCTTGGTGGAGCCGATGTCGAAGAAGGTGGTGGGGCGGCCCAGGAGCTGGCGCGTTTCGCCGTTCTCCACCGCCACCAGGTGCAGGCCCTTATCCAGATAGCGCAGGTGGTTTTCCTGGAGGAGGCCCCGGGCCAGGGTGCGCAGAAGGTCGATGACCTGGCTGTGGGCGTAGATGGTGGCCTCGCCCTCGTAGGTGCCCTGGGCCATGTTTTGGCAAATCAGGCGCATCATCCAGGCGATGCCCAGGATGTGGTCGATGTGCTTATGGGTGACGAAAATGGTGCGCAGGTCCCGCCAGTCGATGTCCGCCTCTTGCAGGCGGCGCAGGAGGGTGTTGCCCCCGCCGCCGTCCACCAGCAGGTGGTGCGGGCCGTCCCGGAGGACAAAGCAGGTGTTATAGCACCGGGTGACCATGGCGTTGCCCGTGCCCAGCATGATAAGTTCCATAGGGGTCGTCCTTTCCGAGTCATTATAAATATTATAACGCGAATGGGGCCGGGGGGCAATAATAAAATTGCTGGGAGGGAGGGGGGAGAGTGGAAAGAGGAAAGTGGAAAGATTAGGAGAGGGGGACGGATTGCCACGACCAGCGTTCGCGCTGGTCTCGCAATGACACCTTTTGCAAGAGGTGCGGTAGGGCGGGCGACCGCGAGGGTCACCCCTACGCAAAACAAAGAGTGCGTAGGGGTCGTCGAGGCCGCCAACCCCTACGCACTGTTTAACGATAGAATTTCGTAGGGCGCGATGCCCACATCGCGCCGTACGGTAGACGCAGGGAGTAGCCCAGTTAAACCAAGGCAGCACAAGCGCGGAGCGCGTCGCGGTGGATAGAACCGGAGACAATGCGAAAGCAAAGTGCTTAATATGCACAGGCTCAAAAGTGGAAAACTCACGACCGCGGTAAGGAAGGGTGTGTGAGGGAAACCCAAGAGGGGTTTCCCTCACCATTCAAATCAGTAGTTTTTGAAACTTTTTCAAAGTTTCAAAAGCTTAGGCAGCGGGGCGAAAAGGATTTTCGACACGCTGCCCAAAACCATTGGTTTTGGCGGCGTTCTTTGGGTACTTTCTGTCGCTGGTGACAGAAAGTACCCCGCCGGAGGCAAGGCACGGTGCGTTACAAGAATCGCTGGGGCCGACCCCTCAGTCACGGCGGAGCCGTGACAGCCTGCCCACCGTCGTGCCAGCCGATTCCCGGGCGCTGTCGTGCCCGCCAATCGGGGCACTTCCTCGAAATCGCCTTGCTGCTTCCGCCACTGGCGGCGCTGCGGCGATTTCCCCTTGCGCAGGGGAGCCTTTGGAGTACGGATTGCCACATATAAAAAGGTGCCACGCCGGGGGCTGCGGTCCCCGGCGTGGCGGTTTATGGAGATATGCTCTTGTTTGCTTATCAGATGTTTTGGCTTATCAGATCTTGGTGGAGAGCTTGGTAGCTTCCTTGTAGGGGCGGACCAGCATGTAGACCATCAGGGCCAGAGCTGCCACGGCGAAGATGAGGCCGATGACATTCACACTGCCGGTAAACAGGCCGCCGAACTGGTTGATCATCAGGCCGATGAGATAGGCGAAGCCGCACTGATAGCCGATGGCGAACCAGGTCCACTTGTGGTTGTTCATCTCCCGCTTGATGGCGCCGATGGCGGCGAAGCAGGGGGCGCACAGCAGGTTGAACACCAGGAAGCTGTAGCCGCTGATGCCGGTGAAGGCCTGGGCGATGTTCTGATACACGGTTCCGTCGCCGCCGCCATAGAGGATACCCAGGGTACCCACGATGTTCTCCTTAGCCACAAGGCCGGTGATGGAGGCCACGGTAGCCTGCCAGTTGCCCCAGCCCAGGGGGGTGAAGATCCAGGCGATGGCGCCGCCGATGGCAGCCAGGATGGAGGAGTCGATCTCGCTCTCATCCAGCATACGGAAGGTGCCGTCCACCCAGCCGAAGTAGGTGGTGAACCACACGAAGATGGTGGAAAGCAGGATGATGGTACCGGCCTTCTTGATGAAGGACCAGCCGCGCTCCCACATGCTGCGGAGCACATTGCCCAGAGTGGGCCAGTGGTAAGCGGGCAGCTCCATAACGAAGGGAGCGGGCTCGCCGGAGAACATCTTGGTCTTCTTCAGCATGATGCCGGAGATGATGATGGCGGCCATGCCGATGAAGTATGCGGAGGTGGAGACCCATGCGCTGCCGCCGAACAGAGCGCCGGCGATCATGGCGATGAAGGGCACCTTCGCGCCGCAGGGGATGAAGGTAGTAGTCATAATGGTCATACGGCGATCCCGCTCATTTTCAATGGTACGGGAGGCCATGATGCCGGGCACGCCGCAGCCCACGCCAACCAGCATGGGGATGAAGCTCTTGCCGGACAGACCGAACTTGCGGAAGATACGGTCCAGAACGAAGGCGATACGGGCCATGTAGCCGCAGGCCTCCAGGAAGGCCAGCATCAGGAACAGCACCAGCATCTGAGGCACGAAGCCCAGCACGGCGCCGACACCGGCCACGATACCGTCATTGATCAGGCCGCTGAGCCAGTCGGCAGCACCGGCGGCCTCCAGGCCGTCGCCCACCAGCACGGGGATACCGGGGACCCACACGCCGTAGTCGGCGGGATCGGGCTCGTCAAAGCCGTTCTCCTCCAGGTAGGCCACAGCGTCCACATAGGTCATGCCAATGGTGGAATCCTCGTCGGCACCCTCGGGAATGGCGTTGTAGTAAGCGGTCATGGTGTTGATGGCCAGGGTCTCCTCGTCCTCCACATCCAGCTCGGCGGTGGCGGAATCGGGGGTGAAGGCCTTCATCTCGGCCAGGGCGGCGTCAGCGTCGAAGTCCTCGGCCTCCATGTCCAGACCCAGGAAAGCGTCCACGGCCTGGATGGCGGAGGTGTACTCGTCGTTCACTTCGTTATACTCCTTGGAGCCGATGCCCAGCAGATGCCAGCCGTCGCCGAACACGCCGTCGTTGGCCCAGTCGGTAGCGGGGGCACCCACGGCCACCATGGCGATCCAGTAGACCAGGAACATCACAACGGCGAAGATGGGCAGGCCCAGCCAGCGGTTGGTGACGATCTTGTCGATCTTATCGGAGGTAGACAGGGCGCCGACGCTCTTCTTCTTGTAGCAGCCCTTGATGATCTCGGCGATGTAGACATAGCGCTCGCCGGTGATGATGCTCTCGGCATCGTCGTCCAGCTCCTTCTCGGCGGCCTGGATGTCGGTCTCGATGTGGGACATGACATCGGCGGGAATGTTCATCTGGGAGAGGACCTTGTCGTCACGCTCGAAGATCTTGATGGCGTACCAGCGCTGCTGCTCCTCGGGCATGGTATGTACGGCGGCCTCCTCGATGTGGGCAATGGCGTGCTCCACGGGGCCGGAGAAGGTGTGCATGGGAATGGTCTTGGCATTGTGGGCGGCGTTCACGGCTTCCTCGGCGGCCTGCATGACGCCGGTGCCCTTCAGAGCGGAGATCTCCACCACCTTGCAGCCCAGCTCACGGGCCAGCTCCTGGGTGTTGATGCTGTCGCCGTTCTTCTTCACCACATCCATCATGTTGATGGCAACCACCACGGGGATGCCCAGCTCGGTAAGCTGGGTGGTGAGGTAAAGGTTACGCTCCAGGTTGGTGCCGTCGATGATGTTCAGAATGGCATCGGGACGCTCCTTAATGAGGTAGTTACGGGCCACCACTTCCTCCAGAGTGTAGGGGGACAGGGAGTAGATGCCGGGCAGGTCCATGATGACCACATCATCGTGCTTCTTCAGCTTACCTTCCTTCTTCTCCACCGTAACGCCGGGCCAGTTACCAACGAACTGATTGGAGCCGGTGAGAGCATTGAAGAGGGTAGTCTTGCCGCAGTTGGGGTTGCCCGCCAATGCGATCTTGATTTGTTTTTCCATTTGACTCTCCTTTCGGTTAGTAAAGCCTAACCAGTACTTATAAGTTATAGGGGCCTAAAGGGCCTTGCGGGGGTGCAGCAGACTGCAAACCTTTTCGCCGGGGATTATTCGACCTCGATCATTTCGGTGTCGGCCTTGCGCAGGCTCAGCTCGTAGCCGCGTACGGTCACTTCCACGGGGTCGCCCAGGGGGGCTACCTTGCGCACATAGACATCCACGCCCTTGGTGATGCCCATGTCCATAATGCGGCGCTTGACGGGGCCTTCGCCGTGGAGCTTGACCACCTTGGCGGTCTCGCCGATCTTAACATCCTTCAGTGTTTTCATAGCATTTTCTCCTTTTTTATATCATGATTTTTCTTGCCATTTCTTCGCTGATGGCTACCCGGGTCTCCTTGACCTTGACGATGAGGTTGCCATTCATAGAGGCCACCACAGTGGCGGTGCCTCCGGCCACAAAACCCAGATCCTCCAGGTGCTTGCGGACCTCCGGGCTGCCACCGACGCGGCGAATCATGTTTTCCGAACCCATATCTGCCAGTGCAAGCGGCATCATTGTTATCCCTCCCAAAAGTTTGAGCAAACTAACTATTAAAAGAAAAAGAAAAAGGTTAACCACCTTTAACTGCCGATAGTTTAATATCTTTAACCCTATTTGTCAAGACCCTTTGTTCAAAAAATATTAAAAATTAGCAGGGTGTCCAAATCTGTCGCATTGCGGCGAAAAATCATCGTCAACGATGTCAAAAAGACGGGGAGAGGGGAGAGGAAAGTGGAAAGTTGAAAGAGGAAAGATGGGGCGTAGGGGTGACCCTTGCGGTCGCGCGTGTCTGTATTGCGCAGCGCATTCGTAGGGGCCGATGCCCACATCGGCCCGCTGCCGCGGCTTTAATTATACAATTGTAGGGCGGGGTGACCACACCCCGCCGAGTGGAGTGGCGACCCCTCAGTCAGCCTAACGGCTGCCAGCTCCCCTTACGCAGGGGAGCCTTTGGGGACGGGGGTTACGGATTGCCACACCAGTGACATCGGTCACTGGTTCGCAATGACACATGACAAGAAATGCGGTACGGAATCGGCGGCGGGGTGGGGGCACCCCGCCCTACATTATATTTTTGTAGGGCAGGGCCCGCGTGCCCTGCCGCGTTTATGTAGCGGGTATCGGGGGACGGGCGGGGTAGAACCCCGCCCCTACGGATGATAAGCGGCGCGGTGGGGCGGATCGTCGGGGACGCCGACCCCTACGGACGCATTATTGGTGGGGCGGGCCGATGTGGGGAGCGAATCGAGCGCTGCCAGTGGCAGAAGAAGCGAGATGAGCGAGTGGCCGCGGTCAAAATTGGGGGCGTCCGCCGTAAGGCAGCGCAGAAATTTTGGGCACCGCAACAGGACCATCGTCCCCTA
>CAVHCH010000023.1:0-12270 GCA_963634265.1 Bacteroidaceae bacterium | reverse complement strand
GCCACCTTGCAGCCCATGCGGTAGCCGGGGTCCAGGCCCATGGTGACCTTGCCCTTCACCGGCGGCTGCATCAGCAGCGGCTTCAGGTTCAGGGCAAACTGCCCGATGGCTCCCTCGTTGGCCTGCTCGGTGAGTGCGCTCCGGGCCTCCCGCTCCAGGGAGGGGAAGATCAGCCGGTCGTAGGCATCCTCGGCGGCGGCCTTGATGAACTCCATGGCCGCCGAGCCGGGCTTCACCACTCCCCGGCGCAGCAGAGGCAGGGCCTGGTCCCGGTCCAGGGTGACGGAGACCTTCAGCATATTCTCCTTTTCGCCTCGGTTGATGGCTAAAATTTGATGGCCCTGGAGCTTGGCGAGGGCCTGGGAAAAGTCGTAGTACAGGCGGTACACGCTGTCCTCCTCTGTGGCCGCCGCGCTTACCAGCCGTCCCTGCCGGCCCAGCAGGTCCCGCAGGGCCTTGCGGATCACCGCGTCGTCGGAGATTTGCTCGGCGATGATGTCCGAAGCCCCTTGCAGAGCCTCCTCCGCCGTCTCCACGCCCTTTTCCGGGTCCACAAAGTCCCGGGCGGCCTCCTCCGGCCGGGGGCAGTCCCGCTCCTGGGCAAAGAGCAGGGCGGCCAGGGGCTCCAGCCCCTTTTCCTTTGCCACGGTGGCCCGGGTGCGGCGCTTTTGCTTGTAGGGTCGGTAGAGGTCCTCCACCTCCGCCAGGGTCTTGGCACCGTCGATAGCGGCGGCCAGCTCCTCGGTGAGCTTGCCCTGCTCGTCAATGGATTTCTTCACCGATTCCCGGCGCTCGTCCAGGTTGCGCAGGTATTGCAGTCGCTCCTCCAGGGTGCGCAGGGTGGTGTCGTCCATGGCCCCGTGAAGCTCCTTGCGGTAGCGGGCGATGAAGGGAATGGTGTTCCCCTCGTCCAAAAGCTGCACCACATTCTCCACATGCTTTGCGTCCTTGTTCAGTTCCTGCGCCAGCGCGTTAATGATGTTCATTGGGTCTCTATCCTCTCATTTCTTAAAAATCGTCCCCCCAATTATACCCCCCAAACCCCGTTCGCGCAAGATTCTTTCACAGCGGATCGTGCTATAAAAATCTGCGGCGCGCAGATTCTCCTGGCGATCAAAATTGTGTTTTTTCGCTTTTTATCGGCATTTTTATGCCCACCCCTCTTGCTTCGTTCGGGGGTGGATGGGGTATAATAGTGACAAATAGCACAGACCACCATCACAGCACCGCTTCCGGGAGGACATCTATGAAACGAAAAGAGGACAGGGACGGCATCGTGCGGGACGCATCCTCCGGCATATCTTCCTCCGCCAGTGCGCCAATGAGCGCTACAGCAAGGAAATGAGCAACGCTTTCGTGAAGCTGGCCTACAACGATGTCATGACCGGGACGCTGAATAAAGAGGCCATGGAGACCTACTGCACCTTTGTCACCGAGAAAATGCAGCCCGAAACGGTCAGCGTGATCATCTACGATGTGGACGATTTCAAGTCCTATAACGACCACTATTCCCACATGAAGGGCGACGAGGCCCTGCGGCGCATCTCCGAGAGCGTGGTTCGGGTCCTGGAGCGGGACGACCGCTATCTCTTCCGCTTCGGCGGGGAGGAATTCGTGGTGATTTTGCCGAATGTGGCCGAGGACGAGGCCTGCCGTGTTGCGGGCGAGATGCTGGAGGCCGTGCGCGCCGCCGCCATCCCCCGCAGCGACCTGCCGGATAAAACCATCGTCACCGCCTCCTTCGGCGTAGCCTGCGGGACCTGCCGGGAGCTGAGCGACCTCTCCGTCATCGTAAAGGCGGACAAGCAGATCTATGTCTGCAAAAATGCCGGCAAAAACGGCGTAGCCGCCAGCGATACGGTTTATAAGGACTCATAAGGAAATACGGATGAACCAAGCCTGCCCCGGCCATCGGCTGCGGCGGGCTTTTTCCGCGCCTCCGGTCGTATGATTCGGCGCCCCATCTTTGTGGGAATAGTCAATAGATTTCGGGGCAAAAACATGATATTATTATACTGTATCAACAAAAATATGCCCATTTTCGCCCCGAAATAAGGCGAGAGGGCCATGCAGATGGAGGAAGTGACTATGCGCGACATCAACGGCAGCAAGCCGACCAATTTCCCTCTGGATGAGAGTAAGCTCTCCTTTGAGATCCCCAATCCCGACCGCCCGCCCCGGAAAAACCTGCTGAAGCTGGGCGCCATGATCACCAACCGCATCGGACTGAAAACCACCGTGGACGACCCGGAATACTGGGGTCTGGACGGCGTGCTCACCGATGAAATGGTGGATGTGGCGCTGAAGATGGGCGTACGCAAGCCCAAGACCATCGGCCAGATGATGAAGCTGACCAAGATGGACCGGGAGCCCCTGGAAAAGCTGCTGGACGAAATGTCCTGGCTGGGCCTGCTGGAGTATAACTGGGAAAACTTAGACGGCAAGAATCCGAAGCATGAAAAGCGCTGGATCCTGCCTCTGTTTGTCCCCGGCAGCGCCGAGTTCCTGAATATGCGGAAGAGCCAGATCGACGAGCATCCCGAGGTGGCCGCCTTCTTCGAGCGCATGACCATGCTGCCCCTGGAGAAGATCACCCCCATGGTGCCTCCCGGAGGCGCGGGCATCGGCATGCATGTCATCCCCGTTGAAAAGGCCATTGAGACGGAGAACGAGGCCATCGGCCTGGAAAAGATTTCCTATTGGCTGCATAAATACGAGGGCAAATACGCCAAGAGTATGTGCTCCTGCCGGGCCAGCCGTGCCAAGCTGGGCGAGGGCTGCGGCGATGATGTGGAGAACTGGTGCATCGCCGTAGGCGACATGGCCGACTATGTGGTGGAGACCCAGCGGGGCGAATATATCACCTACGACGAGGTGATGGACATCTTCAAAAAGGCGGAGGATAACGGCTTCGTCCACCAGATCACCAACATCGACGGCGAGGAAAAGATCTTCGGCATCTGCAACTGCAATGTCAATGTCTGCAACGCCCTGCGCACCAGCCAGCTGTTCAACACCCCCAATATGTCCCGCAGCGCCTATGTGGCAGCGGTGGAGACAGAGAAGTGCGTGGCCTGCGGCCGCTGCGTGGAAAGCTGCCCCGCCGGCGCCGTGAAGCTGGGCCAAAAGCTCTGCACCAAGGACGGCTTCATCGACTATCCCCGCCAGGAGCTGCCGGATGAAGTAAAGTGGGGTCCGGAGAAATGGGCCGTTGACTACCGGGATAAAAACCGCATCAACTGCCACGAGACCGGCACCGCCCCCTGCAAGACCGCCTGTCCCGCCCACATCGCCGTCCAGGGCTACCTGAAGCTGGCGGCCCAGGGCAAGTACCGGGAGGCTCTGCAGCTTATCAAGCGGGAAAATCCCTTCCCCGCCGTCTGTGGCCGCATCTGCAACCGCCGCTGCGAGGATGCCTGCACCCGCGGCACCGTGGACCAGGCCGTGGCCATCGACGAGGTGAAGCGCTTCATCGCCCAGCAGGACCTGGATGCCGCCACCCGCTTCGTCCCCGAGAAGGTCATCCCCAAGGTGGACGGCGAGTTCGGCGAGAAAATTGCCGTCATCGGTGCCGGCCCGGCGGGCATGAGCTGTGCCTTCTACCTGGCCGAAAAGGGCTACCGTCCCACCGTGTTTGAAAAAGAAAACCGCCCCGGCGGTATGCTGATGAACGGCATCCCCTCCTTCCGTCTGGAAAAGGATGTGGTGGAGGCCGAGATTGACATCCTCCGTGAGATGGGCGTGGAGCTGCGCTGCGGGGTGGAGGTGGGCAAGGATGTGACCATCGCCCAGCTCCGCGAGGAAGGCTACCGGGGCTTCTATGTGGCCGTGGGTCTCCAGTCCGGCGGCAAGCTGAATATCCCCGGCGGCGAGGCTGAGGGCGTGCAGTCCGGCATCGACTTCATGCGCCAGGTAAACGGCGGCCTTTGCAGCAAAATCTCTGGCCGTGTGGTGGTCATCGGCGGCGGCAACATCGGCGCAGATGTAGCCCGCACCGCCCTGCGCTGCGGCGCCGACAGCGTGGACCTGTACTGCCTGGAGGCCTACGAGGATATGCCCATGGGCGAGGAGGACCGCAGCGAGTGCGAGCGCGAGGGCATCACCCTCCACGCCGGCTGGGGCCAGACGGCCATCACGGAGCAGAACGGCCATTGCGCCGGCATTCACTTCCGCAAGTGCCTGTCCGTGAAGAACGCAGAGGGCCGCTTCGACCCGCAGTTTGACGACGCTGTTACCCAGGAGACTCCCTGCGACCTGGTGCTCTACTGCATCGGCCAAAAGGTGGAGTGGAAGGACCTGCTGGCGGGCACGAAGGTGACCTTCAACCCCAATGGCACCGTCCAGGCCGACCCCGTCACCTACCAGACCGCCGAGCCGGACATCTTCGTGGGCGGCGACGCCTACACCGGCCAGAAGTTCGCCATCGACGCCATCGCCGCCGGTAAGCAGGGGGCTGTGTCCCTGCACCGCTTCGTGCAGCACGCTACCTTGACCATTGGCCGCGACCGCCGCCAGTTCATCGAGCTGGACAAGCAAAACGCCCTCATCGCCGTGGACAGCTACGACAATACCCCCCGCCAGCAGATCGGCTATAACGAGGCCCTGCGCAAGACCTTCCGGGACGAGCGCGTGGCCTTCACCGAGGAGCAGGTGAAAAAGGAGACCGCCCGCTGCCTTAGCTGCGGCGCCAGCATCGTGGACCCCAATAAGTGCATCGGCTGCGGCATCTGCACCACCAAGTGCGCCTTTGATGCCATCCACCTGCACCGGGAGCACCCCGAGTGCAGCACTATGTATAAGTGCGAGGACAAGATGAAGGCCATCCTGCCCTATATGCTCAAGCGCAATTTCAAGATCAAGCGCGCCGCCAGAAAGAGCAAGTGATATGCACGAGCTGGGCATCGTATTTCATGTGATCAAGACCATCGAGCAGGTGGGAAGGGAGCAGGGGCTGAAAAATGTGGCCTCCGTCACCCTGGAGCTGGGAGAGGTCTCCGGGGCCATCCCCCACGAGCTGGAGAGCTGCTGGGACTGGGCCGTTAAGCGCACGGAGCTGATGCCGTCGGCGCGGCTTTACATCGAGACCCTCCCGGCGGTGACCCACTGCGGCGACTGCGGCCTGGACTATCCCACCGTGCCCCAGGGACGCACCTGCCCCCACTGCGGCAGCGGCAACACCTGGCTGGTCCGGGGCAGCGAGATCAATATAAAGGAGATCGAAGCGATATAATGGAGCGATATAAAATCATTGAAGTGAAGGAGAGCGTGTTCGCCGAAAACGACCGGGAGGCGGCCCGTCTCCGCTCAGAGCTGAAGCAGGAAAAGACCTTCCTGCTGAACCTCATGTCCTCCCCCGGCAGCGGCAAGACCACCACCCTCCTGCGCACCATCGAGACCCTCAAAGATGACCTGCGCCTGGGCGTCATGGAGGCGGATATCGACTCGGATGTGGACGCGGAAAAGGTGGCCGCCGCAGGGGTCAAGTCCATCCAGCTCCACACCGGCGGCATGTGCCACCTGGACGCGGGCATGACGGAGCAGGGCCTCCGGGCCCTGGGCACCGAGGGCCTGGATCTGGTGGTGCTGGAGAATGTGGGCAACCTGGTCTGCCCGGCGGAGTTCGACACCGGCGCGGTGAAAAACGCCATGATCCTCTCTGTCCCCGAGGGCCACGATAAGCCTCTGAAATACCCGCTTATTTTCACCGTTTGCGACGCGCTTCTCATCAATAAAATAGATGTGCTGCCCTACTTCGACTTCGATATGGAAAAAGTGGTGGAGTACGCCCATATGCGCAACCCCAACTTAAAAATCTTTCCCATCTCAGCCAAGACCGGCGAGGGCGTAGACGCCTGGTGCGACTGGCTGCGCGGCCAGGTAAAGGCGTGGCAGGCATGAACCCGCAGAAGGTGGCCGCGTTTTTTGACCGTGTTGCCCCGGACTGGGATGCGGGCCAGGTCATTGAGGAGGAAAAGCTCCGTTTCCTGCTGGATAGCGCCGCCATTGGGGCGGGCTGTACCGTGCTGGATGTGGCCTGCGGCACCGGCGTGCTGTTCCCTTACTATCTGGAGCGCGGGGTGCAGCGGGTCATCGGCGTGGATGTCTCCCGGGAGATGGTGCGCATCGCCTCCGCCAAGTGCCGCGACCCCCGGGTGGAGGTGCTGTGCGGCGATGTGACCGCAATTCCCATCCTGCACCGCTGTGACCGCTGCATGGTGTATAACGCCTTTCCGCATTTTCCGGACCCCGCCGCGCTGATCGGGCGCCTGGCCCAGTGGTTGGAGCCCGCCGGGCGGCTGACCGTGGCGCACAGCATGAGCCTGGAGGCTCTGCACCAGCATCACCAGGGCAGCGCCGCCCAGGTCTCCCGGGAAATGCTCACCCCGGAGGAACTGGCCGCCACCATGGCCCCCTGGTTCTCCGTGGACATCGCCGAGACTGACCACGAAAAATACATCGTCTCTGGCCTGCGGAGACCTTGACCCGTTCCAATCAACAAAATAAAAAAGTCCTTGAAACCAACCGGCTTCAAGGACTTTTTTATTTATAGTTTACTCGTGCCCCTCGGCGGCCATCATGTGCAGGGCGTGGTCCAGCGCGCCCAAAACGGCGGTGAGGTTTTCCCGGGCGGCCTTTTCAGAGCCCGGAAGATTGAGAATGAGGCTCCGGCCCCGGGTGCCCGCCACGGCCCGGGAGAGCATGGCGTGGGGCGTGACCTTCAGCCCCTCCACCCACATGGCCACGGGGATGGCGCGGATCTCCCGCTCCAGCACGGCCAGGGTAGCCTCCGGGGTCACATCCCGGGGCGAGAGCCCGGTGCCCCCGGTGGTGACGATGAGGTCTATGTGCATCTGGTCGGCGCAGGTGCGCAGGGCGGCGCTGATGCGCTCCCGCTCGTCCGGGACCATGGCCGTGTGGGCCACGGTAAACCCGGCGCTCTCCAGCAGCGCGCACACGGCGGGGCCGCTGGTGTCGGGCCGCAGCCCCTGGCTGCCCCGGTCGCTTACGGTGATAACGGCGGCGGTGTAACTCATAGATTCTCCTCCTTTTTTCGGTAGCCTAAAGCGGCTGAGATCATGGCGGCGGTGGCGCAAACCTGCTCCACGGCCCGGTGAAATTCCTCGGCGTGGACGCTGCGGAACATGCCGATCACGCCCACCGTGTAGCGCATTTTCCCCTCCACGGTGTAGACCGGGGCGGAGATGGAGCGCAGACCGATCTTATATTCGCCGTTTTCAATGGCGTAGCCGTTTGTCCGGCAGGCGTCTACCTCCCGCATCAGGGAGGGGATGTCCGTGATGGTGTGAGGGGTAAAGGGCGTTATGCTCTGGCTGCGCAGCAGCGACTCGGCGGCTGTCGGGGACATATGCGCCAAAAACACCTTGCCCTGGGAGGTGCAGTAGATGGGCAGCCGCGCCCCGGTGTCTGATACCACCCGCAGGGCGTTGCGCGTCTCCACCTGGTCCAGGGTGATGACATGGCCGCCCTCGCACACCGAGAGCATCACCGACGCGCCGGCCTCCTGGCACAGGTGCTCCATATAAGGCCGGGCCACGGCGGAGATGTCCCACGACCGCTCCACCTGTCGTCCGAATTCAAACAGCCGCAGCCCCAGGGTGTACCGCCCGTCGGGGTTCTGGGCCACCACATCGCAGCCGCGCATGGTGGTCAGCAGGCCAAACACCGTGCTCTTGGGATAGCCGCTCAGGGCGGCGATCTCCTTGAGCAGGAGGGGCTTGCCCGCCTGGCTGAGAATTTGCAGCAGCTCCATGGCCTTGGCCACGGAGAGGATAATGTTGCCATCGACCACGGCCATCAACTCCCTTCTATGCTATATCATATCGCTTTTCGTGTTTTTAGTCAACAAAAATCCGACAAAGACGGAACAAAATCCGATAATACCGAACAGCGTTATTGAAGTAGAAAAGAAGAAAATGATAAAATACAAGGGAATCAGGAAGGGAACCGCGTGCATTATGAATGATACCCTGGGCCGAGACATTTCCTATCTGCGACTTTCCGTAACGGAGCTCTGCGACCTCCGCTGCCGCTACTGCATGGCGGAGGAGGGCGTAGAAAAGCGCGCCCATGGGGCCCTGTGCTCCTTCGAGGAGCTGCGGGACATGGCCGCTGCCGCCGTGGGGCTGGGCGTGCGGAAAATACGGGTCACCGGTGGCGAGCCGCTGGTGCGTCGGGGCATCACGGACCTGTGCGCTATGCTCCGGGTCATCCCCGGGGTGGAGGAGCTCTGCCTCACTACCAACGGCGTGGGGCTGCCTAAGCTCGCCCGGCCCTTGCGTCAGGCGGGGGTGGACCGCCTGAACATCAGCCTGGACTCCCTGCGCCCGGCGCGCTACCGGGACATCACCCGTGTGGGCGACCTGGATACCGTCCTGGCGGGCATCCGGGCAGCCGAGGACGCCGGATTTGAAAATTTGAAGATCAACTGCGTCCTGCTGGGCGGCATCAACGACGATGAAATAGAAGATTTCGTCCGCCTCACAGCGTCGAAGCCCTGGCAGGTGCGCTTCATCGAGCTCATGCCCATGGGCGTGTGCGCCGCCTGGCCCCGGGAGCGTTTTTTACCGGCGCAGACAGTCCTGGACCGGGTCCCCGCCCTGCAAGAGATCGGTGTCAGCGGCGTTGCCAAGCTCTACCGCCTGCCAAACGCCCCGGGTACCGTGGGCCTCATCCAGCCCCTAAGCTGCGCCTTCTGCGCCGACTGCTCCCGCCTGCGCATCACCGCCGACGGCAAGCTGAAGCCCTGCCTGCACTCAGAGGCGGAGGTCCCTCTGCGGGGACTGAAAGGGGAGGCCCTGGAGGCCGCCCTCCGCCGGGGCATTGCCCTAAAACCGGCCCGGCACCGCCTGGAGGAAGCCGGGCGGACCGAGACGCACCGAAGCATGAACCAGATCGGGGGTTAAAACCATGGAACTCACACATTTCAACGCCCAGGGCCGCGCCCGCATGGTGGATGTGAGCGAAAAGCCCGTCACCCACCGCACCGCCCGGGCCGCCGCTACGGTGTATATGGCCCCGGCCACGGCGGAGAAAATTCAAGCCGGCGCCATCGGCAAGGGTGATGTGCTGGCCGTGGCCCAGGTGGCAGGCGTCATGGCCGCCAAGAATACCGGCAGCCTCATCCCCATGTGCCACCCGCTGCTGCTGACAAAGATCGACATCACCTTCACCTGGGAGGGCACAGCTCTGCAAATTTACAGCGAGGTCCGCTGCACCGGCGAAACAGGCGTGGAAATGGAGGCCCTGACGGCGGTCTCCGTGGCCGCCCTGACCGTGTACGATATGTGCAAGGCCGTCCAGCGTGACATGACCATAAGCGATATAAAGCTCCTCTATAAAGACGGCGGCAAGTCCGGCGTTTACGAGGCGGAGGTGTAAAAAATGGCCACTGTCACCGCAGTGAATATCAGCGAAAAAAAGGGCGTGCGCAAGCACCAAGTGCCCTATATCGATCTGCGCCTGCGCCACGGCATCGTAGGCGACGCCCACGCCGGTGACTGGCACCGCCAGGTGAGCCTGCTGGCCGACGAGAGCGTGGACACCATGCGCGCCATTTGTCCCATCCCCCTGGACGCGGGCATTTTCGCCGAGAATATCAACACCCGGGGCATCGACCTCAAGCACCTGCCCGTGGGCACCCACCTGCGAGTAGGGGAGACGGAGCTGGAGGTCACCCAGATCGGCAAACAGTGCCATAACGACTGTGAGATCAAGCGCACCACGGGCAAGTGCGTCATGCCCACGGAGGGCATCTTCGCCATCGTGGTAAAAGAGGGCCGCGTGCAGGCCGGAGACGAAATCGAGGTGCTGAAATGAAGCTCATCAAGACCCAAGACGCCGTGGGCCATGTCCTCTGCCACGACATGACCCAGATCATCAAAGACAAGTATAAAGACGCCCGCTTCCGCAAGGGCCATGTGGTCACGGAGGCGGACATCCCCGTGCTCCTCTCCATGGGCAAAGAACATTTATATGTCTGGGAGATGACCCCCGGCATGGTCCATGAAAACGACGCGGCGGAGCGCCTGCTGGCCCTGTGCGGCCAGGAGAATATGACCCGCAGCGAGGTGAAAGAGGGTAAGATCGAGCTGAAAGCCGCCTGTGACGGCCTGTTCCTGGTGGATAGCCCGCGCCTCCTGGCGGTGAACAGCCAGGACGAGGTGATGATCGCCACCCGCAAGGGCGGCACCCCCGTCCGTAAGGGCGATAAGCTGGCCGGTATGCGCGTTATCCCCCTCATTATTGCCGAGGAAAAGCTGCAAAAGGCCGAGCAGGCCGCGGGTCCCGCGCCTCTGCTGGCCCTAAAGCCCTTCACGCGCAAGACCGCCTGCATCGTAGCCACCGGCGGCGAGGTGAAAAAGGGCCTCATTCAAGACACCTTCACCCCCGTGGTCATAGAAAAGCTGCAAGCCTACGGCATCGAGACCATAGCTGTGACCTACTCCGGCGACGGCGTAGAGAATGTCCGGGACGCGGTGCTCTCCATGCGCGGGAAAAACCCCGACATGATCCTCTGCACCGGCGGCATGAGCGTGGACCCGGACGACAACACCCCCGGCGGCATCAAGGCCGCGGGCGCGGACATCGTGTGCTACGGCGCGCCGGTGCTGCCCGGCGCCATGTTCCTGCTGGGATATTTCGAGGACGGTATGCCTGTTATGGGCCTGCCCGGCTGCGTCATGTACGCGGGCGCCACCATATTTGACCTGGTGCTGCCCAAAGTGGCCGCGGATGTGCCCGTGACCCGCGGGGACATCGCCGCTCTGGGTGAGGGCGGCCTGTGCCTGGGCTGCAAGGAGTGCCATTATCCCATCTGCCCCTTCGGCAAATAAGCCGTCATGTGCCCGGCGGGGCACATGCTTTTGAAAACCGTTATCCTCGCAAAAATATTGCGATACGATAAAACAAAGAAACACCAAGAAAGGACAACCAACATGAAGAAGTTTATTTCCCTGCTGCTGGCGCTGGTCATGGCGCTGAGCCTGGTGGCCTGCGGCAACAAGACCGACGACACCCAGAAGACCGACGACCAGACCCCCGCCGAGACCGTGGAGCTGACGGTGTTCGCCGCCGCCTCCCTGACCGAGTCCCTGACCGCTATCGGTGAGAAGTACATGGCCGAGAACGAGAACGTGAAGATCAGCTTCAACTTCGATTCCTCCGGCAAGCTGTACACCCAGATCACCGAGGGCGCTCCCTGCGACCTGTTCATTTCCGCCGCTCCCAAGCAGATGAACCAGCTGGACGGCACCCTGAAGGATGATGCCGAGAAGAACCCCAACGGCCTGGATATGCTGGTCGAGGGCAGCCGCATCGACCTGCTGGAGAACAAGGTGGCTCTGGCCGTGGCCGAGGGCAACCCCAAGGGTATCGACAGCTTCGATAAGCTGGCCGACCTGCTGAAAAACGGCGATGTGAAGCTGGCCATCGGCAACAGCGATGTGCCCGTGGGCCAGTACACCCAGAAGATCTTCAAGTTCTACGGCATCGACGAGAGCGCCATTGCCGAGAAGCTGACCTATGGCTCCAATGTGAAGGAAGTCACCACCGCCGTCTCTGAGGGCACCGTGGACTGCGGCATCATCTATGCCTCCGACGCTTACTCCGCCAAGTTGACCGTGGCCGCCGAGGCCACCGCCGATATGTGCGGCCAGGTCATCTATCCCGCCGCCGTGCTGAACACCTCTACCCAGCAGGATGCCGCCGCCGCGTTCCTGAAGTATCTCCAGGGCGCCGAGGCCTCCGCCGAGTTCGAGAAGGTTCTGTTTACTCCCCTGAGCAAGTAATTTTTTATTCTCCCGAGACCGGGCAGGGCGCATAGCCGCTCTGCCCACCGTCCCGTTTATACAGGAGGTTCCCTATGGACTGGTATCCCCTCTTAAATTCCCTGCGCATCGCCGCCATTTCGGCGGTGGTGGTGTTCTTCGCGGGCATCGCCGCGGCGTACTACATAGCCAAGCTCCCGCGTCTGGTCAAAGGTGTTTTAGATGTCATCCTGACGCTGCCGCTGGTCTTGCCGCCTACGGTGGTGGGCTATCTGCTGCTGCGAGTCCTGGGCCCCAAGCGGCTCATCGGCGCCTGGGTGCTGGAGACCTTCGGCATCCGCATGGTCATGACCTGGTGGTCGGCCATTTTTGCAACCGTCGTGGTGGTTTTCCCGCTGATGTACCGCACCGTCCGGGGCGCCTTTGAATCTTTTGACGAGACGCTGGCCTATGCCGGGCAGACCCTGGGCCTGTCCAACACCTA
>CAVHCH010000022.1:0-2511 GCA_963634265.1 Bacteroidaceae bacterium | reverse complement strand
TAGCCGTCGCAGTCCAGCTTGGCGATCTGCTGCATATGCCAAATGCGCAGGTCCGGAAAGGTGGCCCCCTGGTTGATGCCGAAGAGCATCTGCCCCGGGTTCACCGTGTCCGGCAGGCTGTTTAGGCGGTCGTGCTCCTTTTTGCACCGCTCCAGCCACCGCAGCGTCCGCTCGCAGCTGGCCTTGGCATACTCGTAAGTGGCCGGGTTTTCCACGCACTCGTCGAAGGCCATGGCGATGTCCGAGCCCAGGTTGGACTGGATCTGCATGCTCTCCTCGGGGCCCATGAAAATGCGGTGCCCGTCCAGATGGGAGGCAAAGGTCACGCCCGCCTCCTTGATCTTGCGCAGGCTGGCCAGGGAAAACACCTGAAACCCGCCGGAGTCCGTCAAAATCGGCCCGTCCCACCGCATGAAGCGGTGCAGACCGCCCATCTGCTTCACCACATCGTCGCCGGGCCGCAGGTGCAGATGATAGGTGTTTGACAGCTCGATCTGGCAGCCGATGTCCTTCAGATCAAAGGCGCTGAGCCCGCCCTTGATCGCCGCCTGGGTGCCCACATTCATAAACACCGGCGTCTGCACCACGCCCCCATGGGCGCACCGAAACTCGCCCCGCCGGGCGCTTCCCTCTTTTTTAATGACCTTAAACATGGATAAACTCCTCAAAATATGAATTCCAATCACATAGGTGATGTAAACCACAAATAGCCCAAAACGATGATCCCGATCACCATAATCGCGGTAATCACTATGAACGGCGTCCATTGTCTGCTCTTTTTGCCTTTTGTAAACGCAAAAATATCTAACACCAGTAATATCAAATAGAGTATTGCCGCATATCCGGTAAATCCCATATCGTCCTCCTCCAATATCAGTGGATGAACATGGCATCGCCAAAGGAGAAAAACCGATACCTCTCCCGCACGGCCTCTTCGTAGGCACGCAAGACATGCTCTCGCCCTGCCAAGGCAGACACCAGCATGATGAGCGTGGACTCCGGCAGGTGGAAATTGGTGATCAGCGCGTCCAGGACCTTAAACTTATACCCCGGATAGATGAAAATATTGGTCCACCCCGCCGAGGCGCGCATGGTCCCATCTTCCCCGGCCCAGGATTCCACCGTCCGGCAGGAGGTGGTCCCCACACAGATGACCCGGCCACCGTTTTTCTTCGTCTCGTTGATGAGGTCCGCCGTCTCCTGGGGGATCACGCAGTATTCGCTGTGCATCAGGTGGTCTGTAATGTCATCTTCCTTTACAGGCCGGAAGGTGCCCAGGCCCACATGGAGCGTCACATAGCCCACCTTCACGCCCTTTTCCTGCACCTTTTGCAGCAGCTCCTCTGTGAAGTGCAGACCCGCCGTGGGTGCCGCTGCCGAGCCGACTACCTTGGAATATACCGTCTGATACCGCTCCCGGTCCTGCAATTCCTCTTTTATATAGGGCGGCAGGGGCATTTTCCCCAGCCGGTCCAGCACCTCCAAAAAGATGCCCTCATAGTTAAACCGCACCAGCCGGTTTCCGTCCTCCAGCACTTCGGTCACTTCCGCCGTCAGCTCTCCGTCGCCGAAGCTGAGCTTGGCCCCCTGACGCAGATGCTTCCCGGGCCGCACCAGGCACTCCCAGGTCTTGTCCCCCCGGTCAATGAGCAGCAGCACCTCGCAGGCCCCGCCTCCCGGCAGCCGCTGGCCCAGGAGCCGCGCGGGCAGCACCCGGGAATCATTCAAAATCAGGCAGTCTCCCGGATGCAGATACTCTGGCAGATCGTAAAAATGCCGGTGCTCCCAGGCACCGCTGTTTTTATCCAGCACCAGCAGCCGGGACGCGTCCCGCTTCTCGATGGGCGTCTGGGCGATCAGCTCCTGGGGCAGTTCAAAATTAAAATCGCTTGTTTTCATATCGCTTCATTCCAGTTCATCGTATTGTGAATTTTCCAAACTATTATACAATACCCGCCGCCGTTTTTCAAGAAAAAAAGGCTCCCCGCCGCAGCGAGAAGCCCTTTCTTAGAATTTTTATGCCATATAAGCCCGGTGGAAGATCTTCTTCCCTTTCTTGATAATAACGCCGTCGCCGCTGAGGGCCTCTGCGTCAAAGGCCGCGTCGATGGACTCCACCTTCGCGTCGTCCACGCTGACACCGCCCTGCTGCACAAGCCGCCGGGCCTCGCTGTTGGACGCGCACAGCCCGCACTCCACCAGCAGCGCCATAATGCCGATCTTCCCGTCCGTCAGCTTCTCCGCCGCGATCTGGGTCGCCGGCATGTGGGTGGCATCGCCCTTGCCGGAGAACAGCGCCCGGGACGCCTCCCGCGCCTTGTCTGCCTCCTCCTGGCTGTGCACCAGCTTTGTCAGCTCGTAGGCCAGGATGTCCTTGGCCTCGTTGAGCTTGGCGTCCTTCCAGTCGGCCATAGCGTCGATCTCCTCCAGGGGCAGGAAGGTCAGCATCCGCAGGCACTTGATCACATCCGCGTCGTCCACATTCCGCCAGTACTGGTAGAACTCGAAGGG
>CAVHCH010000021.1:0-7789 GCA_963634265.1 Bacteroidaceae bacterium | reverse complement strand
GCGGCGGGGTGGGGGCACCCCGCCCTACGGAGGCGTAGCATGAAGTGCGTAGGGGAGGGGCTCTGCCCCTCCCGCGGGCGGGGTAGAACCCCGCCCCTACGGAGGCGTAGCGAGAAGTGCGGTAAACGGGGCGTCGGGGACGCCGCCCCCTACGGAAGCGTAACAAGAAGTGCGGGGGGGCGGGCGACCGCGAGGGTCGCCCCTACGGGTGCATTATTGGTGGTGTGGGGGCATGAAAAATAGGGGCGGACAGAGTCGTCCGCCCCTACGGGGGTGAATTTTGGATTGTGAATAGAATGATCCCGCCCAGGGGGCAGCAGCCAAGTTATAACCTGCACCGAATGAGCAGGTGGGTTGCCTCCAACGCGCTTCGTTGCTTCCAACTTCCAGCCGCAATAGGCAGCCGGGAGGCCTGCGGTCCACTCGTTGATCCGGCATCCCCTATAACAAAATGTGAGGATAAACAGACTGCTGCCCGCCGGGCGGGATCTTGATGGGATTATTATACCAGGTTTGCGGGAAAAAAGAAAGGGGTTTTCGGCAGGTTGGGGTGGAAATTTCCGGGGAAATTTCTTGGGTGGGATTTTTGCCGGTTATTCCTCGTCCTCCAGAAGCTGCTGGGTGAACAGGTCGAAAACCTCGTTCAGCTCCTCGTCGGTATCGGGGGTGGCCAGCAGCTCCTCGCCGTTTTCCATCACGGACTTGAGGATCACCAGGCCGAAGTCCTGGGCGCTCTCGGCCTCCTCCTCGGTGTCAGCCGTGGGGAAAAAGGCCATGTAGGTGGTGCCGTTGTGCTCCAGGGCGTCTACATATTCCAGCTCAATGTCATTGCCGTCCTCGTCGGTGATGGTAATGAAATTGGGACCAAATTCTTCGCTCATGGGGGTATTCCTCCTTATTTATAATGGTTTCCGTGGCTATAATATAGTAATTTGGGCCGGATTGCAAGGCGCGTTTGGGGACAAAAATTGGGAAAACAGAAACATATCGGATATAAAAATGCAGATATATTTATAATTTTAAGCAAAAATGGGAATGATTCGGAGAAAAAAGTTGCTTTTTTGGAGTTGACAGGTATGGTAAAATATAACTTATATTGGGTTTTTAGTGATTTTTGATCGGATCCGATTGGTAATACGGAAGAAAGGAAGGTGCATTGTTGTGAGCAAGGGCAAGCACGAGGGAAACCGCCTGGAGCAGGATGTGAAGCACGGGGCGGAAGACCTGATGAAAAGCGCACAAAATGCGCTGCATAAACGCAAAGAGGCCCGCGCCAGCCGCAGTCCCCGGGAGATCCAGGCCAGGCGGCGCAAGGTGGGCTTTGTGGTCGGCACCGTTTTCGCGGTGCTGGTGCTGACGATGATCTTCTTCTCCATTTTGTTCGCCATGTACATCAACCGTACCATGAAGGACAAGGTGGAGGTGAATCTGAACGCCTACGACCTGTCCCAGGCTACGGAGATGTACGCCAAGGAAAAGGGCAGCGACGACTGGGTCATGTATCAGACCCTTTACGACGGGGAAAACCGCATTCTGCTTACGGCGGACCAGATCCCCGAGAACCTGCGCAAGGCGGCGGTGGCCATTGAGGACAAGCGCTTTTACAGCCACAAGGGCGTGGACTGGAAGGGCACGATCCGGGCGGTGCTGAGCACCGTTACCGGCGGCGGCGTCCAGGGCGGATCTACCATCACCCAGCAGCTTATCAAGAACATCACCGGCAACGACGAGACCACCGTCAAGCGTAAGGTGACGGAAATTTACCGGGCCTTGCAGCTGGAAAAGCAGTACGACAAGGATCAGATCCTCAACACCTATTTGAATACGGTGTATTTCGGCGAGTCCTGTTACGGCGCGCAGACGGCCTCCCGGATGTATTTCGGCAAGGATGCCCAGGACCTGACCCTGGCCGAGTGCGCCAGCCTTATTGCTATCACCAACAACCCCTCCATGTATGACCCGCTTATCAGCGACTGGACCCTGGCCAACAACCGCAACCGGCAGCTTTTGGTGCTGGAGAATATGTACAAGCAGGGGCTTATTGAGGAGAAGGAGACCTACGAGGCCGCCTGCAACGAGAAGGTGACCTTCACCAACGGCTACACCTGCATGGGCGAGCTGGTGGAGGGCTACGAGGCGCCGGCGGAGGAGACCGAGGAGACCACCGAAAAGGTCACCAAGGCCAACAACTCCTACTTCACTGACCAGGTCATTTCGGATGTGGCCAAGAAGTTCGTGGAAATTTATGAATTGCAGGACAGCAAGCCCGACAGCGAGGGCAATGTCATCAGCGCCTATGAGCGGGCGGTGGGCATGGTGTACGGCGGCGGGTACAAGATCTATACCACACAGAACCTCACCTATCAGCAGATCGCCGAGGAGGAGTTTGAGACCACGGAATACCAGGAGCAGCTGGACTCTTACGGTCAGCCTCTACAGATCGCCATGACGGTGATGGATCCCTACACCGGCGATGTGGTGGCGATGGTGGGTGGCACGGGCGTGAAGACCACGGACCGGGGCTGGAACTGGGCCACGGAGGTGCGGCCCTGCGGTTCGGCGGCCAAGCCCATCAGCACCTACGCACCGGCTTTAGATAACGGCACCATCACCGCGGCGTCCATCATCGACGACTATCCCATCGACCTCAACGGCAACGCCTGGCCCCGGAACTCTACCCGTGTTTACAATGGCCTGACCAATGTGCGCGAGGCCATCGTGCAGTCTGTGAACACCTGTGCGGTGCGGACGAATCTTCTGTACGGGACCTATAATTCTTATAAGTTCATGACCGAGAAGCTGGGGTTCACCACCTTGACGGAGACGGACTCTACCCAAGCGGGCAACATGGCCCTGGGCGGCTTTGACAACGGCGTGACCACCTTGGAGGTGGCGGCGGCGTACAGCACCTTTGTGAACGACGGCGTTTACACCACGCCCCGGACCTATTCCCGGGTGGAGGATGCCCAGGGCAATGTCATTATTGACAACAACACCGAGTCCCATGTGGCTATGAAAAAGACCACTGCCTATCTGATGCGCAGCATGCTGCAGGATGTGGTGACTCGTGGTACCGGCGGCGGCGCGTATTTCTCCGGCATGTCCATCGGCGGCAAGACCGGTACGACGGACGATGCGCGGGACCGCTATTTCGCGGGCTTTACCCCCTATTACTGCGCGGCGGTTTGGAGCGGCTACAAGTCCAAGGAAGTGGTGTATTCTGGCACGAACCCCTGCTCGGCTATGTTTAGTCGGGTCATGAGCCGCATTCACGAGGGCCTGGAGGACCCGGGATTCCACAGCTGCGACGGGCTGACCACGGTGACGGTGTGCGCCGACAGCGGACAACTGGCTACCGAGGCCTGCGCGGCGGACTTCCGGGGCAGCCGTGTCCAGACGGTGCAGGTGGCGGCAGATACCGCGCCCACCACCAGCTGCGAGATGCACAAGATCGTGTCCTACTGCAAGGACGGCAAGCACATTGCCACCACAAGCTGCCCGACATCCTCGGTGATGCAGGTGGCGGCCCTGGACTACGCCCGGGCGACGGTACACAACATCACGGTGCCGGATGACGCTTACCGGGTGCAGGTGCTCTCCAGCGGGGCGTGCCCGGTACACGGCGGCTCGGTGATCGTGGACCCGGTGCAGCAGCCGAAGAACGACACGAGCCTGGATGACACGGAGAAGCCGAGGAATTGGCTGAACCCGTGAGCGGGATCTGAAAATGTGAGTTGGAACAGATATGGAGAAGGGAGACGCGAGGCGTCTCCCTTCTTTTGTGCGGGGACGGCGGCGGGACACATGGGTCCCGCCCTACAAGGGCTTTGTGCGTTAGACGGCGGGCGGGGTAGAACCCCGCCCCTACGGATTACAGGGGGTGCGTGAAAGCGGGGCGTCGGGGACGCCGCCCCCTACGGAGTGTTACAGGAAGTGCGGTGCGTCGACCCCTCAGTCACGGCTTTGCCGTGACAGCTCCCCTTGCGCAGGGGAGCCTTTGGACGGGGGTTACGGATTGCCACGGCCAGTGTGCGCACTGGCCTCGCAATGACAGGTTTTTTGCATGGAGCGTGGAGGGCGGCGGGACACATGGGTCCCGCCCTATATTATATTGTTTGGTAGGGCAGGGACTGTGTGTCCTGCCGGAGGTGCGGTGATTTGTGGTCAGCCCGCCCTACGGAGACACGGGATGGAAGCGCGTGCGTAGGGGGCGTTGGATGTTTTTGCTTTGGGGATATGAAAAGGGAGACGCGAGGCGTCTCCCTTTTTGGAGTAAAACTATTATCTCTTTTGATTTTTGTGTTTTTTTGATTCCTTCTGATTTTTACTTTTCTGTTTTTGGCTTTACAGCTTTCCGGCTTTTTGCAGGGCCAGGACGATGGGGGGGATCAGAAGCAGGTGCAGGATGATGCCGGGGAGGGCGGTGACGAAGGCACCGGAGACGAAAGCCTCCCAGGTGTAGCTGCCGCCCAGGAGCAGGAACATGGCGATGCCGAAGGACACCCGGCCAATGAGCATGGCTCCGACCAGGGCGCCATAGACGCCGCCTACCCGATGGGGGAAGAGACGATACAGCAGCCCCGCGGCCAGACCGTAGGCCGCCAGCTCAAAGGACATGGCGGTGGCCATAGGGAACAGGGGGGGCGAGCCGAAGAGCAGAAACCGCAGCACCGGGGCGATGAGCCCCACCAGGGCCGCCCACCAGGGGCCGCAGAGAAAGCCGCCCAGCAGCACCGGGATGTGCATGGGGCTCAGGGCCTTGCCCACCTGGGGTATCTGCCCGGTGAGAAAGGGCAGCAGCAGGCACAGGGCCAGGCACACGGCGGAATAGAGCAGCTTGCGCAGGGAGAATTTTTGGGTGTTCTGTGTGTTCATATAGGGGCCTCCAAAATAAGATCGCACCGGGCATCCGGGCGGAGCTGCCGGAAATAAAGCTGCTCCAGGGGGATCCAGCGGTCAAAGAATTGCTGTGCTTTCTCGGCCGGGCAGCGGCACAGGATGCGCTGGCGCTGGGCCTCCGGCGAGATGCGGAGAAAGACGGAATAGGTATAATAGGGTGCCAGGTCCGGGTGCAGGCAGTAGGTGCCCTCTATGATTTGAAAGGGCGCGTAGGGCACGGTGGCGGGGGCCTGGAGGGCCATGGTGCCGCAGTCGAACCGGCGGAAAGTGACCGCTTCGCCCCGGGACAGGGGCAGAAGCACCTCCTGCAAAAAGCGCTCCCGGTCCATGTTGCCTCCGGGCTGGGCAAGGCGCTGGGCCGTGCGCTGGTGGGCCTGGAGGAAATAGTCGTCCGTATGGAAAACCGGGCAGCCGTACTTTTCCTGCAAGCGCCGGGCCAGGGTGGTCTTTCCGGCGGCGGAGCAGCCGTCGATGGCAAGGGTCAGGGGGCGGCCTGCGGCGAGATATTGGTCGATGATTTGCAGCAGGGGCTGCTCGGAGGGGGTGAAGTCCGGCATGGCGGCGCTCCTTTCCTCAAACTTCAAAATATGGTCTACTATAACACATTTATTTTCAAATTTCCAATAGGAATTATTTTCGGTATTCGGCATGGTATGGAAACCGGGGGAGCGTCACACGAGCCAGGTCTCTACCTCCTGGGCATCGGCGAATTTTTGAAAAGCGTCCCGGGCGGTATGGAGCAGGGCCGGGAGGTCGATGGCGTTTTCAAAGCAGTAGAGGACCGTGAGAATATGGCGGGTGGTCTCCGTGACCATGGCCCGGGTGGAGTCGGACAGGGAACTGCCGAAAATGCCCTCCTGGTCGGCCAGGACCAGCAGGTTTTCCAGGTCCAGAAAATCCTTGCCGATGCCCGTGTAGCCCTCGCCGGGGCCGGCCTTGCGGAGCGTGACAGGGCCGCGCAGGGCGTCCAGGTCATAGGAACCGGCGGACAGGCCGCTCTCCACGGAGAGAAGATTGTTCACATCCACCACGGAATTGATGCGGTACAGGTCATCGCCCCGGCGCACCCGGCGCAGCAGCGCCTCGGAGGAGACACGGTAGCGGCCCGGATTGCGGCCAAAGGCCTTGTAGGCGGCGCGGCTGCCCCGCACACCGGGAATCTCGCTCCACTCCTTGCCCTCTATGGCTTGGCGCACGGCGGGGAGCACCTGCTCGTCCATATGCGCCCAAAAAGCGTCCCGGGACGGCTGTACCTCCGCCCGGAAGCAGAGCAGGCCCAGGCGAATTTCCGGGTACACGGGGTAAAGCTGCGGGTCGATGGCGACGGGATATTTCATTTGCGTGGCTCCTTTGCGATCAAAAATCTACCTTATTATAAAATAGGCCGGGCGGGAACGCAAGGGGAAAACATTGCGGGGAGATCCGTCGGAGAGACATTGACAGCGCAGCGAAAATGTGGGATAATATACAGATAACACTGCTGGGATGTGGCGACATTCCGGCCTGACAGAGAGGGAATACAAATGAATTTACTGGAACTGGTGCTGCTGGCCGTGGGCCTGTCCATGGACGCCTTTGCGGTGGCTATTTGCAAGGGACTGTCCGTGCAGAAGCTGGGGTGGAAGCACTATTTGACTGTGGGCGCGTGGTTCGGAGGATTTCAGGCGCTGATGCCCACGCTGGGCTACCTGCTGGGTACTACCTTTGAGCGGTACATCACCTCGGTGGACCACTGGGTGGCCTTTGTGCTGCTGTGCCTCATCGGCGGGAATATGCTCAAGGAGGCATTTTCCAAGGAGGAAAAGGAGGAGAGCGCGTCCTTCGACTTCAAATCTATGCTGCTTTTGGCTCTGGCCACCAGCATCGACGCCCTGGCGGTGGGCATCACCTTTGCCCTGCTGCCGGATGTGAATATCTTCAGCGCCGTGGGACTTATCGGGGCCATCACCTTCTGCCTGTCGGCGGTGGGACTGAAGGTGGGCAACATTTTCGGGCTGAAGTATAAGAGCAAGGCCGAGATCGTGGGGGGTATCATCCTCATTCTTATCGGCGTGAAAATTTTGCTGGAGCATTTGGGCGTCATCAATTTTTGACGGAGGAGAAACATGGCGGATATTCGGGAGATCGCGGATTTTTCCGCGCCGGAACTGGATATTTTTGCCCGGCTGCGGGAGAGCCAGCTGGCGAATTGGGAGTGCGCGGAGAAGGGCATCTTCATCGCCGAGAGCCCTAAGGTCATTGAGCGGGCGCTGCTGGCCGGCTATGAGCCTATCTCCTTTTTGATGGAGCGCCGCCATGTGGAGAGCCAGGGCAAGGCCCTGCTGGAGCGGTGCCCGGAGGTGCCGGTTTTTACGGCGGAGGAGCCGGTACTGGCCCAGATGACGGGCTTTCACCTGACCCGGGGGATGCTGTGCGCCATGAAGCGCCGGGCGCTGCCCGGGGTGGAGCAGGTGTGCGCGGACGCCCGGCGGGTGGCGGTTTTGGAGCGGGTGATGAACCCCACCAATGTGGGGGCCATCTTCCGCTCGGCGGCAGCTTTGGGCATGGACGCGGTGCTGCTGACGCCGGAGTGCAGCGACCCGCTGTACCGCCGCAGCACGCGAGTGAGCATGGGGACGGTGTTTCAGGTCCCCTGGACCTATCTGCCCGAGGGGAGCTGGACGGAGAAGCTGCACGCGCTGGGCTTTCGCACGGCGGCTATGGCCCTGCGGGAGGACTCGGTGCGGCTGAATGACCCCCGGCTCCTGGCGGAGGAGCGGCTGGCTGTCGCCCTGGGCACCGAGGGGGACGGCTTGGCGGACGGCAGCATAGAGGACTGCGACTACACGGTGTGCATCCCCATGGCCCACGGGGTGGACTCGCTGAATGTGGCGGCGGCCAGCGCCGTGGC
>CAVHCH010000020.1:0-13536 GCA_963634265.1 Bacteroidaceae bacterium | reverse complement strand
CGGCGATGGGGGCGTTCTTGGTGAAGGACCTGGCCATCTCCAGCGCGCCGTCCATCAGGGCTTCCGGGGCGTAGACGGCGTTGACAAGGCCGATCTCCCTGGCCTCGTCGGCCTTGATCATCCTGCCGGAGAAGATCAGCTCCTTGGCCTTGGCCACGCCCACGCGGCGGGGCAGGCGCTGGGTGCCGGAGAAGCCGGGGGTGATGCCCAGGCCCACCTCGGGCTGGCCGAACTTGGCCTTTTCGGAAGCGATAATTATGTCACAGCTCATTGCCAGCTCGCAGCCACCGCCCAGGGCGAAGCCGTTTACCGCGGCAATGGTGGGAATTTCCAGTTTTTCAATACGGCGAAAGAGGGCGCTGCCCCGCTGGCCCCAGCGGCGGCCAGCTTCCAGGTCCAGAGGATACTGCTCGCCGATGTCGGCCCCGGCCACGAAGGAGCGGCCCGCGCCGGTGAGGATCATGGCCCGGATGTCCCGGTCTGTTTCCAGGTCCGAAACCACCTGCTCCAGCTCGGTGATGACGGTGCTGTTCAGGGCGTTCAGGGCCTCGGGACGGTCGATGGTCACGATGGCTATATGGTCTTGCTTTTCGTAATGAATGGTCTGATACATGAGAATCGTCTCCTTATTGGTTGGGAAAAGCGGGGGGCCGCTTGGGAGGGGGCGGTCCCCCGCTGCAATTGGTGGTATCGAGCTGCCGATCTTAGTCGTCCTGGGCCAACTTCTTATACTTGGCGTAGCGGGCCTTTACATCGGCGATCTCCTTGGCATAGAGGGCGTCGGCCTTCTCCGGGAAGTTGTTCTTCAGCGCGGCGAAGCGGTTTTCACCCATGAGGAAGTCCATGAGCTTCTCGGTGTCGGGCTCCGGGGAATCCAGCTGGAAGGGGTTCTTCCCCTCCGCGATGCGGCGGGGATCGTAGCGGTACAGGTGCCAGTAGCCGCACTCCACGGCCTTCTTCATCTCCAACTGGGAGTTGCCCATGCCGGACTTGATGTGCTGCTCCAGGCAGGGGCAGTAGCAGATGACGATGGAGGGGCCGGGATAGGCCTCGGCCTCCCGGAGAGCGCGGAGCGTTTGGGCCTGGTCCGCGCCCATAGCCACCTGGGCCACATACACATAGCCGTACTGCATCAGAATGCCGCCCAGGTCCTTCTTGGCAACCTGCTTGCCGCCGGCGGAGAACTTGGCTGTGGCGCTGATGGGCGTTGCCTTGGAGGACTGGCCGCCGGTATTGGAATATACCTCGGTGTCCAGCACCAGCAGGTTCACATCCCGGTTCTGGGCCATCACATGGTCGATGCCGCCGAAGCCGATGTCGTAGGCCCAGCCATCGCCGCCTACGGCCCAGACGGATTTCTTGGCAAGGTATTCCTTATTTTCCAGGATGTACGCGGCGTCCTCGCCGGGTACGCCCTGCAAGGCGGCTATCAGCGCGTCAGTGACGGCGCGGGATTTTTCGTGGTCGTTCCAATTTGCCAGATAAGCGCCGATGGCTTCGGGAGCCACGCCCTCCCCCTGCAGCTTCTCCAGGCGGAGCAGCAGCTCCTTGCGGATGGAATCCTGGGCGTGGAAGAAGCCGTAGGCGAACTCGGCGTTGTCCTCGAACAGGGAGTGCTCCCAGGCGGGGCCGTGGCCCTGGCAGTCCTTGCAGTAGGGCAGGATGGGGGCACCGCCGCTGATGGCGGAGGAGCAGCCCGCGGCGTTGCCCACATACATATGGTCGCCGAAAAGCTGGCTCAGGAGCTTGATGTAGGTGGTCTCGGCGCAGCCTGCGCAGGCGGCGGAGAACTGGAAATAGGGCTTGGCGAACTGGGCATTTTTCACGCTCTTGTCGCTGATGGCGTCCTTTTTCAGGTACTTCTCGTTCATGGCGACTTGGTCGAACAGGGGCTGCTCGGCCTTCATCTCACCGAAGGGAGCCATGGTCAGGGCGCCCTTGGCGGGGCAGGCGGTGAGGCAGACGCCGCAGCCCAGGCAGTCGTAGGGGGAGACCTGCATACGGAACTGATAGGCGGGGGCGTCCTTGCCCAGGCCCTTGGCGGGGGCGGTGACAAAGGCGGCGGGGACCTGGGCCCTCTCCTCCTCCGTCAGCAGCACCGGGCGGATGGCCGCGTGGGGGCAGCTCATGGCGCAGCGGTTGCACTGGATGCAGGCCGCCGCGTCCCACTTGGGCACAGAGGTGGCTACGCCGCGCTTGGAGTAGGCGGAGGTGCCGTTTTCCCAGGTGCCGTCCAGGACGCCGTGCTTCTGGAACACGGAGACCGGGAGCTTATCGCCCTGCTGGTGGTCCATGGGCATGACGATCTCCTTGACGAAGGGCGTGGCCTCCACCTGCGGGGCGGGGGCGTCCTGGGCATCGGCCCAGGCGGCGGGGATGTCCACCTGCACAGCGGCAGTGATGCCCACATCCACAGCCTTGTCGTTCAGGTCCACGATCTTCTGCCCGGCCTTTTTGAAGTAGGTGGCGTAGTTGTTTTTCTTCATATCCTCCACGGCTACATCCATGGGGATGACGCGGGTCAAAGCGAAGAACGCGCCCTGGAGGATGTTATTGGTGTGCTTGCCCAGGCCGATCTCGGCGGCCAGCTTGGCGGCGTCGATGATGTAGAACTTGGCGTGCTTGCGAGCCAGGTCCCGCTTCATCTTGGCGGGCAGGTGGCTCTCCAGCTCCTCCACCGACCAGGGGCAGTTGAGCAGGAAGGTGCCGCCGTCCTTCAGGTCCTCGGTGAGGTCGTATTTCAGCACATAGGTAGGCGCGTGGCAGGCCACGAAGTCGGCGGAGGACACCAGGTAGGTGCTGCGGATGGGCGTGTCGCCGAAGCGCAGGTGGCTCTGGGTCAGGCCGCCGGACTTCATGGAGTCGTAGGAGAAATACGCCTGGGCATATTTGTTGGCAACCAGGCCGATGGTGGAAATGGCGTTCTTATTGGCGCCCACAGTACCGTCGCCGCCCAGGCCCCAGATCTTGCAGGATATTTCGCCGGGATGGGGGAACTCGATGTTCTCGTAGTCCAGGGAGGTGTGGGTCACATCGTCGTTAATACCGATGGTGAAGCTGTTCTTGGGGTTCGCCTGGCGGAGGTTATCATACACGGCGATGAGCTGGCCGGGGGTGGTGTCCTTGCTGGAGAGGCCGTAGCGGCCACCCACCACGCGGATGTCACCGCGGCCCACCTGGTTGAGAGCCGTGACCACATCCAGGTACACCGGCTCACCCACGGAGCCCGTCTCCTTGCTGCGGTCCAGCACGGCGATGCGCTTACAGGTGGCGGGGATGGCGGCGGAGAAGTCCGGCACGGAGAAGGGGCGGTACAGGTGGATCTGCACCATGCCCACCTTGCGGCCCTGGGCGTTGAGATAGTCCACGGTCTCCCGCAGGGCCTCGGTGACGGAGCACATGGCCACCACCACTTCCTCGGCATCGGGAGCGCCGTAGTAGTTAAAGAGCTTGTAGTCCCGGCCCGTGAGCTTGTTGATCTCATCCATATAGTGCTGGACGGTGCCGGGGACCACAGCGGACTTCACATTGGCACCCTCCTTGCACTGGAAGTACACATCGGGGTTCACATTGTTGCCCCGGTTGGTGGGGTGCTCCGGGTTTAGGGACTGGCGGCGGAAGGCCCGCAGGGCGTCATAGTCCACCAGGCGGCGCAGGTCCTCATAGTCCAGGGCCTCGATGCGCTGCATCTCGTGGCTGGTTCTAAAGCCGTCAAAACAGTGCATGAAAGCGTATTTGGCGCTGATGGCGCTCAGATGGGCCACGGCGGCCAGGTCCATGGCCTCCTGGGGGGAGGCGGACATGAGCATGGCGTAGCCGGTGGTGCGGCAGGTCATAAAGTCCGTATGGTCGCCGAAAATGGAGTGGTGGTTGCTGGTGACCACCCGGGAGGCGATGTGCATGACGCTGGGGAGGAACTGGCCGCCCATGGCATACATGGCGGGGATCATCAGCATGAGCCCCTGGGAGGAGGTAAAGGTGGTGGTCAGGGCGCCCGCCTGCAAAGAGCCGTGGCAGGTGCCGGCGGCGCCGGCCTCGGACTGCATCTGTATCACATCCACCGGGGTGCCGAAAAGGTTCTTGCGGCCCTTGGCGGACCACTCATCCACCTTCTCGGCCATGGGGGACGACGGGGTGATGGGGTAAATGGCCGCCACCTCGGTAAAGGCGTAAGCGGAATGGGCGGCGGCGGTGTTGCCGTCCATGACCACATAATTTTTCTTGCTCATAGTTCCCTCCGCTTTTTAGTTTTCGCCGTGGAAGGCGGCGATGTCGGCCTTAGCCATGTTCATGAAAATGGCGGTGTCGCAGGAGTAACCCACGAAGCGGACGCCCATCTCCAGCAGCTTGCGGCCGGAGGCGGCGGAGTCGGCAAAGCAGCCCACCTGCACGCCCTTTGCGGCGGCCTTGCGGCAAATTTGGCCGATAAGCTCCATGACACGGGGATGGGTGATCTGGCCGATGATGCCCAGGGAGGCGGAGAGGTCATAGGGACCCACGAACACGATGTCCACGCCCTCTACGCTGAGGATCTCGTCCAGGTTGTCGATGGCCTTTTGGCCCTCGGCCTGGAGGATGACCACGGTGTCCTGGGCCTGGGTGAAGTAGTCCGCGCCGGGGACGCCGCCATAGGCGGCGGAGCGGACAAAGCGGCAGGTGCCCCGGGTGCCCCGGGGAGAGAACTTAGCGGCGGACACGGCGGCCCGGGCCTGCTCGGCGGTGTCGATCTGGGGGATCATCACCGCCCCCGCGCCCACATCCAGGGCCTGATCGATCCAAATGTCCGTGCCACGGGGGACCCGGACCACCGGGCAGACCCCGGAGACATTAGCGGCGCGAATGAGATTTTGCAGGTTTTCAAAGGTGCCGGGGCCGTGCTCCATATCCAGCAGCACGAAGTCATATCCGGCATACCCGGCGGCCTCCACAAAGGCCGAGTCCGAGGTGATCATAAACGGGCCGAACGCGCCCTGCTCCGAGGCCATGGCGGCCTTAAAGTTCTTGACGCTCTCCATGGTGGGCATAGTAACATTGCGTTTCACGATAACATTCCTCCTACGCATTTGTTTTTTTGCCGCTCAAGCACACCCGCAGAAAACGGGTGTGCTTGAACGATATGGTATTGCTTTGACTGTCTTTTTTAGCCCAAAGCCGCGCCGTAGCCGGTGAGGGTGGCAAAGACAATGAGGGCCCAGCCGATGATGGTCTGGATGATGATGAACTTGCCGGCAAACTTTGCCCAGTCGGGCCAGGAGACGCGGCTCACGGACAGGGCGGCCATCAGCACGCCGGACTGGGGATAGATGAAGTTGGTGAGGCCGTCGCCCAGCTGGTAGGCCAAGATCGCCGTCTGCTGGGTCACGCCCACAACCTGGGCCAGGGGGCTCATGATGGGCATGACCACGAAGGCCTGGCCGGAGCCGGAGATGATGAAGAAGTTGACGAAGATGTTCAGGATGTTCATGCCGATGGCCGTCAGTGCGGGAGGCAGGCTGCCCACAACACCGGCTGCGGCGTGGACGCAGGTGTGGATGATGTTGCCGTTGGTCATGACCAGGGAGATGGCGGAGGCGAAGCCGATCATCAGCGCGCCGAAAGCGATCTGGGCAAAGCCCTCGCCCAGCAGCTCGCAGATCTGATTGGGCTTATAGCCGAACACGATGCCCGAGAGGATGGCGCCCACCAGGAACACGCAGGCCACGAACTGCATGCTGCACAGGCCCACGAACACGGACCAGACCACCACGGCGAACATCAGCGCGAAGATGATGGCAACCAGCTTGCGGCGGGTGGTCAGCTCCACGCCCTCCACATTGCCGTAGGACTTATAGACATGGGGGTCGTCGATGCAGAGGCTGTTCTGAGGATCCTTGCGGACCTTATTGAGGTAGGCGGTGATGAGCCAGGCGTTTACCAGCCAGAAGAGGATGGCGGCGCACACACGCAGGGGCCAGCCGGAGAACACGGGGATGCCTGCGATGGTCTGAGCGTTGGCGGTGGTGGAGGTGCCGAAGGGGGCCATGGTGAAGCCGGCGCTGAGGCCGAAGAGGACGATGGCCGTGCCCACGATGGCGTCGCCGCCCAGGGCAAAGCCCAGCATCATGCCCAACGGTATAAAGGCTACATTGGCGGGCTCCGTAATGCCCATCATGCCCAGGACCACGAAGGGGAGCATGACCAGGGGCACCGCGATCTTCTTGCCACGGAAGGCCAGGGCGAACTTGCCGATGGTGGCGTCCAGAGCCTCGGTCTTATTGATGATGTTGATGGCGCCGGAGATCAGGAACACGCACATGATGAGCATACCGCTGTTGGCGCAGGCCTGGGGAATGGCCATGATCATGTCCCAAATGCCCACGGGCGTCTGGTCGATGTAGTGGAAGGTGGTGGCGTCAATGACCTTCTTGCCATTGACCTCTACAAAATCATAAGTACCGGCAGGGATGATGTATGTGAGGATGGTCACAATGATCAGCAGGGCACCCAGGATGATGTAGACATGTGGCATACGCAGCTTTGATTTTTTCTCGTTCATTCTTTTTACCTCCATTTTATTTCTCTCTCAAATAATCCAGCGCATACTGCGCGTAGAGACTGGCGGCTTGCTCAATAGAGTCCTCGTCAATATTGAAGCGGCAGTTGTGGTGGGGATAGCAGGGCAGCTTTTCCTCGTTGCGCCCGCCTACAAAGACGAACATGCTGGGGACCTTGGTGCGGTACCAGCCGAAGTCCTCCCCGGCCATGACCTTGCTCAGCTCATGGTCCAGGACATCCTGGCCCCAAAGGCCGATGCAGGTCTCCCGGGCCTGACGGGCCATTTTTTCATCGTTGATAACGGATGCACAGTGGGGATGATAGTACAGCGTGGCTTTCACGCCGAACATCTTGGCCGTGGCGTCCACCAGGCGCTGTATCTTTTCCTTAAACAGGTCGCTGTCCTTATCGTTAAACACACGGACGGTGCCCTCCAGGTAGGACTCGCCGGAGACGATGTTGTACGCGCCGCCGGGGGCAATGTAGGCGTTGGGGCCGGAGAAAATGCGGCCAATGGTCAAAACGATGTCCGAAAGCGGGTCAAACTCCATGCTGACCAGGGTCTGCAGGTTCATCACCAGGGAGGCCAGGGGCACCGTGGCGTCAACGGCCTTGTAGGACGCGGAGCCGTGGCCGCCCTTCCCTTCCAGGTAGACCCGGAACTCGATGGCGGAGGCCATGGCCTCGCCGGCCGTCACGGAGACCTTGCCGTGCTCCACATCGTTCCAGATGTGGATGCCGAACACGCCGTCCAGGCCGTCTATTTCACCGCTGTCCACCAGCTCCTTGGCCCCGGTGCCGTTTTCCTCGGCGGACTGGAACAGCAGCTTCACTGTGCCGCACAGCTCGTCCTTTTTCTCCACAAGGATCTTGGCGGCGGTGAGCAGGGACGCGGTGTGCCCGTCGTGGCCGCAGGCGTGCATGACGCCGCTGTTTTGCGAGCGGTACTCTACATCGTTTTCCTCCTGCACCGGCAGGGCGTCCATGTCCGCCCGCAGGCCGATGGTCTTGCCCGGGCGTGCGCCGGTGATGGTGGCGACCACATTGGTGGCGGCCACCCGCTTGTGGGGCACGCCGATCTTATCCAGCTCCGACTCGATCAGCGCCGCCGTTTGAAACTCCTGGCCGCCCAGCTCGGGGTTTTGGTGCAGCGTTCTCCGAATGGATATGCCGTACTCCTTGTAGCTCTTGGCTAATGCTTTTGTATCCATGGCTCCTCCTCTCAACATTTTCACAGCAGGTTTTCGTTATCTCTTCTCTTTGCTTTTCGCATTGTGAAATTGAATTACACATTGTGGAATTCTATCTATATTATTATCATTTGTTTGGAAAATGTCAATCCCGTATTTTTAACAAAAAATTTACCAGTCCATATTGCAAAACGACAAATGCCGCGGTATGATATACCTATATTTTCATAATGCGGAAAGGTTTACCCCATGAAAGACAACAACTCCGTCCAATCCATTGACCGGGTCTTGGACATTTTAGAGGCGCTTTCGGCTTCGCCCCAGGGGATGGCCCTGTCGGACCTGGCGGCGGCCACTTCCCTGCATGCCAGCACCGCTCACCGACTGCTGGCCTCCCTGGCGGGCCGGGGCTATGTGCGCAAGGACCCCCAGAGCGGCAAGTACCGCCTGACCCTGCGGCTGTATGAGATCTCCCGGCGGGTCTCCTCGGTGCTGGATTTGTTCACCGCGTCCAAGCCCATTTTGGAGACGCTTTCCAACGAGGTTCGGGAGGTCATCCACCTGGTGGAGCGGGACGGCAACGAGGTTTTTTACCTCTACAAAATGGAGCCGTTTTCCCGGCCCATCAACATCACCTCCTCCGTGGGCCTGCACAACCCCATGTACTGCACCGGCGTGGGCAAGAGCATTCTGGCCTATCTGCCGGAAAAAGAGGTGCGCGACATTTGGGACCAGACCCAGGTGGTGCAGTTCACGCCCAAGACCATCGTTACCTGGGAGGCGCTGCAGGAGGACCTGGAGCGCACCCGTCAGCGAGGCTACGCCATCGACGATGAGGAGCACGACCTGGGCGTGCGGTGCATGGCCGCGCCCATTTACAGCTGGAACGGCAACCCCCTGGGCGCCATGAGCATCTCCGGCCCGGCGGTGCGCATGACCGACAGCACCATTGCGGAGTTCGCCCCCAAGCTGCTGCACACCGCCGGAGAGATCAGCGGCTCCATGGGCTGGCGGGGATAAAGAGCGCTGCCTTAATTCGTATAATTGGATAGAAAGAGAGCCGGAAAGTGTTGTTAGGTAACACTTTCCGGCTCTTTATTCATCTTATAGCCGACTTGGCTCTATGCGCGATGGAAGGGTTTAGCCGAAATCATCCGTGGCGTCTGGAAGCTCGGGGAAATTGGCCGCTGTATCTGTCGGTTCGGGGACGACGGGCGTTGTGTCCTCCGGGTTTGTGTCGGGCTCGGTGGTCTCAGTGCTGTCCGGGGTTTGGGGGGCGCTTTGCTGCGTGGTGGAGACGGTGATCGTGGCGCCGTTTTGAATCGTAGCGGTTCCGGCATAGGTGCCCCATTTGGGGGTGAGAATTATTTCCGTGCCCGCAGGGGCAGTTATGGTAAAGGTGAACGCAGTATCATCCACGAAAATCTGCTGGGTGTAGTAGGTTTCGTCACCGATCCGGACGCTGCAATAGCCCGTTGCGCCTGCTGTTCCGGCAGCTGTGAGGTTTATCTCGCAGGTTTCAGCGGTCAGCGTATAGGTCGTTCCGGCTGTGGCAAGCTCGGCTGCATCATCGCCGACCTGATACAGCAGCTTGTAGGAGGAGCTTTGCATAGTGGTTACCCCGGTGGAGGTGCTGGCGGTGAACCAGGCCCAGCTGGTGCCGCACAGGCAGATGGCGCAGAGGCAGATAGCCAGCACGGAGGGGGCGAGGATATGGCGCAGGTCGTCCTTCTCTTCGTGTCCGTGGCGGCCGAGAAGCCTTGTAATCCGGGGCAGAAGCAACAGAAAGGCAGCTACGATCAGAACGATCAAAAGTATCACAGCGCCGGTATCGTTTTTCATAGTTGTATCTCCTTTCTGGGGGTCATGGGGACGATCAAAAGGCACATCGGGGTGATATGCCCTTTGATCGCCCCTCCGCCGGAGGGCGGAGGGGGCTTGCTTAATTTATTACTTGGGCAATTGTATTAAGCGAATATTAGCTGATTGCAACGGTTACACCGTTAACGACCAATGTAACATTGCTGTTCCAGTCGACCGTATGCAACAGCAAGGATACAACATTGTCTGCTGTGATGAGCGTTCCGTTCTTAGTACAATTCGTCAGCGTAATAGTGTAGGCATCTGAGCCACCTGCGTTCAGCTGATACGAGTCAGATGTAAACTCGCAATTGACGAGCTCCGTCTCGGAGTAAGGCCGCAGATAGTCGTATGTGTTCAGTCCCAGCTTGCAATTGTCAAATTTGACCAACTCAATACCGCTGGTGTAGGATGTCCATCCGTTCAGCGTGGAATCTGTGATAGTCAGCGTGGAGCCCGCTACCGCTGCATCAATGTTGAATGTGTAGCCAGCCACATCCAGCACGCAGTTGTCGATCACAGAATCGCCGGACAGGCTCCAAAACTGGATTCCACGGAATGCTTTTGTGATCTTGGTTCCCCTGAAGATGGTGCCGGTGTTGTTTTTGCCAGTAGACACGGTAATGGCAATATTGCCGTCACCCTCGTAATCAATGTTCTCAATGGTCGTGTTGTTGCCATTGATATTCAGCGTACCGCCAGTTCCTTTCGAACCGCTGCCCTTGATGGTCATGTCCTTGATGGTGACATTATCTTTTGCAATTTTATCGTTGCTGACATTCAGCGTTGTGTTGTCCACTCCCGCACCGGCAATGGTGGCACCGGCAGGAATCTCAGTCTTATTAGTTCCGGCGTCAGACAGCGTGTATTCGCCGGAAGAGATAACCACGGTGCTGCCATCGGTGGCTCCACTGATTGCATCTTTAAGCCCTTCATTGTCCATCACGGGATAGGTGGCTTTCTCATCATACTTCTTGTCGAAGCTGTCACTCTCCACAGTGTCCTGGCCGGCGACTACGCTGATGCCGAGGTTGATGGTCGGAGCGGCCGCGTCGGTCTTGTGGTTGGCTTCGTTGCCCACGGTGGTGGGCATCCAAACGACCAGGGTCACAACCGCACTATCGCCCTTCGCCAAATGACCTTCGCCGCTGGTATAACCCACTTTCAGCGCATCGCCCGCGCCAGCAGTGGCCGCCAGGTTGTCACGGCCCAGGGTGCTCTGGTCGTCATTCAGAACTGCGAACTTGATGTAGTCAGACAGCTTGAACGCCTTGCCGTCGACACTGGTGCTGCCTGTCTCGCTGGCAATATTGATGCCCAGCTTGTACTTGAGGGCCAGGGTGCCTGCGTTGCTGACCTTGAGCACCACATACTCCACATGGCCCGGCTCCCACAGGGCGTTTTCATCGAACACCTTGGTGTCCTTGTTCGCTTCGGTAAAATCGGATGTTTTTGCGTTCTTATACTCCAGCTTAACATCCAGATTACCGGCCTGGATCTTGTTGACCCCGGTGGAGGCGGAGTCGGTGAACCACGCGAAGGTGGTGCCGATGAGCATAACCAGGCACAACACGATGGCCGATACGCTGGTGAGCAATGCCCGCTTGGTGGATTTGCTATTTGTCATTGCGTTTTTCCTCCTTATAAAATTTTTCAATGGCAATTATGTAAACGCTGTTCTTGCAGCGGTCACACCGGGGTGGTGTCGGACGGGGCTTCGTCCTTTTGAGGCGCTTCGGCGGCGGTTTGTGCCATTTGTGCCTTCATTTGCAGCAGCTCCTGCATCATGCGCTGGGTCTCGGCGCGGTCGGCCTCCAGCTTATCCCGCTGGGCCTGGAGCTCGGCCTGCTGCTCGGTCTTATACTTGCGGAACAGGCGGATGCAGCGGACACTCTCCAGCAGAATGAGGACCAGGAAGGGGATCAGGATGCAGATGATATAGCCGGGGGTACTCTTGAGATACTGGAAGAATGTGCCCACCTTGGCGATATGGCTGCTGTATTTGCCCAGGACATAGGGGTAGGTGACGACGGTCTCATCGTCGGTGTCCGTGGTGGTGCCGTAGGTGACAAAGCCGGGGTCACCGTTGGCGTCGGTGGTGAGCCGGCGGATCTTATGGGTGACGGTCTCGCCGTAGTTGGCGTTATTCTGAGAGGTATAGGCGATGATGTCGCCCTCCTGGAGCGTGGACGGGTCCACCTCTTTAACAAGAACCAGATCGCCCGCGTCAAAGTCGGTCTTGCTCATGGAGTCGGACAGGACGATGAACGCCTTATAGCCGAAGAGGCTGCGGTCGGCCCGGTCAAAGGTGGACACCGATATGACGGTGAAGATCATCATGCCCACGGCGAGGACCACCATGAGCCACACGAATATGCTGCGGATCACTTTTAACGCCTTCATTATGTACTGCTCCTTCTGTGTCATTTTTTAGTCGAACAGTTTGTTCGGATTGTTCTTGGTCTGGGTAGCCTCGGCGCACAGGGTAAAGGTGAGGTCCAGGTTTTGGGTCTCGTTGCCGCTGGTCTCAGGGTAGTGGAACGACACCGTTAGGCTGCGGCGCTGGCCGATCTTCAGGGTGTCGTCAGCGGCGGCAACATTTTGGCGGGTCAGCTGGTTCGCCGTGCCGGAATAGAGGGTCTTGTCGCCGTCTTTTATGGTCACGGTCAGCACATCGGCAAGGCCGCCGGAAATATCGTCCAGATAAAGGCGGTAATACACATCCCAGGTGCTGTCGTTTTCGATGAAAAAGTCCTTTACAACGGTCATGCCGGGCTCGAAGAGGAACTCGTGCTCCCGAATGACGGGCTTGCCATCGTTGAGGTTGATTTTCACCTCGCCGGTGTGGAAGCGGTTATTTTCCACGGAAACCGAGGCGCGCACAAGGGCGAAGGTGGTGATGCAAAGGCAGAGGGCCAGGACGATGATGGCGACAATGCCGCCTGTGAGCTTTTTTGCGGTTTTGGTTTCAGGCATTTTTCTCCTCCTTACGCTTACGGGCCGCGAGCAGGAGGATCAGCACGCCGCCGGAGCAAACGGCAAGGGCCGCCCACAGGCGAGTGACGGAGCGGTCGCCTGTCTCCGGGGAGTCAAGATTTCCTGTTTCTTCGACCCACCACTGGAAGTCGGCGATCAGGTCCTTATTTTGATAGTCGTTGCCTACGCTTGTGTCCAGGTAGGCCGTGATCTCATAGTACAGCTCGTCGGTGGTGGTGGCAGGAGCGGACAGCTTGTGGGACAGGCTCTGGGGCATATCCGCTATCCCACCGTCATACAGCGTCTCGCCTGTGGTGAGCAGCTTGACCCGCACCTGCAAAACCTCGGCCAGCTTTTCGTAGCCGGGGCGAACGGTGGCTTTGTAATGCACGGTGACTTTGTCGTGATAGGTCACCTGCACGCGGAAGTATTTCGTCTCGCTGTCGCCGGGGAACATATTGCCCACCTGGAAGGGGGTGTTTTCATCCGGCTGGCGGTTGTAAAGCTGGATGGTCGCCGCTCTGGGGGGCTGGGCTGCGGTCTGCGCAGGGGTCGCGGGGGCGGGCGTCTCGGTGCCGGAGCTGCCCGGGCCGTCGGTGTCCTCGTCCGGGGTGATGAGGTTATCCGGGACGGTGACGGTGGTGGGGGTGTCACTTGTCAATTTGTTATACAGAAGCGTGCCGCCCAGGGCCAAGAGGCTGAGCCCAAGCAGACAGGCCAGGACGATAATGGTGATCTTGATTTTCTTTTTTGCTTCCACTCCGGCTCACTCCTTTGATTTTTTATTTGCAGCTCCGCTCTTCGCGGAGTTTATCCCTCCGCGGGGAGCAGACAGGCGGCATTTATCTATATAGATGGTAAAATCATACCACAAGCGTCTGAATACTTCAAGAGACATTCCGAAATTTCGGCCTTTTGCCTTGTAGGACTACAATACATATTGGACAAGAGAAAAAAGATATGAGGAATAGGGTCT
>CAVHCH010000019.1:0-2037 GCA_963634265.1 Bacteroidaceae bacterium | reverse complement strand
CACTTGCAGCCTGAGAGGTATTTTTCCCCACGCGCATGTCGCGGTGAAAAATGATCTCAATTTTTTGCCGCCTGCGGGCGGCAAACTCTGCGAGGCCTTTAATATGTTAATAGTATGCCAAAAAAATGCCGATGTCAACCCTTTTTGCGGGGAGAGTAGGGAAAAATGTTGCGGGCGATAAAATTGTAGAGCGGGGCTCTGCCCCGCCCTATGGATGTGATTATTTGCGAGAGATGACCGTGCCGTCGTTTTTGTGGATGCTGTGGGGGGGCAGGACGCCGCGGACGCAGGAGGTGGGGTAGACGATGCTGTGGGGGCCCAGGACGGTGCCGGGGTTCAGGACGCTGTTGCAGCCCACCTCCACGAAGTCGCCCAGCATGGCGCCGACTTTTTTGCGGCCTGTGTCCATGCGCTCATCGCCGCAGCGGACTACCACGGGGAGCTTGTCGCTCTTTACATTGGAGGTGATGGACCCGGCGCCCATGTGGGACTTGTAGCCCAGGATGGAGTCACCTACATAATTATAATGGGGGGTCTGGACGCCGTCAAAGAGGATGACATTTTTCAGCTCCACGGAGTTGCCCACCACGCAGCCCGCGCCCACCAGGGCGCTGCCCCGGACGAAGGCGCAGTGGCGCACCTCGGTCTCCGGGCCGATGATGCAGGGGCCGCCCAGGTAGGCGGTGGGGGCCACGGTGGCGGTCTTGTGGACCCAGACATGGGGGGCCACCTCGTCGTAGTCCTCCAGGGTGGGGCCCACGGAGAGGATGAAGTCCTGAATGCCCGCCAGGGCCTCCCAGGGATAGGTGAACTGGGAGAGGTAGTCGGCGGCGATGGTGTGATGCAGATCGAACAGGTCGGTGATGGTAAGCATGGTGGTCTCCTTATTATTATAATGTATGTTGGGGGGACGGATTGCCACAGCCAGTGTGCGCACTGGCTTCGCAATGACATATTACAGGAAATGCGGTGGGCGGGCCGATGTGGGCATCGGCCCCTACGGATTCGTTGCATGGGGTGCGGAGCGTCGACCCCTCAGTCACGGCTTCGCCGTGCCAGCTCCCCTTACGCAGGGGAGCCTTTGGGGACGGGGGGTACGGATTGCCACGGGCGCGTTGCGCCCTCGCAATGACAGGTTTATATATGGTATTTCCGATAGATTTTTTTATAGGCGGCGGCCAGGAGCGGGAGGGCGGCCAGGGCCAAGATGGCCATGAGCAGGCCGCCGACCGTCTCATTCACCAGGCACACCGGGGCGGACAGCCAAAAGATCAGCGAGTAGACCAGCCACATTTTGCCGTTGGCGCGGTTATAGGCGGGGGTGTCGGTGAGGGTGGTGGGGTCAATTTCCGGGCCGATCCAAAACCACATGGGCTTCTCCCGCCGCCAGGCATACACGCCGATGGCCGTGAACAGCAGGGCGGCGGCCAGGTCGATGATAAATATGAAAATATTTTCCACGGGAAATTCCTCCTTAAATCAACTGAAACTGCGTCCACTTTTGGGACTTTTGCCGCCACAGGAAGATACCGCCCCGGAGCACCAGGTCGATGCTCATGCCGATGGCTACGCCGATGACGCCCCAGCCCAGCCACAGGCCGAACAGCGCCGAGAAGAAGAGACGGGCGGCAATGGTCAGGCTGATGGAGACGATCATGGTGAATTTTACATCGCCGGCGGCCCGGAGACCGTTGCCCAGGGACCCGGCAAAGGGGTAAGCCAGGCCGTTGAAGATATTGTTGATGAGCACCAGCCAGATCACCAGTTCCTTGGCCTCCGGGGAGATGGCGCTGTAGCGGACGATCAGCGGGGTAATGGCAAAGACAAAGGCGTTCCACAAAAGGGACAGCACCAGGGTGATCTTGTTGAGCTTCTTAAAATAGAAATTGGCGGCGTTTATGTCCCGGGCACCCATGCACTGGCCGATAACGGTGGTGTAGACCGGGGCCATGGCCAGGCCCATGATAGAGGCCAGGGACCAAATGCTCTGGGCCACGCCGTTGGCGGCGATCTGATAGGTGCCGAACAGGGCCACCA
>CAVHCH010000018.1:0-6907 GCA_963634265.1 Bacteroidaceae bacterium | reverse complement strand
GGCCGCCGGTCTGACGGACGATGGGCACCGCGCCGTAGCGCATGGCGATCATCTGCGAAAGGCCGCAGGGCTCGGAGCGGGAGGGCATCAAAAACAGGTCGCTTCCCGCGTAGATCCGATGGGCCAGGGCCTCATTATACCCGATGTAGGCGCACAGCCGGCCCTTATAGCGGTTCTCCGCATAGCGGAAAAAGTCCTCATACTGCTTGTCGCCGCTGCCCAGCACCACCATCTGGCAGCCCGTCTGCATGACAACATCCAGGCTCTCGCAGATGAGGTCGATGCCCTTGTGGCCCACCAGTCGGCTAACAACAGATATAAGCGGCACATCGCTCTGGACCTGGAGGCCCAGCTCCTGCTGCAAAGCCTTTTTGCAGTCGGCCTTGCCCCGCAGCCGCTGGGCGGAGTAGTGCGCCGCCAGCTCCGGGTCGGTATTCGGGTCAAACACGGCGGTATCAATGCCGTTGACAATACCGCTGAACCGCTCCCCGCACCGCTGCACCACCGTCTCCATGCCCTCGGCATAGGCGCTCTGGTGCAGCTGCCGGGCGTAGGTGGGGCTCACGGTGGTCACGGCGTCGGCGCAGAGCATGGCGCCCTTCATCAGGTTCACGCACCCGTCCATTTGCAGCGTGCCGCCCTCGTACCAGCCCCGGTCCAGGCCAAAAAGGTCCTCCACCGTCTCCGGCCCGAACTTCCCTTGGTACTCCACATTGTGAATGGTAAACACCGTGCGGATGCTCCGCAGGGCGTCCCACCGCCCCAGCAGGTCCTGCCTATAAATGGGCACCAGGGCCGTCTGCCAGTCGTTGCAGTGAATGACCTCCGGCATCTCGTCCAGCAGCGGCAAAAGGTCCATCACCGCCCGGGAGAAAAAGCCGAAGCGCTCGCCGTCGTCCCCCTGGCCATAGAGCTGCCCCCGGGCAAAATAATGCTCGTTATCCACAAAGTACCAGGTCACGCCCTGATAGTTCAGCGAAAAAAGCCCGCAGTATTCGTGCCGCCAAGAAAGGTCCACATAGATATGCTTGCGGAATGTCATCTGCTGGCGCCACTTGGGCGCAATGGTGTTATACAGCGGCAAGATCACCGCCACCTTGTGCCCGCGCCGCGCCAGCGCCGCCGGGAGGCTCCCGGACACATCCGCCAGGCCGCCGGTCTTGCAGAAGGGGGCGGCCTCCCCCGTCACATAGAGAATATTCATAATACCTCCGCGCCCTTTCCCAGCACCATGGGGTACTTTTCTGTGCCCTCCAGGTGTACATCTGCGCCCACCTTCACATCCTTGTCGGCGATGACATGGCGCAGCCGCGCCCCTTTGGACACCACCGTGTCCTTAAAGAGGATGCAGCCCTCCACCACCGCGCCCTTTTCCACCCGGACGCCCCGGCTGAGAATGGAGTCCCGGACGCTGCCCTGGATGTCGCACCCGTCGTCCACCAGGGAGTTCACGCACCCGCCCTGGGGGTCCATATAAGTAGACGCCGCGTCGTTTTCCTTGGCATAAACAGGCCGCTCCGGGCAGAACAGGTCCGCCCGCACCGCCGGGTCCAAAAGCCGCATACTGCTCTCATAGTACCCCGCCACATCGGTGATATGGGCGGCGAACCCGTGAAATACATAGCCGTGGATGTGCATTTCCTCCGTCAGCCCCTGGAGCACATACTCCTGGAAGCTGTATTCGTTCCGGCTGACGAACCGCTCCACCAGGGACAGAAGCAGCTCCGTCCGCAGTAGGAAAATTTGCAGGCAGCGGTTGCCCTCATGCAGGTTTTCCACCACCTCCCGGACCCGGCCCGTCTCATCCATGTTCAGATACAGGCCGTCCCCGGTGGACGGGGCGCACACCGCCGTCACATCGGCCCCGGTCTCCAAATGCGCCTCCAGCACCGCTTTTAAGTCAATGTTCAGCGCCACATCGCTGTCGGCCAGGAGGACATAGTCCTGCCGAATGTGCCTCAGATAATCCTTCACCACATCCAGCGCCTCCAGCTTGCCCCGGAAGCGTCCGTTGCCCCGGGCGCTGTTGTAGGCGAATACAGGCAGCAGCGTCAGGCCGCCGAAGCTCCGGGAGAGGTCCCAGCTCTTGCCGCTGCGCAGGTGGTCCATCATGCTCTGGCACTTGCCGTGCATAATGACGCCTACATCCCGGATGCCTGCGTTGACCATGTCCGAGAGAATGAAGTCCACCATGCGGTAAGACCCCCCAAAGGGCACCGACCCGTGAATGCGGGGCTCCGTCAGCTCCCGCAGTCCGTTGGACTTTTCATAAGAGAATATGATGCCGTGCATTCCGTTCATGCCTGCTTCCCCTCCTGTCCGTGTGTTTTGTCCAGCATGGCCCCGGCGGGTACGGTCTCCCCCGCCGCCGCCCGGGCGCCGGGACCCAGCACCGCCACGCCCCACTTGTCCGGGTCTGCGGCGGTCTCCGGCCCTGCGCCCACATGGGCTCCTTCGCCCACCAGGCTTCCCTCGCCCAAAATGGCGTATTCCACCTTCGCGCCCTTCTTCACCACCGCGCCGGGCATGAGCACGGAGTAGGCCACTTCGGCCCCCTCCTCCACCACGGCGTTGTAGCTGAGGACGGTATTTTTCACCTCGCCGCGAATGTCGCAGCCCTTGGCTACGGCGCAGTTGCCCACATCGGCCCCCGGCGCGAAATAGGCCGGCGGACAGGAGGGCGTGCGGCTGTAAATGGGCCAACGCTTATCCAGCAGATTCAGCCCCGAGCCGGGCGAGAGCATATCCATATTGGCATCCCACAGAGAGTCCAGGGTGCCCACATCCTTCCAGTAACCCTCGAAGCGGTAGGCAACCATTTTCTCCCCCGCGCCGAGCATAGCCGGGATGACATTTTTGCCGAAGTCGTTGGAAGAATTCGGGTCCGCCTCGTCCCGCAGCAGGTATTCCCGGAGCTTTTTCCAGGTGAAGATGTAAATGCCCATGGAAGCCAGGTTGCTTTTCGGCTGCGCGGGCTTTTCCTCGAACTCCGTGATGGTGTCCGTCTCGTCTACATTCATAATGCCGAACCGGCTGGCCTCCTGCCAGGGCACCTCCATGACGGAGATGGTGCAGTCGGCCCCGGCCATCTTGTGCCGCCGCAGCATTTTGGAGTAGTCCATCTTATAGATATGGTCGCCGGAGAGGACGGCCACATAGTCCGGGTCGTAGAGGTCCACGAAGCCGATATTCTGGTAGATGGCGTTGGCCGTGCCCTTGTACCACCCGGCCCCGGTGTTGCTCTGGTAGGGGGGCAGGATATGTACGCCGCCGTCCATGCGGTCCAGCTCCCAGGGCTGGCCGCTGCCGATGTAGCTGTTCAGCTCCAGGGGACGGTACTGGGTCAGCACGCCCACGGTGTCGATGCCGGAGTTGGTGCAGTTGGAGAGGGGAAAGTCAATAATGCGGAATTTCCCTCCAAAGGGCACGGCGGGCTTGGCCATGTCCCCGGTGAGGACATAGAGCCGGCTGCCCTGGCCCCCGGCCAGCAGCATAGCGATACATTCTTTTTTCACGGATGATCCGCTCCTTTCTCCTGCTTAAATATTCCCTGGCCCTGCAAATACACCGCGCCCAGGGCCGGGATGCGCACCCGGATGGAGGTTTCGCGCCCGTGGGACGGGACGGCCTCCACCGGGATGGGGTTTGCATTGACCACGCCGCTGCCGCCCCACCGGGGGGCATCGGTGTTGAAAACTTCCTTGTATTCCGCCCGTTCCGGGACGCCGAAGCGGTAATCTTCCTGGGCGACCGGGGAAAAGTTCACCGCGCAGATCAGCTCCCGGCCCGCCCGGTCACGGCGGAGGAAAACCAAAATGTTGTTGCTGTTGTCGTCCGGCACCAGCCAGGTAAAGCCGTCCCAATCGGTGTCGTTTTCCCACAGGGGCGGGTTGTCTTTATAGAATCGGTTCAGCGCCCGGATGCAGTCGTGGGCGGCATTTACCGCCGGGTCCTGCAAGACACCCCAGTCCAGCTGGCCCGCAAAGTCCCACTCCTTCCACTGGGGCAGCTCCCCGCCCATGAACAGCAGCTTGCAGCCCGGGTGGGCCAGCATATAGGCGAGAAAGCTCTTGACCCCCGCCAATTGCATCCGTTCGTCTCCGGGCATTTTGCCCCGGAGGGAGCCTTTCATGTGGACCACCTCGTCGTGGGAGATGGGCAGCACAAACCGCTCGGAGAAGGCGTAGACCAGGGAAAAGGTCACATCCTTGTGGTGGTGCTGGCGGAAATAGGGGTCCATTTTCAGGTAGTGGCAGAGGTCGTTCATCCAGCCCATGTTCCACTTTAGGTCAAAGCCCAGGCCCTCCGGCCCCGTCACATGGGGCCAGGCAGTGGACTCCTCGGCGATCATCAGCGCGGCGGGCTTCTCCCGGTGGACGGTGCGGTTGAGAAGCTGCAAAAACTCCACCGCTTCCAAATTCTCCCGGCCACCGTTTTTATTTTTACGCCAGCGGGTGCGGCCATAGTCCAGGTACAGCATGGAGGCCACGGCATCCACCCGCAGGCCGTCCATGTGATACTCCCGCAGCCACCACAGGGCCGAGGAGAGGAGAAAGCTCCTGACCTCGCCCTTACCGTAGTCAAAGACCCGGGTGCCCCAGCCGTCGTGCTCCCATTTCAGCGGGTCAGCGTATTCATACAGGCAGGTGCCGTCGAACTGATACAGGCCCTGCTCGTCCTTGCAGAAGTGGGCCGGGACCCAGTCCAAAAACACCGCCAGGCCCGCCCGGTGGAGCCTGTCTACCAGGTACTTGAAGTCCTGGGGGGTGCCGTAGCGGGAAGTGGGGGCGAAGTAGCCCGTACACTGGTAGCCCCAGGAGGCGTCCAGAGGGTACTCCGTCACCGGCATCAGCTCCACCGCCGTGTAGCCCATGTCCGCCACATAGTCCGCCAGCTCATCCGCCAGCTTGCGGTAGTCAAAGGGGCTGCCGTCGGCGTAGCGCCGCCAGGAGCCCAAGTGGACTTCATAGATATTGAGAGGGCGCTCTAAAAGCGGTTTTTCCATTAAACTTTTCTGCCAAAGATCGTCCTGCCAGTCATAGTCCAGCGGCGCGATCTTGCTGTCTGTCTGGGGCCGGGTGGAGGTGTGGAAGGCGTAGGGATCGGCCTTCCACACGGTTTTCCCGTCGGCCTGGGTCACGCAGAATTTATAGCTGTCGTAGGGCTTGGCGGTCTTTACGGTGCACTCCCACACGCCGTCGAAATTGGCCATTTCTATGGGCTCCCAGCCGGAGAAATCCCCCGCCAGGTGTACGGCCCGGGCGTGAGGGGCCCACAGGCGGAAGCGGTAGCCCTTCTCCGCCGGGTGCGCTCCGAACCAGTCCGCCGCCGCGCACCATTTGCCGCCGAAAAACGCCGCTCTGTCCACCGCTCTCGCCTCCTCTATTTCTCAAAATTCTATCACGGCATCGGGGGTTTTTCTGCCGAAAGCCGTCGTATTTTTCTCAACAATAGTTTACCGCAATTCCGCCCATGCGTCAAGAAATGCGCGGCAGCGACGACCGCCCCCGCAAAAAGGCAGTCGCCGCTGCATATTTTATTCTTCCTCCTGCTGCACAGCCGCCGCAGCGCCGCCCAGGCCGAAGTCCTCGGCCACGCTCCCGCCGTCCCGCCGGAGCATCTGCTCCATGACGCGGATGTCGCTGTCCACATCCATGGCGTCGGACTGGTAAAGCTGGTCAAGCTGCCGCTCGAAGCCCGCCACGATCTTGTCCATGGTGTCGGCAATGCGCTGCTTGGCCTGGGACACATTCTCCCCGCTGACGCCGGACTCCTCGAAATCGGCATAGCTGTCCAGCAGCTTTTGGGTGGTGGGCAGGTAATAATTGAGGAAGGTGGCCGCCTTGGGTTTCTTCTCCGGCTCCTCCTCCACGATGCGGAAGATCTTCCCCGCCAGCTCCTCCAGCCGGTCGATCTTGGCGCTGATGACAGGGTCTGCGATGCGGTCGTTGGCGTGACGGATGTCCCGCAGCTGGCCGCTGTACCCCTCCTCAGCCTCCGCCGGAGCGGCCTGCTCCGCCTGTTCCTCCAGGTCCTCGGCGGCCTCAAAGGTGCGCACCAGCACACCCCGGCTCAGGTCCAGATAGGCTTCCTTACCCCAGTAGCCCTTCTGCACCATCTGCTCCAGGTCGTTCTCCACCCGCCGAGGAGACACATCCGCCGCGGCGGCAAACTGGGAAATAGACACCGTCTCCTTCTTCCCGGCGATGGCCTGGTACTTGGCATACCGCCGCAGCCGGCGGCGCATCCAGTGGCTGCCCAGCAGCAGACCCAGGCCCCCGGCGGTGATGCCCATGGGGAAAAATACTTCTTCCAAAAACCAAGCCCAGTGGCCGTCTTGCAGGAAAAACAGGTAGTCACTGGCCGTTCCAAACAGCGCAACACCGCCGATAAGCGTTACAAATAAGCCGATGTTCCGCAGCACATTGGCGCTGCCATCCGAAACCTTCGGCGTGCGGCGCAGGATGCTGCTCTTGCTCTTTTGGGTCTGCCCGGCGGCAGAGCTCTTTTTCTCCGCACTCCCGGCGGTGCTGGTGCTCTTCACGGTGTCCTCCGTCTGCGCTGTGATGATGGTCGGCTGGGCGCCGCTGCGGGGCCGTCTGCGCTTGCCGTCAGAGAGCTTGGAGAGGAGGGCGATCAGCCCCACAGGCCACGCCACGGCAAACAGAAAGACGATAAGGAGCCACGACCAGACCTCGTTTTTGTCCGGCTTGTTGGGCTGTCTGGTGTTTCTGTTCTCGGCCATGGTGTGTCTCCTCCTGTGCAAATTGCCTCACGATTTTTTGATTCTTATATTTTACTCTTTTTCCACCCCTTCGTCAAGAAAAGCCGCCCATTCTTTGCAAAAAAACTTGTAGGACTACAATACATATTGGACAAGAGAAAAAAGATATGAGGAATAGGGTCT
>CAVHCH010000017.1:0-6011 GCA_963634265.1 Bacteroidaceae bacterium | reverse complement strand
TGCCCGAGGGCGTTGAGCTGATCATCCACGCCGAGCTGGGTATCGTCTCCGCCGGTGCCACCCCCAAAGAGGGCGACGCCAACTATGATCCCTACCATGTCATCGACGCCGGCGGCGGTGTCGCCAGCGTGGCTTACGGCGGCGGCTTCATTGATTCCGCCTCCAACTTCGGCCTGATCCGCGGCGGCCATGTGGACGCTTGCTTCCTGGGCGCCCTGGAAGTGGACGCCGAGGGCAACCTGGCTAACTGGATCATCCCCGGCAAGAAGATGCCCGGCATGGGCGGCGCCATGGACCTGTGCGTGGGCGCCAAGCACTGCATCGTCTGCATGGAGCATACTGCCAAGGGCAACCCCAAGCTGTTTGAGAAGTGCCGTCTGCCCCTGACCGCTTCCCACTGCGTCAATAAGATCATCACCGAGATGTGCGTGCTGGAAGTCACCGACAAGGGCCTGGTCATGACCGAGATCAACCCCGAGTTCACCGTGGAGCAGGTGCAGGCCGCTACCGCTGCCCCCATCACCGTCTCCGAGAACCTCAAGAGCATGATCGACTGATTTAACCCTGTTATAATCAAAAAAGAGCCGCAGCCGAAAGGCTGCGGCTCTTTTGCACTATTTGCACTTTCACTGGAAATAAAACAGTTCCTCAAATTTCTTGTCAAGTGCAATGCAGATTATCAGCGCCAGCTTCGCTGTCGGATTGAATTGCCCCGTTTCGATGGAGCTGATGGTGTTGCGCGAAACACCCACCATGTCGGCGAGATTTGCCTGGGACAGCCCAAGCTCTTTCCGCACCTGCTTAATGTTGTTTTTTAAGATCAGTTTTTCATCCATATTGTTTATTCTATGATGTAATATATCAAGCTAAATATCGCCGCAATAGCACCGAAAACTGCCAAGACTATGTAAATCTTTTTCCTTGTAAAAATGTATTCCGGGATGGATTCGGCGGCAACATAAGTCATAAAAAATACATTGGCCAGATCGTTGGGCTTTTCCTTGAAATTGTTAAATATTGTGATGACAAAATAAACAACTATAAACGCGGTAACGCCCCACATTCTCCCTTTGTTTTGCGCGTTTTTCAATCCCTCGTCAACCGATTCCGCCTGCGCTTTTTCCAGTATTTCCTTCTTGTCCATGTAAATTCACCTCGCTGCATTATGCCAAGTATTCTTTGCATTGTTATTATACTATTGCCAAGTGTACTTGTCAACAATTGCTTTAATTTTTTCAATCGACTGTTTTTACCATGCTGCATACTGCTGCTCCTCGCCGCCACAAATAATAAATTAACGCCGCTCCCCGCACTACTTGTTACCCTCCGTAGGGGCGGGGCTCTGCCCCGCCCGCCGCCCCGGGCTTGCACCGCACCCCTTGTAAAACCTCGTGTCATTGCGAGGCCAGTGCGCACACTGGCCGTGGCAATCCGTAACTCCCGTCCCCAAAGCCTCCCCTGCGTAAGGGGAGGTGGCGCAAAGCGCCAGAGGGGTCGGCCCCGGCACCTCTTGCAACGCCAAAACGGCGGGGTGTGGTCACCCCGCCCTACAAACTCCTCCGTAGGGGCGACCCATGCGGCCGCCCGCCCCACCGCACCCCTTGCCACGCAGCATTTTCCAAGGTGCGCCCCATCTTTCCCCTTTCCTCTTTCAACTTTCCTCTAAAAAAAGAGCCTCGGCACCCCGCCGAGACTCCTTCAAAAATCCAAAAATCAGATCCAATCAACCCTTGGCAAACACCGGGTGCGTCCGCCGCAGCCGCAGCAGGAAATACACCGAAAGCCCCAGGCATAGCACCTCCGAGATCACCGGCGCGAACCAAATGGCCCCGCCGCCCAGCACCGCCGCCAGCAGCAAAAGGATGCTCCCCTGCAAGATAAGCCCCCGCCCGGTGGAGATGCTTACCGCCGGCAGCGGCCTTTCCATGGCCGTCAAGAACCCCGCAATGTAAATGTTGAACCCTACCGGCAAATAGCACAGGCTGTACCGCCGGAAGGCGTCCGTGGCAAAGGTCAGCATCTCCGGCTTCGCCTCCGGCAGGTAGGCCCCCACCAGCTTCGGCGCCGCCAAGAACAGCACCGCGAAGCACACCGCCGCAATGCCGCACATGGTCCGCAGCCCGTACCGCAGCAGCTTCCCGATGGCCGCCCCATCGCCCCGCCCGTTTTGGAAGCTGATGAGCGGCTGGCTGCCCTGGCTGACGCCCATGGTGATGTTGATGACCAGGGTGTTTGCGTAGGCGATGATGGTGTAGGCCACCAGTCCGTCCGTGCCGATGCACCGCAAGATCGTGTGGTTAAACAGGAAAATCATCAGCCCGTTGCACAGCTCCGTCAGCCCGTCGGAAATGCCGATGGGCAGCAGCCTCTTGTAAATTTTCCAGTCCATGCGGAACCGCACCGGGTGAAATGTGGTGTGTTTTCCCAGGAAATGGGTCAGGTAAATGACGCAGGTCAGCAGCTGGCTCACCCCCGTGGCCGCCGCCGCGCCCCAAATGCCCAGGCCCCAGTGAAAAATGGCCAAATAATCCAGCACGCAGTTGGTCACGCACCCCACGCACACGGTGATAAGCGCCAGCCGGGGCCGCCCGTCGGTCTTCACCAGTACCTCCAGGTTGTAGGAGATCATAAAGCACACGGCAAAGGGCGCCAGCCCCTGCAAATAATGGATGGTGTACTCCAGCGTCACCTCATCCGCCCCCAGCAGTCGGGCGAAGGGCTCCGTGAACACCAGCACCAGCACCGAAATGGTCACGCCGATCACCGCCAGGGTCGCCAAATTCTGCGAAAACAGCTTGTTGGCGCTCTGGGCGTTGTTCTGCCCCAGCAGGTAGGCGATGATGGTGGAGGTGCCCACGGCGAAGACCACCGCAATGGAGAATAAGAGGTTCACAAACGGCACGGACAAATTCACCGCGCTCATGGCGTATTCGCCCACGCCCCGGGCCACGAACAGTCCGTCCACGATGGAGTAGAGGGAAAAAACCATCAACGATGCCACCGTGGCCGTAGAGAAGTGGAAAAATTGCTTGAGGAGGCTCTGCTTTTCCTGCATTTTGGATGAAATTCCTTTCCTTTCAGCGGCGTGCCGCAACTCAATTTCACGAAAATAGTATAACAGAGGAAAATCCGTTCGTCAAGATGCGCTCCAAAAAAGTAAAACCGAGCGCACCCCGCCCGCCTCCATTTTTGCCCGATCGAACCCCTGCCGCATCTTGAATTCCCTTTATAAATATGGTATAATCAGTGGAAACATTCAAAAGAAACGCAGGAGGCACAGTGTATGAAAGCAGCGCTTGTCATTATGGCGGCCGGTCTCGGCTCCCGCTACGGCGGCAATAAGCAGGTGGACGGCGTCGGCCCCGACGGCGAGATCTTGATGGAGTACTCCATTTACGACGCCATCCGCGCCGGCTTTACCAAGGTGGTTTTCATCATCAAGCCCGACATGGTGGACCTGATGCACCGCATCTGCGGGGATTATGTTTCCCGCCGCACCGCCGCCGACGGCACCCCCGTGGAGGTCTGTTACGCGGTGCAGGATTTCACCAGCGTCCCCAGCTTTTATACCATCCCGCCCCAGCGCCAGAAGCCCTTCGGCACGGTCCACGCCGTCCTGTGCGCCCGGCCCTATGTCACCGAGCCCTTCTGCGTCATCAACGCCGACGATTACTACGGCGTGGACGCCTACCGCGCCATCTACCAGGAGCTCCAGCGCCTGCCGGAGCAGGGGAGTGCCACCATGGTGGGCTACCTGCTGCAAAACACCGTCAGCGCCAACGGCACCGTCTCCCGCGGCGTCTGCCAGGTGGAAAACGGGCACCTGACCGGCGTAAAGGAGACGCTGAAAATCCGCCTGGACCCCGACGGTACCATCGCCGATGAGGTAGAGGGCGTACTCTCGCCCGACTCGGTGGTGTCCATGAATTTCTGGGGCTTCATGCCGTCGTTCTTCAACGAGCTGGAGACCTATTTCCATGATTTCCTGCGCCACGAGGCGGGGGACAATATCAAGGCCGAGTGCCTGCTGCCCAACCTGGTGGGCCGTCGCATTGCCGAAAACAAGCTGTCCGTGTCGGTGCTGCATTCCGCCGACCGTTGGTTCGGCATGACCTACCACGAGGACCGGCAGACCGTAGCCCAGGAGCTGCGGCGGCTCCACGACATCGGGATCTATCCCAAAACGCTCCATCAGTGAGCAAACGGAGGCAGTAAAATGAGAACGCAAAAATCACCCTGGTACAAAAATCCCTATTGGCTGGGCGGCATCGCCCTGGGCGTGCTGGTCATCGCCCTGGTGCTGTTCCTGGTCCTGCGCGGCAGCGGGAATAAGGAGCCCGATGTTGTCGATAAACCCGTGGTAGAGGAGCCCACCCCCACCCCGGACCCGGAGCCTACCCCCGAGCCCGAACCCGAGCCGGAGCCGGAACCCGACCCGGAGCCCACGCCCATCCAGGGCAGCTACACCGAGGGTGAGCAGACCGACGGCGTGTGGAACCTGGTCCTGGTGAACCCCTGGAACCCCCTGCCCGACGGCTTCTTCGTGGACCTGGAGCCCCTGGACGGCAGCCGCGGTGTGGACAAGCGCTGCTATCCTCAGCTCCAAAAGATGATGGACGATTGCCGCGCGGCGGGGTTGTCTCCCTATATCTGTTCGTCTTTCCGCACACAGGAATTGCAGCAGGAGCTGTTCGACAACCAGATCGCGATCTTCCGCAATCAGGGCTATGACGAGGCTGAAGCCCGCCGCCTGGCCGCCCGGGAGGTAGCTGTTCCCGGCACCAGCGAACATCAGTTGGGCCTGGCCGTGGACATCATCGACACCAGCAACTGGAATTTGGACGAAAGCCAGGAGCACACGCCGGCCCAGCAGTGGCTCATGGCCAATAGCTGGCGCTACGGCTTCATCCTCCGCTACCCCAACGGCACCACCGACATCACCGGCATCATCTATGAGCCCTGGCACTACCGCTATGTAGGCTGCCAGGTAGCCAAAGAGATCTACGAGCGCGGCATCACTCTGGAAGAATACCTTGGCCGCGCCACCCATTAAAAAAGCATCCCCCCAGCGGTGAGACCCCCACCAGGCCTCACCGCTTTTTTGTAACCTGTCATTGCGAACCAGGGACCGATGTCACTGGTGTGGCAATCCGCATCCCCCGTCCTTAAAGGCTCCCCTGCGTAAGGGGAGCTGTCACGGCAAAGCCGTGACTGAGGGGTCGGCCCCAGCACCCTTTGTAACCTACCAAACCGGCGGGCTGTGGTCAGCCCACCCTACATTATTGGCCCCCTTGCCTAAAGGGGGCTGGGCACGGCAAAGCCGTGACTGGGGGATTCCTGCCCCGTATCAATTTCCTCCAAACCCAAAAAGGGCGCCGACACCCGCCGACGCCCTCTTTCAAAACCAAGCCTTCCGCCTCAGTTGCACTCCTTGGCCTGCTTGTTCTGCTCCTGGTTCTCATTCTTGCCGTTTTTGTTCTGGTTCTGATTCTGATTTTGGTTCTGATTCTTGTTCTTAGCCATGTTGAGCACCTCCTTTTCCGTACTGTGTACGCCCTTAGTGTGCCAAGCCCCCGGTGAAATATACAAATTTTTCTCAAAAAAATGTTGACATTGCCTCGCCCCGGTGCTACAATACCATAGGAAAACAAAGAAGGCAGATCGCATCCGCCTCACCTCCCGCCACCGGCAAAGAGGTCAATAGCGCAGCGCCATCTCAGCTATGAGAGGGTGTTTAGGCTATGCGGGTGCTTTCGGCATCCGTGTTTTTATTTTTGAATGGAGGTGTTTCGGCCATTAGCAAGCTGCAGCATGAATTGAACGAGGAGATCCGCGATAAGGAGATCCGCCTCATCGGTGAGACCGGCGAGCAGATGGGCATTGTTTCCGCAGAGGAGGCCCTGCACATCGCAGACGAGCGCGGTCTGGACCTGGTAAAAATCTCTCCGCAGGCAGTGCCCCCCGTGTGCAAGCTGATGAACTACGGCAAGTACAAGTTCGAGCAGAGCAAG
>CAVHCH010000016.1:0-22671 GCA_963634265.1 Bacteroidaceae bacterium | reverse complement strand
GAAAAAAGTAGACACCCACACTTTTGCGAGTGTCTACTTTCATTTTACAGGTACAGACCCAAGTGGGGTCAGCCCTCTTTTTTATTGCATATTCGCAAACCGCTCCACGGCTTTGGTGAAGCTCTCGATGGTCTTGTCGGCGTCGCCGTGCTCGATGCCATCCTTGACGCAGTGCTTGATGTGGCCCTCCAGGACCACCTTGCCGCAGCCGTTCAGAGCGGACTTGGCGGCGTTGATCTGGGCGAGCACATCCTCGCAGGGCACATCCTGGTCGATCATGCGGTCAATGGCCTGCACCTGGCCGATGATCTTTTTCAGCCGACGGTGCAGATTCTCCGAGTCCATACATTGTCTCATAGCCATCCCTCCATACCATACGGGGTATATTTGATTGTACCACAGCGGGGCGGGGATGTCAATGCGGCTGCATCACGCGGCGGGCGGTGCGGGTGAAATCTTCCTTCCCAAAAATCACCGGGACGGGGTAGACGGGGTTGGCCTCCGCTTCGGCCCAGGCGGCCATTTGGGGGAGGTCCTCGGGGCGGATGCAGTCGAAGCCGGTGGGGATGCCCAGGGCGCGGTTCATGTCGTAAATGGCGTCGATGAAGGCGCGGGCTTTTTCAGCGCGGGTGCCGGAGGGGCAGAGGCCCAGGACATCCGCCAGCTCCGCCAGGCGCTTATGGGCGGCGGGGCCGTACTCCTCCAGCACCACGGGCAGCAGGACGGCGTTGGCCCGGCCATGGGGCACATCGTACAGGCCGCCCAGGGTGTGGGCCAGGGCATGGACATTGCCCACGCTGGCCCGGGTGAAGGCGAAGCCCGCCCGGTACGACGCCGTCAGCAGCTCCTGGCGGGCGTGGAGATCGGTGCCGTCGGCGCAGGCTGCGGGGAGGTATTGGAAAATGGCCGCCACCGCCTGCCGGGCCAGGGCGCGGGTCTCGCGGGTGTTATAAAACCGGCCGATGTAGGCCTCCACGGCATGGGTCAGGGCGTCCAGGCCCGTTTCCGCCGTCACGGTGGACGGGAGGGACACGGTGAGGGACGGGTCCAGAATGGCCCAGCGGGGGATGAGGCAGAGGTCGTTGACGGCGTATTTATGGTGGTTTTCGTCCGTGACCACGGCGGCAATGGTGGTTTCCGACCCGGTCCCGGCAGTGGTGGGCACCGCCGCAAAGGGGACGATCTTTTTATGGACCTTCAAAAGGCCCTTGAGCTGGGCCACGGTGCGATGGGGCCGGGCCAGACGGGCCGCTGCCGCCTTGGCCGCGTCCATGGGGCTGCCGCCGCCGATGGCTACCATGCTGTCGCAGTCCTCCGCCCGGAACTGGGCCACGATCTGCTCCACCGTCTCAATTTTCGGGTTGGCCGTGACGGCGTGGAAGCCGCTCCAGGCGGGGAGGTTTTGGGCCATGGCGATAAATTCCGGCGCGGCGCACTGGCGGCGGCTGGCTACGATCATGGGCTTTTGACACCCGGCGGCTTTCAGCAGGTCCGGCAATTTTTGCAGGCTCCCGGCCCCGGCGACGCACTCCGGTTTCCGCCAGGGCAGCACCCGGGCGCCCAGGCCGAAGCAGGCCTGGAACACGCGGCAATATATTTTTTTAAGAAGCATTATGGGCACATCCTTTCCTGGGGACTATTATGACGCATTTTTGGGGGGAATGCAAGATGGAATGCGTGCGGACAACGGTGTAGGGGCGGACAGGGGCGTCCGCCCCTACAAAATGTCAGGGGGGTGCGGTACAAAACAGGCGGCGGGCTGAGGGGAGCCCGCCCTACGGAGTGTTACAAGAAATGCGGTGGGACGGGACGATGTGGGCATCGTCCCCTACGGACGCGTTACAAGGGGTGCGGAGCGTCGACCCCTCAGTCACGGCTTTGCCGTGCCAGCTCCCCTTGCGCAGGGGAGCCTTTTAGGACGGGGGTTACGGATTGCCACGGGCGCTTTGCGCCCTCGCAATGACACATTACAAGAAGTGCGGTACAAACCCGGCGGGCGGACAGAGGCGTCCGCCCCTACGGATGACATGAGAATTTGTGCAAGCCCAGGCCGGGTCGTCCAGGAGGCCGACCCCTACGCACCGTTTACCGATAGAATTTCGTAGGGCGCGATGCCCACATCGCGCCGTGCGGTAGACGCAGGGGACAGCCCTGTTTGGACGGGCAGCACAAGCGCGGAGCGCGTCGCGGCGAATAGACGCAGAGACAGTGCGAAAGCATGGGGCGGAATTGTACCGCTTTATTCGCGGGGATGAAAGGTCCCGATACCTCCCGCACCACGCCCGCGCAAGGAATCCAAAACCATTGGTTTTGGCAGCGTTCTTTGGGTACTTTCTGTCGCTGGTGACAGAAAGTACCCCGCCGGAGGCATTTTTGCACAAAGGATTCTTCCACGCACGAACTTGCAGGAAATGTGCAACCGCCTACCCCGCAAGTATCCCTCCACCAGCCTGCGGCTGGTCCCCCTCCCTTTAGGCAAGGGAGGCAACGGGTTTTCGGGGGTGCGGGGCAAGTCCGGGCGGCGGGCGGGGTAGAACCCCGCCCCTACGAAAGTTTACAGGGGGTGCGGGGCGTCGACCCCTCAGTCACGGCGGAGCCGTGACAGCTCCCCTTACGCAGGGGAGCCTTTTTTATGCAGAAAAAACCGGGGCTTTCGCCCCGGTTTGGATTTTTTGGTTTGTCAGTCGGTCTCGATGAGGCCGTAGCCGCCGTTGTTGCGGCGATACACCACGCTCACGGTCTCCGTTTCTACATTGCGGAAAACATAGAAGCTGTGGTCCAGCAGGTTCATCTGCAAAATGGCCTCCTCGGTGCTCATGGGCTTCACGGTGAAGCGCTTGGTGCGCACCAGGTCGTAGGCAGACTCCTCCGCCACATCGAACTCCGCCGGGACCTCCGGCACCAGGGCCTCGGCCCGCAGGTTCTTGGCAAGGCGGGTCTTATTCTTGCGGATACGGCGGTCGATGAAATTCACGGCCTCGTCAATGGCGCCGCGCATATCGCCGTCGCGGTCCTCCTCCTGGGCACGGAACAGCGTGCCGTTCTGGCTGCGAATGGTCAGCTCCACCACGCAGCGGTTTTTCTTCTCCACGGCGAAGGTCACAAATGCCTCGGCTTCCTCCGGGAAGTACCGATCCAGCTTGCTGATCTTCTTCTCGGCGTAGTCTTTCACGGAATCGTTCAGGGGCACTTTCTTGCAGGTAAATGTGAACTTCATAGTTTTTGGCTCCTTTCGCTTGTGTCTATATCAAAAGGGTCGGGGAGGAGTTTCCCTTCATCCTTTTTTGCATTATACCACATCACTATGAATCTGAAAAGGGATATATTTATTTTTGTGAAAAGTTAACAAAATTGTAATGATTCGTCTGTATGCGACGGAAATCGACGGGCCGCGACAAAACCTCCTATTTACAAATCGGGCAGCGGGCGGTATCATAAGCATCGGAAGCTTTCCAATATCCCACCCGCTTGGGCCGCTCTGTCTTTGATGGGGCGGCTCCTTTTTTTCTTGCCATTTTGCCCCGGGATTGCTATACTGTGGGTAAGCATTAGAGAGGAGGTTTCCTATGCGTCATTTGTCCATGCTTGAAAACAGTTACCGCCGCAAGAATCTGTCCTGCGTGCGACATATTACCCTGGACCCCACGGGGCCCGGCGTGGTGCGTATCCACATGATCCCGCCCCACTCCCAGTCCCCGGAGGACCCGTATCTGCTGCTGCTCAACGGCGCGCAGCTGGTGCCGCTGAACTTCTCCTGGGCGGTGCTGCTGTCCGAGTTTATGTACTGCATGGAGCCCTACGCCGGGCTGGAGATCAGCGCCGACGACTGGGAGTCCATGCTGGAGCAGGCCGTCCGCGGCGCGAAAAAGAAGGCCTACCCCTTCGTGAAAGCCGACATTCTCCGGGAGGACATGGGCACGCTCCTGCGCTCCCTGGTGGCCATCGCCCGGGGTGAGGAGCCGGAGGTGGAGGTGGCGCCGCTGTCTCTGGGCGAGTACGCGGATAAGATGTCCGCCCCCCACCGGATGGATCTGATGGTCAGCGCCATGACCCGGGACGGCCTGTGGCACTGCAACCAAAAGTGCCTGCACTGCTACGCCGCCGGCCAGCCCATGGGCGAGGTAAAAGAGCTGGACACTGCCCAGTGGAAGGAGATTTTGAAGCGGCTCCAGGGGGCCAACATCCCCCAGGTGACCTTCACCGGCGGGGAGCCCACTTTGCGGGGCGACCTGGTGGAGCTGGTGGACGCGGCCCAGTGGTTCGTCACCCGGCTGAACACCAATGGCCGCCGCCTGACCCCGGAGCTGTGCAAGGCCCTGTATGAGGCCAGTCTCGACAGCGTGCAGGTGACCCTTTACAGCGACAAGGCCGCCGTACACAACGCCCTGGTGGGGGCCGAGGGCTTCGGCGACACCGTGACCGGCATCAAGAACGCCGTGGACGCGGGGCTGATCGTATCCATCAACACCCCGCTTTGCAGTCTGAACCGGGACTTTTCCGACACCCTCCGCTTCGCCGCGTCTCTGGGCGTGCGGTACGCCACCTGCTCGGGGCTCATCCCCTCCGGCGCGGCTACCACGGACGGGAGCCTCTCCACCCGCCTGCTTGATGCGGAGCTGGAGGACATTCTCCGCGCCGCCGTGGAGACGGCCCGTGAGCTGAACATGGAGCTGGACTTCACCAGTCCCGGCTGGCTCCCGGAGGAGACGCTGCGGGGTCTGGGGCTACAGCTGATCCCCTCCTGCGGGGCCTGCCTGAGCAACATGGCCGTCACTCCCGACGGCACCGTGGTCCCCTGCCAGAGCTGGCTGGAGGGCGTGAGCCTGGGCAACATTCTCACGGACACCTGGGAATCCATTTGGACCAACCCCCAGTGCGCCGCCATTCGCGCCGAGAGCGCCAAAATGGAGCATATCTGCCAGCTGCAAACCGGCAACCGAAAGGAGGCAGCCCAATGAAAAAGAGAATTTTATCCCTCCTGATGAGCCTGCTTCTGGTGGCGGCCCTGCTGCCCGCCGCGGTGCAGACCGCCTGGGCCAGCGACTATGACTACATCCACAGCTACCAGGTGGATGTGACGCCCAACACCAATGACGGCAGCCTTGCCATCCGGGTCAGCTTCCAGTGGGAGGCCCTGGAGGACCTGCCCGCCGCCAACAGCCAGCAGGGCGGCGTGAAGATCGGCCTGCCCAACGGCTCCATCCGGGAGCTCACCGCCCTCAGCGGCGACATTGCCGACATTCAGAATGACAACAGCTATGTTTACATCGACTTCACCCACGATTTCCGGGCGGGGGAAATTTTCGACTTCTCCTACTCCTGGGTGCAGGAATATATGTACACCCTGGACGGCAGCACCGTCCGCTATGAGTACACCCCCGGCTGGTTTGACGGCATCCGGGTGGGCTCCATGACCCTCACCTGGCATGACCCGGCGGGCGTCACCGGCGTGGCCTCTGACGGCGACACCTACGGCGGCGACCATGTCCTCACCGCCACCGACATGGGGCACGGGGAGAAGCTGTCTATGGCCGTCACCTACGATAGTTGGCCCACCGCCCTGGACAGCCAGTACAGCCGGGACAATCTCCCCGGCGGCTATGACAACGATTCCTACTATGACAGCGGCACCTCCTTCGGCGATGTCCTGGCTACCATCATCGGCTTCATTATCATCATCGCCGTCATTTGCTTCATCCTGGCCGTCATCACCTCTGTGGGGCGCTACGCCGGCGGCTTCGGCACCCGGTATGTGTTCGTCAACGGTCTGTGGTATCCCCGTGGACCCGGCGGCAAGCCCCGGCCCGGCAGCGTGGGTACCAAGACCCGGCCCCGGCCGCCCCAGAGCAGCGGCAGAAAGGGCGGCTTCGGCGGCGGTGGACGCGGCGGCGGATTTGGAGGCGGCGGCTTCAGCGGCGGCAGCCATTGCGCCTGCGCCAGCAGCTGCGCCTGTGCCTGCGCCTGCGCCTGTGCCGGCGGTGGCCGCGCCGGATGCAGCGCCAAGAACCTTTATAGGGCCATTCATTTGGATAAGGATTCCAGCGAAAAGCTGGGCTGAAAAAAACGGAAAAGCACCCCCGGTAGGGGGTGCTTTTTTGCGGGGGGTAGGTGAAAGAGGAAAGTGGAAAGTGGAAAGTTGGGGGTGGGACAAGGGGTGCGGGAGCCGACCCCTCAGTCACGGCGGAGCCGTGACAGCCTGCCCACCGTCGTGCCAACCGATTCCCAGGCACTGTCGTGCCTGCCAATCGGGGCACTTCCTCGAAATCGCCTCGCTTCTTCTGCCACTGGCAGCGCTTCGGCGATTTCCCCTTACGCAGGGGAGCCTTTTAGGACGGGGGATGCGGATTGCCACAGCCAGTGACTTCGGTCACTGGCTTCGCAATGACATTGTGTTTTTACATGGGGTATGGTGCAAGTCCGGACGGCGGGGTGTGGTCACCCCGCCCTACGCATTTGCAAGAAAGGTTGTGCGACACAGGGCGGGCGGGGTAGAACCCCGCCCCTACGGACGATTACATTTCCCCCCCACAAAAGCAAAAGCCACCCGAGGGCGGCTTTTACTTAGGAGAGAAAACGGCCTATACCGTTAGTGTTCCTTCCGGGGTTCCGGGGAGCCGGACCCGTGGGAACGGAAGAGAGGGTTCAGCAGCGCGGCGGCTGCTGCGAAGATAACAGCGGGAAGGATCCAGCTCAGCCCCAGGTCGTACAGGGGCAGGGCCTCCAGGAAGGTGAGCTTGCCCACATACAGGTGTACCGTACACAGCACACTGGTGAGCAGCGCACCCAGGGTGGCGGCCCGGCTGACGAAGTCGGAGGCCTTGGGCACCACCAGGGAAATGAGGATCAGCACCAGGGCCGGGGGATACACCACATCCAGCACCGGGGCGGCGATGGACACGATGCGGTCCAGGCCCAGGTTGGACACCACGGCGCTGAACACGCAGATGATGACCACGAACACCTTATAATTGACCTTGCCCCGGCACAGCTCGGAGAAGTACGCGGCGGCGGAGCTGGTGAGGGCGATGGCGGTGGTGACGCAGGCCAGGCCTACCACCACGCCGAAGATGATCATGCCGCCCTTGCCCATGAGGGCCTCCACGATAGCCATGATAAGCTGGGCGCGGCCCACAGCGCTGGTATACTGGCTGGACACGGTGGCGCCCAGGTAGGCAAGACCCATGTACACGGCCAGCAGCAGCACGCCCGCCAGCACGGCGCCGCCGCCTACGATGCGCAGCTTGGACTTGCCGCCGGTGTAGCCCTTGTCGGTGACGCTTTGCAGCACGATAATGCCGAAGGGCAGGGCCGCCAGGGCGTCCATGGTCTGGTAGCCGGACTTGATGCCGGTGACGGTGACATTGGCGATCTGCGGCGCGGCGGTGATGTCGCCCAGGGGGCTGAAAATGCCCTTGAGAATGATAGCGAACAGGCCCACCAGCAGCAGCGGCGTGAGAATTTTACCCACAATGTCCACCACGGCGGACTCCTTGATGCACAGGGCCAGGATCACCGCAAAGAACAAAATGGAGAACAGCACCGGGGACACGCCGGGCAGGTTGGGGGCGATGGCCATTTCAAATGTGCTGGCGGAGGTGCGGGGGATGGCCACCATGGGCCCGATGCACAGGATGATGGCGCACATCAGAATTTCCGCAGGCACCCGGCCCACCCGGTGCAGCACCGCCTCGCTGCTGCCCACCCGCAGCAGGGCAAACATACCCAGCAGGGCCAGGCCGATGTCGGCGATATAGTAAGCGGAGAAGCCCGCCAGCCACTGCTGGCCGGACTCCATGCCCAAGTAGGGCGGGAAAATCACATTGCCCGCGCCGAAAAACATAGAAAACAGCGCGAAGCCCACCACGATCACATCGCGGAGGAAGTTGCCTTGCTTTTTTACACTCATTACAGACTCCTCAAATCCTCTTATTCCTCAATTTTTCCGATCGATCCGCCCTGCTCAGTCATGCAAGGCGTAAATAAAGGGTATCATTTTTTTCATGACAAGGGAAATGAATGTTTTCTATCGGGTCATGAAGGAAATTTAATGCGCTAAAAATACTTTATGAAGTGGCAAGAAAAGTTGGCAGAATGTTAACAAACATGGGATTGCAAAGGCCAAGAAATTGTGATACATTGAGAAATAGTTTTAGGATTTTTGTGAAAAATATACACAGACAAATCTGTGTCCATCGGCGTGAAAGTGAGGCAAAATATGGATGATAAAAAGCTGCGGGCGCTGCTGACAGCGGTGCAGTGCGGCAGCTTTGGCAAGGCCACGGCGCAGTTGGGCTATACCCAGTCGGCCATGACCCACATGGTGAACCGGCTGGAGGCCGAGCTGGGCTGCACCCTCCTGGTGCGCAGCAGCCAAGGCGTGCGCCTGTCGGAGGAGGGGGAGAAGCTGCTGCCCCTGATGCAGGCGGTGATCGACGCGGGCGAAGCCCTGCGGCGGGAGGCGGCGGTCCAGGGCAAGCTCCACGAGAATGCCCTGCGCATCGGCTGCTTTGCCAGCATCGCCCGGGCGCGGTTGCCGGAGCTGCTGCGCAAGTTCCGCAAGGTCCACCCGGAGATCCGGGTGGATGTGCTGGTCCGGGGCTACGAGCTGGCTTCGGAGCTGGAGGAGGAAAATATTCAGATCGCCCTGGTAGACGAGGCCTGCGGCAAGGGCTTTTACTGGACGCCCCTGACGGACGCGCCCCTGGTGGCGGTGGTGCCCCCGGACTTCGCGTGGGAGGAAAAGACCATCCCCCTGGAGCGGCTGCTGCAAGAGCCGTTTCTCTCCTGCCCGGAGCAGTATGTAGAGCGCCTGCTGCCCCAGGACGCGGCCCGGGTAGAGGTGACGGCCTCGGACGACGCGGCCATCCTCTCCATGGTGGCCGGGGGCCTGGGCGTGTCGGTGCTGTCGGCCTTCTCCCTGGCAGGCTACGAGGGCCAGGTGCGGGTGATCCCCCTGTCCCAACCCGTCTCCCGCCGCCTGGGCGCGGCGGTAAAATCGCCCCCGGCGGCCAATACAGCGGCCCGGTATTTCCTGTCATTTTTGAAACGCCAATACGCCGGCGCGTGAAGTGGAAAAGAGCCCTCCCATCCGTTTGGTGGATGGGAGGGCTCTTGCTTGGAACGGGAGATATAAGAGGAAAGCGGAAAGATGTAGGGAGAAATAAAAAACTCCCCGCACCGGGTTGGTGCGGGGAGCTGCTTATTTACTTTCTGCGGCGGCCTCCGCGTTTGCTGGCCATGTAGCGGTTGAGCTCGGACTGCTTGCTGTCGGACACGGACATGAACTGCTTGAGCTTGTCCTCGAAGGTCTGCTCCACCGGCTCCTGGGGGGCGGCGGGGGCAGCCGGGGCCCGGCGGGCGGGGACTTCCCGGCGCGCGGGGCGCTGGGGCCGGGGCATGGCCTGCTTGATGGAGAGGCTGATCTTCCCCTCCGGCGTGATAGCCAGCACCTTCACGGTGACCTCCTGGCCCTCTGCGAGAAAGTCATGCACATCGTTTACAAAGGTGGGGGCCACCTCCGAAATATGCACCAGGCCGCTTTTCCCCTCGGGCAGGGCGATAAACGCCCCGAACTTTGTGATGGTGGTCACCTTGCCGGTGACGATGTTCCCAACCGCCAACTCCATAAATGTGTGTTTTTTCTCCTTTAGCCCAGTTTCACCCAGCGTGTCGAAAAAATCTTTTCGCCTCGCTTTATCGGCAGTCTCGCCGCTCAGTGGTTTACATCGTAAAAAATGCGTTCGCCGTCCTCGGCCAGACCCAGTTGGTCCTTAGCCAGGCCCTTGATGAACTCCTTGTCATCGGCCTTGCTCAGGTCGGACTCCAGGTCGCGGTTTTCCCGCTGCTGCTCCTGGAGCTGCTGGCTCACGGCCTCCCGCTGGGCCTTGGCATCGCCCAGCTGCTTGCCGTACACGCGGATGATCTGCACCGTCACCACGGCCAGCAGCACGAGCAGCACCACCAGGGTGATAGGCGCGCTGCGCTTTTTCTTCTTTGCCTGCTTCAAGCGTCCTCCGCCTCCTTCGCCGCATTTTTCTTTCCGTACAGTTTTATTTTACAGGTTTTTTTCAAAAAGGCAATGGCTTTTTGCGTTAAATTCCATACTTTTTTAGAAAAATGGAAAAAAATTATGATGGGCCTGCACAGCCAGCGGCCCAGGAGCACCGCCGCGCCCCACCAAAACTGCCACACGCCCCGAAAAAACGGCGCCAGAAACCGCCGCGCAAGAAGCGCTCCCAGGGCCGCGCAGGGCAGCACATACAGCCGCAGCTCCCCCTGGCCGATGGAGAGGGCGAACCGCAGCAGGGCCCACAGCACCGCCAGCACATACACCCCGTCGGTCAGGTGCGTCACCCAGCGGCGCCGCCAGTTCACGCGCACCGTGCGCAGCAGCTCATACACCAGCACCGCCGCCGCGCCCAGGGCCAGGGCCGCGGCGATGGTCTGGGCCTGGAGCCGGATATACAGCTCCATGCCTTACCCCAGCAGCCGGGAGAAGAACGACTCCTTCCGGGCCGGGGCGTCCTCGTAGTTCAGCCCGTCGATGTGGCCCTCCACCAGCAGCTCGCCGCCGTCCAGGGAGAGCTTGCCGATGTGCAGGTCCTCCCCGCTGACCACCAGCACCCCCGCCGCTGTGCGCATGACCACGCTCAGCTCGTCGAACCGCTCCACATCCTCCACGCCCGTCACCGTCAGCTTTTCCCGGCCCGTCAGCTCGATGCGCTGGCTCAGCTCCGCCGCCTGTTTCAGCTCGTATGCCATAAAAAATAGACCTCCCATACACCGTTTTTACCAGTGTATGAAAGGTCCGCGCTTTTATGTCGGTTTGTCCGCCGAAACCTCCCGGTACATGGCGGCGGCGTCGGCCTTGCCCACATTGTCCTGGACGCTGAGCACCTCCACCCGCAGCTCCTTCTGGCCGAAGCGGACGGCGATCACATCGCCCACCTTCACATCATAGCTGGCCCGCTGGACGCGGCCATTCACGCTGACGCGCTCATTGTCGCAGGCTTCGTTTGCCACGGTGCGGCGCTTGATGAGCCGGGACACCTTCAAATATTTATCCAGTCGCATGGTTTTCTCCTTGCAAAAAACGGTGCCGATGCAAAAGCGCATCGGCACCCGGGTATGAACAATGAATTACTCAGCCACAGCGTCCTTCAGAGCCTTGCCGGCCTTGAAGGTGGGGTTCTTGCTGGCAGCGATCTCCATGGCCTCGCCGGTGCGGGGATTGCGGCCCATGTGGGCGGCCTTCTTCTTCACCTCGAAGGAGCCGAAGCCAACGATCTGCACCTTGTCGTCCGCCTTCAGGGCGTCGGTGATGGCAGCGATGGTGGCGACCACGGCGGCCTCGCTGTCCTTCTTGGACAGGCCGCTCTTCTCTGCGACAGCAGCGATCAGTTCAGTTTTGTTCATGTTACATTTCCTCCCATATTTTTATCCTTGGTGATAGTGCGATTTATTCCAAACGAATACTCGTTTCAGAATCATTTTGCCCGGTTCCACAGCGCCGTCATTTCCTCCAGGGTCATGTCCTCCATGGCCCGGCCCTGGGCACGGGCGCCGTCTTCCACGGCGCGGAAGCGATGAATGAATTTCTCGCAGGTGGAGGCCATGGCCGTCTCCGGGTCTACCCCGGCGAAGCGGCCCACCTTCACGGCGGCAAAGAGCACATCGCCCAGCTCGTCCTCCACGCCCCGGCCCGTTTCCACGGCCTGGCGCAGCTCCCGGACTTCCTCCTCCAGCTTACATAAAGCCCCGGAGATGTCCTGAAAGTCGAACCCGGCGTCTGCTGCCTTTTTCTGCAATTTCTCCGCCCGCCACAGGCCCGGCAGGCTCCGGGCTACGGAGTCCATGGCGTCGCCCGTGGTCTTTTGCCCCTTTTCCGCACGCTTCAGCTTATCCCAGCTGACCAGCACGGACTCGGGGCTGTCCTCGTGGGCGGCGCCGAACACATGGGGGTGGCGGTACAGGAGCTTTTTCACCACGCCGTCCACCACATCCTCCATGGTGAAGCGGCCACGGTCCCGCTCAATATCCGCGTGAAAGACCACCTGCATCAGCACATCGCCCAGCTCCTCTTGGAGCAGGGCCGCATCGTCCAGGTCGATGGCCTCGGCGGCCTCATAGCTCTCCTCCAGCAGACCCCGGCGAATGGAGGCGTGGGTCTGCACCTTGTCCCAGGGGCAGCCCTCCGGGGAGCGGAGCAGGCGGATGATCTCCAACAGGTCCTCGTAGCCGTAGCGAGGCTTCCTCATAAAATTTACCATAGTTTCCCCTTTATTGCAATAGGAATTCGTATTTTTCATGACTTAAATAGAAATTTTGCCAGTTTTTCGCCCTTGGGCAGCTGCAAAACTTCCTCCCGGCGCAGCACCTCCAGGCACAGCACCAGCAAAATGTACACCGCCGCTGCGGCCAAAATGGACAGGAGCGTAGCCATGCCGCCGCTTATGTGGCGGGACAGGAGCCCGTAGCCGCCATAGGCCGCCGCCGCCATGGCCGCCGTGGACAGCAGCAGCTTCCCCGCCGTGCCGCCCAGGCGCAGGCGATGGGGCACCGTCCGGGCGATGGCCAGCAGATTCAGCGCCGCGATGACGGCGTAGCACAGCAGCGTCCCGATGGGCGCGCCGTGGATGGAGATGGACGGGTCCGTCACCAGCAGGTAGTTGGCGGCGATCTTCACGGCCCCGCCCATGAGCAGGGTGATGACCGGGATGCGCTCTCTGCCGTAAGCCTGCAAGATCCCCGCCGTGGCGATCATCAGGCACACGAACACGGACGCCAGGCCCAATATCCGCAGGTGATAGGCCGCCGCCTCCGCCGTCTCCGGCACCGCCGGGTACAGCAGGTGCAGGATCGGCCCCGCCAGCACCGACATCCCCACCCCCACGGGCAGGGCCACCACCATAGCCAGCTTCAGGGCTGAGGCCGCGTTTTTGGCGGCGCTCTCCCCCCGCCCGGCGGCGGTGGCGGCGCTGATGGACGGCACCAGGCTAATGGTCAGCGGGTACATAAAGGACGCGGGCAGGGCGAAGAGGGTCATGCCGAAGGTGTATTCCCCGTACAGGCTGGCCGCGTCCACCTCCGAAAGGCCCAGGGAGCTTTGCAGCGTCCCCAGCACCAGGGTCTGGTCTAAGAGGGTGATGAGGCTCATGCCCACGGAGCCCAGGGTCACAGGCACGCCGATGTGCAGCACCTGGTGCAGAATTTCCCGCCGGCCCTGGGGCACATCCGTCCCCTGCTGGCCGCTGCGGCTGCGCAGGAGCCAAACGGTCAGCACCGTAAGCCCTGTGGCCGCGCCCACGGTCACGCCGGAGATGGCCCCCGCCGCGCACTCGTCCGGCCCGGCCCCCTGGCGCACCAGCAGCCAGGCCGCCGTCAGGCCCACGGTGAGCTTGCAGGCGGACTCGATGATCTGGCTCACCGCCGTGGGGAGCATATTGCCCCGGCCCTGGGTATAGCCCCGGATGGCCGAGAGCATACACACGCAGAAAACCGCCGGGGCCAGCACCCGGATGGCCGAGGCCGCCCGGGAATCGTTCAGCGCCGCCGCTAAAGGCTGGGCAAACAGGAGCATGACCCCGCTGCACACCACGCCCAGCAGGAAGAAAAGCCCCAGCGTCACCCGGAAGATGCGCCGTCGCTGGTTCACCTGCCCCCGGGTCTCCGCCTGGGAAACCAAACGGGAAAGGGCCAAAGGCAGGCCCGCCGTGGACACGATGAGCAGCAGGCTATAAATGTTATAGGCCACATAGAAGTGGGCCATGCCGTCCTTATCCAGCAGGTTCCCCAGGGGAATTTTATACACCGCGCCCAAGATCTTGGTCACGGCCACGGCCAGGGTCAGGACGGCGGCGCCCTCCATGAAGTTTTGCTTTCGCTGGGGCAAAGCCATCCCTCCTCCCGGCCCTTGCACTTTACTTTTTCATGCTGCGGTAAAAGTCGGCGAAGCCCTCCAAATTTTTCTGTATCTTCTCCGGGCGGGTGATGTACTCATTGGGGTACTTGGCGTGGAACACCCGCTCGATGCGGCCCGCCGCCGGGTCTACCATCTTGGTGGAGCCCCCGGCGCCCAGGGAGAGGATGCTGTGCAGCTCCTCCATGATGTAGATATTATACAGTCCCTCCGCGCCGCTTATGCACCAGCCGATGTTTTCAAAGCTGCCGGACATATATTTTTGGCGGTAGAGGTAGTAGGGGTGGAAGTCGGCCCCGCGCAGGGCGGAGATGGAATAGTCCAGCATCTGGCCCACCTCCTCCGCCGTGGGGATCTTCTGCCCCTCCAGGAGGATGCGGCTGCCCTTTTTCAGGGCCAGGGTGTGGACGGTGATGTTGTCCGCGCCGAAGGAAAGGCACTTGTCCAATGTCCGCCGGAAGCCCTCGGGGGTGTCGGCGGGGAGGCCCGCGATGAGGTCCATGTTCACATGACGGAAGCCCATGGAGGTGGCCAGGCGCATGGTCTCCTCGATGTCCGCCGCCGTGTGCCGCCGACCGATGGCCTGGAGGACGCTGTCCTCCAGGGACTGGGGATTCACGCTGATGCGGTCGCAGCCGTGGTCTAAGAGAACTTGCAGCTTTTCCCGGTCGATGGTGTCGGGCCGCCCGGCCTCGATGCAGTATTCCGCGCAGCGGGAGAGGTCAAAATTCTGATTGAGATGGGTCAGGAGCCGGTCCATCTGCCCGGCGGAGAGGGTGGTGGGGGTGCCGCCGCCCATGTAGAAGCTCTTGATGTTGAGGCCCAGGTCCTTCACCATCTGCGCCGCCTGGGTAATTTCGCCCAGCAGCACCTCCAGGTAGGGCTCCATGAGGCCGAAGCTCTTTTCCACCGCCTGGGACACGAAGCTGCAATAGGCGCAGCGGGTGGGGCAGAAGGGGATGCCGATGTAGAGGGAAATGTCCTGGGGCTTTAGGTCCGCCTTGGCCTGGAGACCCGCCTGGGCGGCCTCAATGCACAGCTCCCGCCGGGCCTGGGAGACGGCGTAGGTGTCCCGCAGCAGGCGGTCCACCTGCCGGGGCGTCATTCCCTTTTCTAAGTAGCCCGCCGCCAGCTTGGCCGGGCGGATGCCCGTGAGGGCGCCCCAGGTGGGGGTGGTCCCGGTCACCTGACGGGCGGCTTTGAAAAAGCTCAGCTTCACCGCCCGCTGGCGCAGGCGCTCATGCTCATAGGCATCCCCATTTTGCGCCGCTTGGCTTCCCTTTTGGGTGTCCGAAAGTACACGGGAAATGCCTCGTTTGGTACACCCGTGATAGCAGATGGTGGTGACGGCGGTGATGTATTTTTGGCCCTCGGTGAGGGTGACGGTGGCCCAGTTTTCCTCCACAGCCGCCGGGTCGTACACCGGGCGCTCCTGGGGAAAGAAGGCAAGGAGGCTCTGCTCCACCGCGTAACGGGCGTCATGGCCCCTAAAAATCAGCTTCATCCCCGCAGCCCCTGCTTTACATAGGGATTGACCCGGCGCTCAAAGTCCAGGTCGGTGGGGCGGTCGTGGCCGGGATAGACCTTATACTGGCCGGGAAGCTGGGCCAGGCGCTTGAGGGAGCGGAGGATGTCCTCGTAGCTGCCGCCGGCAAAATCCGTGCGGCCACAGCTGCCGTAAAACAGGGTGTCGCCGGAGAAGATCACATCGCCCACCACCAGGCACACGGAGCCCCGGGAGTGGCCCGGCGTCTCCAAAACCTGGATCGTCAGGCTGCCCAAGGTCAGGCGGTCGCCGTCTTTATAATAGCGCTGGTTTTTCTCCGGCAGGCGGGGAAACAGCAGGTCAAAGCCACCGGCGGCGCGGTCGGTGACATCGTTTTCGTGGATATAAACGGGCAGGTCCGGCCACTGCTCCAAAAGGCCCGCCAGGCCCGTATAGTGGTCAAAATGCCCGTGGGTCAGCAGGACCATGGTGGGGGTGCAGCCGGTGCGTTCTACGGCGGAAATGATGCGCTGGGGCTCGTCGCCGGGGTCGATGACGGCGCAGAGCTTCGCCTGCTCGTCCTGCAAAAGGTAGCAGTTGGTGCCGATGGGGCCCACGGCCAGGGAATCAATTTTCATGGCAGGCTCTCCTTACAGTTGGTCGGTGTCTACGATGAGGGTGACGGGACCGTCGTTGACGGACTCCACCAGCATTTCCGCGCCGAATTCGCCGGTCTCCACATGGAGGTCCTTGTCGCGGCAAAGGGCGACGAACTTTTCATAGAGGGGGATGGCTACCTCGGGGCGGGCGGCGGAGAGGAACTCCGGGCGGCGGCCCTTTTTGCAGTTGCCGTAGAGGGTGAACTGGGACACCACCAGGACTTCGCCGCCTACATCGGTCAGGCTGCGGTTCATTTTGCCGTTTTCGTCCTCGAAGATGCGCAGGCCCATGAGCTTATCCGCCAGCTTCACGGCCTGGGCCTCGGTGTCGTCGTGGGTGACACCCAGGAGGATGAGGAAGCCCTGGCCGATCTGGCCGATGACATGGCCGTCCACGGTGACGGAGGCGCTTTTCACGCGGGTCAATACAGCACGCATAGTGAATTTCTCCTTTTTTATGGGAATTGGGGGGTACGCTCTAAGATAGTGCGTAGGGGCGGGGTTCTACCCCGCCCGCGGGAGGGGCAGAGCCCCGCCCCTACGGACAGGTTGATGGTGCGGTGGGGCGGGACGATGTGGGGAGCGAATCGAGCGCTGCCAGTGGCAGAAGAAGCGAGATGAGCGAGTGGCCGCGGTCAAAATTTCAAGCGGCAGCCGCAAGGCAGCGCAGAAATTTTGGGCACCGCAACAGGACCATCGGCCCCTACGGAGGGTTGCATGGGTGCGGTGTAGGGGGTACGGATTGCCACGACCAGCGTTCGCGCTGGTCTCGCAATGACAGGGGGTTTCATGGGGGGCGTGTGCGGCGGCACACATGGGTGCCGCCCTACAAGAATCTTTGTAGGGCAGGGCCCGCGTGCCCTGCCGGGGTGCGGTGCATAGTCGGCGGCGGGGTGAGGGCACCCCGCCCTACGGATCACAAGAGATTCGGTAAAACGGGGCGTCGGGGACGCCGCCCCCTACGGAGGGGTTCAAGGGGTGCCGGGGGGCGACCCCTCAGGCGCTTCGCCTGCCCAACTCCCCTTGCGCAGGGGAGCCTTTTTTATTTTCCGGCGGGGCGGGTGACGCGCATGACGCCGGAGACTTGCTCCAGGCGACGGCGGACGGTGGAGAGCTGGGTGCTGTCGGACACGCCCACCTCTATGGTAATGAGGGCGAAGCCGTCGCTGGTGCTGCGGGCGGACATATTCGTTACCCTCGTCTTGGTGGAGGAGAGGACGGTGGAGATGTCCATGATGAGGTTCAGCCGGTCCTTGGCCACCACCTCCAGGGTGGTGCGGTATTCCTCGTGGGTATTACTATCCCAGGAGACCTTGATCCAGCGGCCCTGCTCCTCGGGCTTGCGGCGGGCGGGGTCGGCATTGGGACAGTCGGCCCGGTGGACAGAGACGCCGTAGCCCCGGGTGATAAAGCCCACGATGTCGTCCCCGGGGACGGGGGTGCAGCACTTGGCGAACTTCACCAGGCAATTGCTCAGCCCCTCCACCACGATGCCCTGCTCGCTCTTGGTGCGCTTGGGCACGGCGGGGCGGGTCTTTTCCGGCTCGTCCTTCAGCGGCACCTCGGCGGCCCGCTCCTCCTGGTGCATTTTGAGAATGCGCTGGATGTCCTCCCGCAGGCGGCCCACCAGCTTCAGGGAAGTGACGCCGCCGTAGCCGATGGCGGCATACATATCGTCCAGGCTCTTATAGGCCAGGCGCTTGAGGATGCCGGGGAGGTTTTCCTCTGCGGTCAGCTCCTTGAGGGTGACGCCGGTGCGCTTTACCTCCGCTTCAAAGGAGGCGCGGCCCCGGACGATGTTCTCGTCCCGGCACTCCCGCTTGAACCACTGGCGTATCTTGCTCCGGGCCTCGCTGGAACGGGCAATTTTCATCCAGTCGCGGCTGGGGCCGTGGGCGGATTTGGAGGTGACGATCTCCACGATGTCGCCGTTTTGCAGCTTGGAATCGAACTGGGCGATATGGCCGTTGACCTTGGCGGCCACCATGTGGTTGCCCACGGCGGAGTGGATGCTGTAAGCGAAGTCGATGGGCGTGGCCCCGGCGGGGAGGTTGATGACATCGCCCTGGGGGGTAAAGACGAACACCTCGTCGGCGAACATATCCACCTTCAGAGAGTGGATGAAGTCCTCGGCGTCGGCCCCCTCCTGGTTCTCCAGCAGCCGGCGCACCCACTCGTAGTCGTGCTCGTCGCCCTCGCCCTGGCCGTGCTGCTTATACTTCCAGTGGGCAGCGATACCGTATTCCGCGATCTCGTGCATCTGCTGGGTGCGTATCTGCACCTCGAAGGGGATGCCGTTGTCGCCCACCACGGTGGTGTGGAGGGACTGGTACATATTGGGCTTGGGGGTGCCGATATAGTCCTTGAAGCGGCCCAGGACGGGCTTATACAGGTCGTGGATGATGCCCAGGACATGGTAGCACTCGGACACCGTGTTCACGATGACGCGGAAGGCAAAGAGGTCAAACACATCGTCCAGGGACTTATTCTGGGTGTACATCTTGCGGTAGATGCTGTAGGGGTGCTTCATGCGGCCGGAGACGGCCCCCTGGATGCCCGCCTCTTGCAGGCGCTTGGTGATCTGGTCGTGGATGGAGGCCATGAAGCCGTCGTACTCGGAGGCTTTTTCGTCCAGGGCCTCGATGATCTCCTGGTAGCCCACAGGGTCCAGGTATTTCAGGCTCAGGTCCTCCAGCTCCCACTTCATTTTCTGCATTCCCAGGCGGTGGGCGATGGGGGCGTAAATTTCCATGGTCTCCAGGGATTTCTGCTTCTGCTTCTCCGGGGTCTGGTATTCCATGGTGCGCATATTGTGCAGCCGGTCGGCCATTTTAATGAGGATGACGCGGATGTCCTTGCTCATGGCCAGGAGCATCTTGCGCAGGTTCTCCATCTGCTCCTCGGCCTTGGAGGCGGCCTGGACGCGGGTCAATTTGCTGACGCCCTCCACGATGTCGGCAATGGTGGGGGAAAAGGTCTTGGCAATGTCCTCATGGGTGGCGTCGGTGTCCTCGATGGTGTCGTGGAGCAGGGCGGCGGCGATGGACTCGGAGTCCAGGTGCAGCTCCTCCGCCACGATCTGGGCCACGGCCAGGGGATGGGTGACAAAGGGAGAGCCGTCCTTGCGGTTTTGGCCGCGATGATGCGCCTCGGCATACTGGAACGCCGAGCGGATCAGGTCGAAATTGGCGCCGGGATTATAGCTGCGGACGGTGTCCTCCAGGCGCTGGTACTTTTCCTGTACATTCATGCCGCCTTACCTCACTTTCCTTTGATATTGTCCAAAAGCGTCTGCCAATAAACAGACTGCTCCAGGTCTACCTTCTCCTGCACGGGGGAAAGGCGCAGGGTCATCTGCTCGTCCTCTGTCTCCCGCTGCAAAAGGCCCCGCTCGCAAAACAGCTCCATGCAGAAGCAGCCCCGCAGAAACGGGTCCGTGCCGGGGATGGCGGCGGAGAGGCGGCGCAGAAGGGGCAGGGTGTACTGCCGGGGGGCGCCGTCCGCCTCCTGCTGCAAATGCCGCCAGGCGGCCACGCACTGCTGGCGGGTGGGGAGCATACGCAGGGCGTCTTTATACGAAATAGACTGGCCCTGCCGGAGCCTGCGCAGGAGCAGCAGAGACTCCTCCTCCCGGGCAGAGCATTGCAGGGAGGGACGCAGGTCCACCACCTGCAGCTGCACCGTGCGGCTGCCGCGAAACTCATTGACTTGCAGATAAAAGGCTACATCCGCCCGCTCGCCGGGGCGAATGGGACACTGCTGGGGAGTGGTGGAGAAGAAAATGCCCTCCAGCTGGGCCGCGCCCTTGGAAAAGCGCAGCTTTAGGTGGCGGTTCTGTCCCACGCCCTGGGCCCGATCCAGCGTCACGCCCAGGAGGCAGAAAAGGGGGCGGTTATTGCCGTTGCCGTAGGGCTCCAGGCGGCGCAGCTGCTCCACCTCCCACAGCGTCACCAGCTCCGGGCGGCGCAGCACCACATCCACATCCAACGCGGAGGTGACGGGGCGGCCATCCAAAAACCGCAGGACGCACCGGTTCATCCGGGCCCGGAAGGCGGGGATGTTTTCTTCTTCAATGGTAAAGCCCGCGGCCAGCTCGTGGCCGCCGAAGCCCAGGAGCAGGTCGCTGCACTCCTCCAGGGCGGCAAATAAGTTGAATCCGCCCCAGCTGCGGCACGAGCCCTTGCCGGTGTGGCCGGAAATGTGGATCATAAAGCTGGGACAGGCATATTTTTCGCTGAGACGGGAGGCCACGATGCCCACCACGCCCTGGTGCCACTGGTGGTCCGCCAGGACTAAGGCATGGCGGTCCTCGGCGGGCATGGCCTCGATCATGTCGATGGCCTGGGCGTAAATTTCCTGCTCCACGGCCTGGCGCTGGCGGTTCAGGTCGCACAGCTCCCGGGCCAGGGCCTGGGCCTGGACAGGGTCCTTGCAGAGCATCAGGTCGGCGGCACGGTCCGCCTCGCCCATGCGCCCGGCGGCGTTGATGCGGGGGGCCAGGACGAAGCCGATCTGCACGGAGGTGATCTCCTTTTGGTCAAGGCCCGTCTCGTGCAGGAGGGCGCGGAGGCCGATGAAGTCGCAGTCTGCGATATTGGCAAGGCCACGGGCCACGATGGTGCGGTTTTCCCCGGTCATGAGCATCACATCTGCCACGGTGCCTACGGCGGCCAGGGGGCAGTAGCGGGTGAGCAGGGCCTCCTGGTTCTCCTCGCCGCCCAGGGCCAGGACCAGCTTCAGCGCCACGCCGCAGCCGGCCAGGTGCTTGAAGGGGTAAGGGCAGTCGGGCCGGTGGGGGTCCACCACCGCCACGGCATGGGGCAGCTCCTCCTTGCACTCGTGGTGATCCGTCACCACCACATCCATGCCCAGGGAGGCGGCAAAGTCCACCTCCTCCACACCGGTGATGCCGCAGTCCACGGTGACCACCAGGTCAACGCCCCGGTCCCGGAGGGTGCGCATGGCGTCCACAGAGAGACCGTAGCCGTCCTCGATGCGCCGGGGGATATAGTGGCTGACCTTTGCGCCGCAGCGGTGCAGATAGTCCACCAAAATGGCGGTGGCGGTGATGCCATCCACATCGTAGTCGCCGAAAACGGCGATGTGCTCCCCCGCGTCCAGGGCCCGGCGGATGCGCCCGGCGGCCCGGTCCATGTCCTTCATCAGGTAAGGGGAGAGGGTGAGGGTGTCGTCGATCTGCAAAAAGGCCCGGGCGGCGGCATCGTCGGTAATGCCGTGGGAGGCCAGCACCGCCGACAGCAGAGCCGGGTAGCCCGCCTGCTCCAGGTCCGAGACCGCAGGGGCGGCGGTGGGAAGATTCCACTTTTCAAATTTCATGCCCGGCTCACCTCCTTGTAAGCTGTCGAAAAATCCTACGGATCTTTCCGACAAAAGGCTCGCAGTCTGCTGCGCGCATAATTTTTGCGCGGGGCGCAAAAATTCCACACTTGCAGCCTGAGATGTATTTTCTCTCACGCACATGTCGCGAGAGAAAATGATTTCAATTTTTTGCCGCCTGCGGGCGGCAAACTCTGCGAGGCTTTTTTAGATACACTGATAATAGAAGAATATTATAGCAAATTGCGGCGGAAAGGTAAAGGAAAATCTTCGGTTTCACAAGGCAGAGAGCGGTTTTGGGGGCAAAAAAAGCAGACCGATGGGGAAAATCGGTCTGCTGTGGGGGGGTCAGAGGGGGATGTTGACGGTTTTGGTTTTGCCTATTACCACGGTGCCGGTGATAGTCAGGGCGTTGAGGGTGGCGCCGTCCTCGGTTTTCGTGACCACCTGGATGACCCCGCCAGGCTGGCCCAGGGACACGCACTGGTCCGCGCCCCGGACGCTGGTAAGCCACGCGCCGATGGAGGCCGAGCCGCTGCCGCAGCCCCGCTCCCACACGCAGGAGTCCGTGGGCTTCACATAGACCAGGGGGGTAAACGAGGTCTGGTCCTCGGAAAGCAGCAATAGGCCCATGGCCTCCCCCGGGAGCAGCTCGCTCCAGGACCGGAGGGTCTGCTCCGCCTGGTCGCGGCCTATCATGTCCGCCGGGACGATCACATGGCAGATGCCCGGGAGGAACACCACCGGGAGGCTCTGCATCACCCCGCACACCGGGAGGGACAGGGTCTCGATGCGCTCCGGCAGAGGCATGGACACCGTGCCGATGAAGCAGCCGTCAATGCGCGTCACCTGGCAGGGCACGGGTCCCGGCGCGCCGGAGACGGGCAGGGTCAGGGCGCGGCTCTCGCCCGTGGGCATTTCCCGGTGCAGCCAGGCGGCCATGGACATGGTGGCGTTGCCGCAGAACTCGCCGCCCATCATCTGAAGCCGGGGCGTTCCTGCGGCCAGGCCCTCGGCAAAGCCCACCTGCTCGGCGTCCTGCTCCCGCTGCAAAAGCTCCGCCGCTATCCGGGGCTGGACATTCCGGGGCACAGGAGTGGTGACCAGGAGCGTGATATTTTTCGTGGGGTCGATGACTGTGTAGCGCAGTTCCATGTTTTCGTCCTCCCGGGGGATTTTTTCTCTATTATACCCGCCGGGAAAGCAAATTGCAATTTGTAGGTTTGTCAAACATATTGGACAGTGAACTCGTTGGGAGAAAGCCAGAGGAG
>CAVHCH010000015.1:0-21398 GCA_963634265.1 Bacteroidaceae bacterium | reverse complement strand
TACGGATTGCCACACCAGTGACATCGGTCACTGGTTCGCAATGACATGGTTTTTTACATGTGGTGCGGGGCAAGCCCGGTTCGGGCGGACAGAGGCGTCCGCCCCTACGGAGAGCAGGAAAGCTCGTGCGGGCGGCGGGGCACATGGGCCCCGCCCTACAAGGGCTTTATGCGTTGACGGCGGGCGGGGTAGAACCCCGCCCCTACGGAGTGTAGCAAGAAGTGCGGTAAGGCAGGCCGATGTGGGGAGCGAACTGAGCGCTGCCAGTGGCAGAGGAAGCGAAGTAAGCGAGTGGCCGCGGTCAAAATTTCAAGCGGCAGCCGTAAGGCAGCGCAGAAATTTTGGGCACCGCAACAGGGTCATCGGCCCCTACGGATGCGTTGCAAGAGGTGCGGTAGTTCGGGTCGTCGGGGACGCCGACCCCTACGGAAAAAGTGCCCGATTTTGCGTAGGGCGGCGTGCCCTCACGCCGCCGCGATGGTGCGGTGGTTGTCGGGCGGCGGGGTGAGGGCACCCCGCCCTACGGAGTTTTACATGGGGTGCGGTACAGCGGGACGATGTGGGCATCGTCCCCTACGGAGGGGTTGCAAGAAATGCGGTACCGTCGACCCCTCAGTCACGGCTTCGCTGACAGCTCTCCTTGCGCAGGGGAGCCTTGGGTGGTTGGCGTTCAAAAAATGGGTAAAGGCGGCGGGGGCGTGCTGGTTGTTGGGAAGATCGACATTCAAAAATACAGCGTGGTTGCGCCGAACATACGGACGGACGAGGTCATTATCACGGACGAGCGCATTGCCCACATTCAGCAGCGGCATCCCAACGATTTTGAGCGGTATGCGCCTTATCTGCGGGCTATTGTGGAGGACCCGGACTATATTTTACAGGCGCATAAGCCCAACACCGCTTTTTTATTGAAGTCCTTTCGGCAGGCGGGAGAGCAGTTTCAGCTTATCCTGCGCCTGGCGGTGGAGAGCGATACGGTGGGGTACAAAAACTCCGTTATTACATTCTTAATAGTCGAGGAAAAGCGGTATCAGCGCTATCTTCGGACGAAAAAAGTACTTTACAAATCTGAATAGAACTCCTATAATAAAGATAGAATAGAACAGGTTCTTTGAGGTGGACAATTTCGTGGCATCCACACGCCGATGGTACTGACAGGGGAAACCCGAGAGATGCAGGAGAACGCCACGCCTGCCAAAGAACCATTCTTTAGGGGGCTATCTTTGGTAGCTCCCTTTCTATATATTTCATATACAAAAGTCAGAAAGGAAGCGCGCGTTATGACTAAAATTGATATTGTGTCCGGGTTTTTGGGGGCGGGGAAAACCACGCTCATTAAGAAGATGCTGGCGGAGGCTTACAAGGGCGAGAAGCTGGTGCTGATTGAGAACGAGTTCGGCGAGATCAGCATTGACGGCGGGTTTTTGAAGGACGCCGGGGTGCAGATCAGCGAGATGTCCTCCGGGTGCATTTGCTGCTCCCTGGTGGGCGACTTTGGCCGGGCGCTGGTGGACGTGCAGAAGCAGTTCGCCCCGGACCGCATCCTCATTGAGCCCTCGGGCGTGGGCAAGCTCTCCGATGTGATCCTGGCGGTGGAGAACACCGTGAAGGATGTGCCGGAGATGAAGCTGAACTCCTTTGTCACCGTGGCAGACGCCTCCAAGGTGAAGGTCTACATGAAGAACTTCGGCGAGTTTTACAACAACCAGATTGAAACCGCCGGGACCATCATCCTCAGCCGCACCCAGAAGGTGAGCCCCGAGAAGCTGGAGGCCGCCGTGGCCCTGCTGCGGGAGAAGAACGCGGACGCGGCCATCATCACCACCCCCTGGGACGAGCTGGACGGCAAGACCATCCTGGCCGCCATGGAGAAGGTGTCTCTGGCGGACGAGCTGATGGAGCGCATCCGGGCCGAGCATGAGGCCGAGGAGGAAGAGCATCACCACCATCATCACGACCACGATGACCACGACGAGCATGAGCATCACCATCATCACCATGACCATGACGACCACGACGAGGACGAGGAGCACGAGCACCATCACCACGACGACGAGTGCTGCCACGACCACGAGCATCATCATGAGCACGACCATGAGCATGAGCATGAACACGACCATGAGCATCATCACCATCACGACGGCGAGTGCGACGACCCCGACTGCGCCTGCCACCACCATCATCACCACGCCGACGAGGTGTTCACCAGTTGGGGTGCGGAGACGCCCAAGACCTTTACGGAAGCGGACATCGACCGCATTCTCACGGCTCTGGACGGCGGAGAGTACGGCGCGATTTTGCGGGCCAAGGGCATTGTCCCCTGCCAGGGCGGCAAGTGGCTGCACTTTGACTATGTGCCCGAAGAGCACGAGGTGCGCTTCGGTCCGGCGGACTACACCGGGCGGCTGTGCGTCATCGGCTCCAAGTTGGACGAGGGCAAGCTGACGGCGCTGTTCGGCCTGTAAGGGAGAGAAAATTATGGATATTCCTGTATATCTCATTGCCGGGTTTTTGGACGCCGGCAAGACAAATTTCATAAACGGCATCCTCAAGGACGGCTTTGCCGCCGAGGACAAGACCCTGCTCATCTGCTGCGAGGAGGGCGAGGAGGGCTACGACCCCCACGGGCTTTTCAATGTGTTCACCTACACGGTGGAGGACCAGGCGGAGCTGACGCCGGAGCTTTTTAAGAAGCTGGAAAAGCAGTATCGGCCCAAGCAGGTCATCATTGAATACAACGGTATGTGGATGATGGAGCCCCTGTACCGGGACGGGCTGCCCGGGAACTGGATCCTCTATCAGATCATCTGCCTGATGGATGCGCGGACCTTTGAGCCGTATCTGAAAAACATGGGGCAGCTGGTGATGGAGAAGGTGTCCAACGCGGACATGATCATCTTCAACCGCTGCAACGAGGCGCTGCGGGAGGACCTGCGCAAGCGGAACCTGCGCATGGCCAACCGCCGGGCGGACATCTATCTGGAGAACGAGGACGGCACCAGCGAGGAGTATGTGACAGACGACATGATGCCCTTTGACCTCTCCTCGGGACACCTGGAGGTGGCGGACGAGGACTACGGCATCTGGTATGTGGACCTAATGGACCACCCGGAGCGCTACGAGGGAGTCAGCGTTACCTTTAAGGCGCTGATGTGCCACTCCAAGAAGTTCAAGGGCGTGGACTGCCCGGGGCGCTTTGCCATGGTGTGCTGCGAGAACGATATGCAGTTCTTGGCCCTGGTGTGCAAGGGCGAGGGCATGGACCGCTTCAAGAACCGGGACTGGGTGAAGATCCACGCTACGGTGAAGAAGGAGAACTGCGAGGCCTACCAGGGCGAGGGGCCGGTGCTGTATGTGGACCGCATCAGCGCCTGCCAGAAGCCGGAGCCGGAGACGGTGTCTTTTTAACTGGCGAAAAAACTTCGAGGCTTTTATTGGGGCCGCCGTGGCGCTGTGGGTGCTGCGGCGGCTTTTTTCGAGGGGCTTCCCTTTTGGGGAAAAATCTGTTATAATCGGGGAAAATTACGAAACGAGGAGTCCGATCCTATGAAAAAAATACTTATCCTTATGGGGGTTTTGGCGCTGGCGGCGCTGGCTTGTGTGGGGTGCGGGAAGAAGGCGCAGTCCGATCCCGGCACGCTCAACGAGACGGAGCTGGTCAGCACCTCTACCCAGGAGCTGATCTACAAAAATTCCAACTACACCCTGCGCTTTAACCGCAACGACGCGGGCGACTGGCAGTGGAAGGACGACACCACCATCCCCCTGGACCAGAGCAAGGTGCAGGAGCTTTTGGACCAGGTGAGCGCCCTGAATGTGCTGGTGCCGCTGGAAAATCCCGGCGACATCACCACCTATGACCTGGATTCTCCGGACCGCACCCTGGAGGTGAAGGACGCGGACGGGTCGGGCATTTCTTTGCAGATCGGCAGCGCTGCGGAGGGCGGCGGGTACTATATGTGCCGGGACGGCGACACGGCGAAAATTTATGTGGTGCCGGATGCCCTGGTGCAGATGATGGACCGCAACATTTATGAGCTGGTGCAGATGCCCGCGGTGCCGGTGGTGGCGGTGGAGGCTCTCACGGCCATTGAGGCCCAGGGGGGCGGCGTGAGCGTCAGCGCCCAGCGCAGCGACGACGGTATGTGGCTGGCGAATGGCAAGGATGTGTCGGAGCCGCTGGCGGGCCTGGTGGAGCTTTTGGGCCAGGGGCTGGCGCTGGAGTCCTGCGTGGACTACAATCCCAGCTCCGGGGCGCTGCCTATCTGCGGGCTGACGGAGCCGACGGTGACGGCCACGGTGCATTACACCGCTGCCAACGGCACCGCCGGGAGCTTCACGGTGAAGGTGGGGCTCAGCTACGAGGACGGGTATTTCGCCATGTACAACGATGTGCCGGCGATCTTCAAGGTGTCCGCCGGGACGGCCCAGCTTTTGACGGGGCTTTTGAGCTTGGCGGCGTGAATGGAATGGAATTGATTGACCGGGGGGATTCGTCCTCCCGGTTTTTTTAGAGGAAAGATGGGGTGGGGCGGGCGGGCAGGGGCGTCCGCCCCTACAAAAGGGGACGGATTGCCACGGCCAGTGTGCACACCGGCCTCGCAATGACAGGCTTTTTCATGGGGTGCGGTGCGAAATCGGCGGCGGGCTGTGGTCAGCCCGCCCTACAGTGTGGGATCGGTTCTCTGACGGAGGCGGCGGGGTGGGGGCACCCCGCCCTACGGATGTCATGAGGTGCGATGAACGGGGCGTCGGGGACGCCGCCCCCTACGGACGCGTTATTGATGGTGCGGGGGGCGGGTGACCGCGAGGGTCGCCCCTACGGAAAGTAACAGGTACTGCGGAGCGCCGACCCCTCAGTCACGGCGGAGCCGTGACAGCCTGCCCACCGTTGTGCCAACCGATTCCCGGCCACTGTCGTGGCCGCCAATCGGGGCACTTCCTCGAAATCGCCTTGCTTCTTCCGCCACTGGCGGCGCTTCGGCGATTTCCCCTTGTGCAGGGGAGCCTTTGGGTTGTTTTTTGTTTGGATATATTTTTTAATATTCCTTAAAGCATTGAGGGGTAATATGTGCTTACACTCCGGGGGTTGTGTCCGGGGGAATTTCGGTATACAATAGGGAAAAATGATGTTAGGAGGGCTTGGGTATGCGGATCCTTGTGGTGGAGGACGAGAAGCGGCTGGCGCAGACTTTGCGGGACTTACTGCACCGGGAGGGGTACACGGTGGATGTGTGCTACGACGGTGTGGAGGGACTTGACAACGCCCTTTCGGGCATTTACGACCTGATGCTGCTGGATGTGATGCTGCCGGGGCTGGATGGGTTCGCGGTACTGGAGCGGCTTCGCAAGAGTGGGAGCCAGCTGCCTGTTTTGATGCTCACGGCCCGGAGCGAGCTTTCTGACCGGGTACACGGGCTGGACCACGGGGCGGACTACTACCTGACCAAGCCCTTTGAGATCCCGGAGCTGCTGGCCTGCGTGCGGCTCCTTTTGCGCAGGCAGACCGGAGCGGCCACGGTGGACGACACCATCCGCTGGGGCGACCTGCAATTGCAGCCCGGCTCCTTCCAGGTGTGCTGCCAGGAGCGCAGCGCCCGGCTGAGCCGGAAGGAATACGACCTGCTGGAGATGCTCATGCGCAACGGCGGGCAGATCCTCTCCAAGGAGCAGCTTCTGCTCAAGGCCTGGGGCTATGACTCCGACGCGGAGGACAACAATGTGGAGGTCTACATCTCCTTTTTGCGGCGGAAGCTGTCGCTGATCCGCTCGGCGGTACAGATCAAGACCGTGCGGATGGTGGGATATTACCTGGAGGAAGCAAAATGATTCGGAAATTACGGCTGAAGATCGTGGGCATCAGCGTCATCGCGGTGGCGGTGCTGCTGGTGGGCGTGCTGGCTGTGGTGGCTCTGTCCACCCGGAGCCAGATGGTGCGCACCAGCGAGAGCCGCCTGCGGGAGGCCCTGGACGGGCACATGCTCTCCGGCGCCCTGCCCGGAAGCGGCGGGGGCCAGCCCTGCTTCGTGGCGGATGTATACGCCGACGGCACCGTGCGCCTGGCGGGCAGCGGGTACTACAACCTGGACGACGAGGACCTGATATTAAGCATCGTGCAGGACGCTCTGAGCCGGGACGGCCAGGAGGGCGTTTTGCAGGACTACTCCCTGCGGTATATGCGCCAGACCGGGAGCCTGACGGTGCGCCTGGCCTTCACCGACTGTTCCCAGGAGCAGGCATCCATACGCAGCCTCCTGCTGCGGATGGGCGGGGCGTCCCTGGCGGCGCTGCTGGTGCTGACGGGGGTGAGCTACTGGCTGGCGGGCTTCGCGGTGAAGCCGGTGCAGCAGGCCTGGCAGGAGCAGAAGCAGTTCCTCTCCGACGCCTCCCACGAGCTGAAAACGCCGCTGACGGTGATCCTGTCCTCGGCGGAGCTGGCGGTGAGCGAGACGGACGGGGAAAAATCGAAACAATACTTAGACAACATCCACGCCGAGTCCCTGCGGATGAAGGACTTGGTGGAGAACATGCTGACCCTGGCCCGGGCCGAGAGCGGCACGGCGCTGCCGGAGGAGGCGGTGGACCTGTCCGACACGGTGCTGGAGAGCGCGCTGGTGTTCGAGCCGGTGGCCTTTGAAAACGGGAAGCAGATGGAATACACCGTGCAGCCGGAGCTGACGGTCTCCGGCCGGGGGGCGCAGCTGCGGCAGGTGGCGGACATCCTGCTGGACAACGCCGTGAAATACGCCGAGGCAGGCTCGCCCATCCAAATGAGCCTGCGCAAAGAGGGGCGAAACGCCGTGCTGTGGGTGGAAAACCGGGGGGAGACCATCCCGCCGGAGAAGCTGCCCCACCTATTCGACCGGTTTTACCGGGTGGACGAGTCCCGCACCGGGGGTGAGAGCTTCGGGCTGGGCCTGGCCATCGCCCGGACCATTGTGCAGGGGCACCGGGGCAGCATCGGCTGCACCAGCGCAGAGGGCGTGACAAGGTTTACCGTGACCCTGCCCCTGGTGAAAAATGAAATGACAAAAAGAGGAAGCGAAGCATGATCGATCTTTTGATTCGGGGCGGCACGGTGGTAGACGGCACCGGCAGCGCCCCCTACGCCGCCGATGTGGCGGTGGAAAACGGGAAAATCGTAGAGGTGGGTGAACTGCCCGGGGCCCACGCAAGGCGGGTCATCAGCGCCCAGGGAAAGCTGGTGACGCCGGGCTTCATCGACATCCACCGCCATGCGGACCTAGCGGCCTACCGGCCCGGCTTCGGCCAGCCGGAGCTGCGCCAGGGGCTGACCACCATCATTAACGGCAACTGCGGCCTCTCCGCCGCGCCCATCCGCCGCAGCCGCCGGGCGGAGATCGCCGCCTATTTGCAGCCTATATGCGGGGAGATGTCCGCCGCCGTGGCTACGGACTCGCTGGCCGCCTATTTTGAAAATCAGCCGGACTCCCCGCTGCACACCGGGATGCTGGTGGGCGCGGGGGTGCTGCGGGCCAGCGCCGCGGGCTACGCCCTGGAGCGGCTGGAGGGCAAGCACTACAAGGCCCTCCACAAGGCCATGGAGCAGGCCCTGGGCGACGGGGCCGTGGGCGTGTCCCTGGGACTGGGGTATGCGCCGGAGTGCTTCTACACCACGGAGGAGCTGATGCGGGCCCTGGCGCCCCTGGCGGGGCAGAACATCCCCGTGACGGTGCATATGCGCCAGGAGGGCGGCGGCGTTTTGGAGGCTCTGCAGGAGATGCTGACGGTGGCGCGGACGCTGCGCATACCCGTTCACATCAGCCACCTGAAAGCCATGGGCCGGGACAACTGGGGGAGGAAGATCCCCCAGGCGCTCTCTATGCTGGAGGCGGCCCGGCAGGAGGGGCTGGAGGTGGGGTGCGATGTGTACCCCTATACGGCGGGGTCCACGCAGCTGATCCACATCCTGCCCCCGGACTTTCTCACCGGCGGCATGGAAGCGGTGGTGAAGCGGCTGGAGGACAAGGGCGTGCGCCGGGAGCTGGCCGAGCGCATCCGCCGGGGCGACGGCTTTGACGACATCGCCAAGCTGGCCGGGTGGGACGGCATTCGCCTCACCAGCCTGCACTGTCCCGAGGACCACCCGTACCAGGGCAAGAGCATCGCGGAAATTGCGGCCCTATGGGGGCAGAACCCCCTGGACTGCTGCTGCGACCTGCTGATGCGGGAGCACTGTGAGATCACCATGGTGGACTTTATGGCCTCCGAGGAGGACATTGTGACCATTCTGCAAAGTCCCCTTTCCAATGTCATTTCCGACGCCACCTACCCCACGGACGGGATGCTGCACCCCCGGGTGTACGGCACATTTGTGCATCTTTTGGAGCATTTCGTGAAGGAGCGGGGCGCGCTGACGGTGGAGCAGGCGGTGCATAAGATGACCCAAAAACCGGCGGAGGTCCTGCGCCTTTCCGGCAAGGGCGTGCTGGCGGCGGGCATGGATGCGGACATCAATGTGTTCGCCCTGGAAAAGCTGCACCAGCCCGGCACCTACGAAAACCCCTGCTGCCTGGCGGAGGGCATGGACTATGTGCTGGTGGACGGCGCGGTGGCCGTGGAAAAGGGCAAATGCACCGGCGTGAAGGCCGGGCGGATCATTCGACGGTAAAAGGAGGAAAGCTATGTACGAACTGATACAGCTCACGGAGCGGACTTACTACATCCAAAGCCCCGCCAACATCGGCCTTGTGCATTTGGAGGGGCAGGAGGTCTGCCTCATCGACGGCGGGAGCGACAAGGACGCCGGGCGGAAGGTCCGGCAAATTCTGGACAAAAACGGCTGGAAGCTCCGGGCCATTTACAACACCCACGCCCACGCGGACCACATCGGCGGCAACCGCTATTTGCAGGGGCAGACCGGGTGCAAAATCTACGCGCCGGGCATCGACTGCGCCTTTACGCGGCACCCGATTTTGGAGCCGTCGTTCCTCTACGGGGGCTATCCGCCCAAGGACCTGCGGCATAAGTTCTTGATGGCCCAGGACAGCGGCGCGGAGGAGCTGACGGAGGCGGCACTGCCGGAGGGGTTTGAGAGCATTCCCCTGCCGGGGCATTTCTTCGACATGGTGGGCTACCGCACGGCGGACGATGTGGTTTTCCTGGCGGACTGCCTGTCCAGCCGGGAGGTCTTGGAAAAGTACCAGATCGGGTTTCTCTACGATGTGGAGGGGTATCTGAATACCCTGGAGCGGGTGAAGGGAATGCAGGCGCGGATGTTCGTCCCGGCCCACGCGGAGGCGGCGGAGGACATGGCGGACCTGGCCCAGTACAACATCGACCAGGTGCTGCGGGTGGCGGAGAAAATTTTGACGCTGTGCGCAGAGCCCCGGTGCTTCGAGGAGATCTTGCAGGGGCTGTTCGCGGGGTTCGGCCTGGCGATGAACTTCCAGCAGTATGTGCTGGTGGGCAGCACCCTGCGCTCGTACCTGGCCTGGCTGAAGGACCAGGGGCGCGTGGAGGCGCTTTTTGAGGAGAATCGGATGCTGTGGCGGAGGATTTTGTGATAGAAATAGTATCGTCCCGGGCGGCTTGGGCTGTCCGGGACGATGGCTTTTTGGGGGGTACAAGGGGTGCGGGGGGCGGGCCGATGTGGGGAGCGAACTGAGCGCTGCCAGTGGCAGAGGAAGCGAAGTGAGCGAGTGGCCGCGGTCAAAATTGGGGGCGTCCGCCGTAAGGCAGCGCAGAAATTTTGTCCGCCGCAACAGGGTCATCGGCCCCTACGGAGTGGGGCGGTGGGCGTTTGCGGGCGGTCAGGGCAGGGTGGCGAAGTGGGCTTGGGTCAATTGGGCGAAGAGGGTCATGGCCGGGGTGACCCATTTGTTTTTATGGTGGGAGCAGACGGCGGTGATATGCTCCCGGGAGAGGTCGCTCTCCAGTGCTTTCAGGGTGCCGTCCTTGAGCTGGGGCTCCACGGCGAAGCGGGGCAGCAGAGCGATGCCCAGGTCGCCGCAGACGCAGCTTTTCACCGTTTCTGTATTGCCCAGCTCGATGATGTTTTCCAGGACGATCCGCCGCTGGGAGAGCCAGCGGTCCAGGATGTGCTGATAGATGCCGTCGCGGTCGTTGGTGATAAGAGGGGTGCGCTGGCGGCTGTCCTCGGCCTGGAAGTCATCGGCGCTGTAAGGCCGCTGGGGCGCCGCCACCAGGGTGATGGGAAACTCCGCCAGGGGCTGCACCACCACGGACCCGCCGTAGCCGCCCACATCGTAGTGAATGCCCATATCCACGGCGCCGCAGAGAACCTGGTCGCGGATGCGGTAGCAGTTTTCGCACTGGATGGACAATCTCACCCCCGGGGCCTGGGCCCGAAACTGGGCCAGGATGGGCTGCATCTGGTAGGTGAGCAGGGTCTCCGCCACGGCCAGGCGCAGGGTGCCGGTAAGCTGGCCGCTGTCCTTGCCGAAGTTTTGCAGCCGCTCCGCCGCCTGGAGCACCGCGTCCACATAGGGCACCATGTCCCGCCCCGCCTGGGTGACGGCCATGCGGCGGCCTATCTTCTCAAAGAGCCGCACGCCCAGCTCCTTTTCCAGCTGCTGCATCTGAAAGGTGATGGTGGACTGGGTGTAATGCAGGTTCTGCGCCGCCTCCTGAAAGCTGCCGCACTGGAGGATGGTTTTGAATGTGACCAGGTATTTCAGTTCCATAGCTCTCCCCTTTTTATTCAATAATATTGAACTATTATTTCTAAACTTTCAATTTGATTGCACTTTTCGTTTTTGCTATTATAGCAGTAACAAAAACGATGCGCAAGTGGAAAATGGCGCTTATCCCGGAGGAAAGCTATGAAAGAGAGAGAAAACAGCCGGTTTTCGGTGTTTTTGGTGGTGCTGGCGGTGTGCCTGGTGTACGCCCTGGGCGGAGGCATCCGCTCCAACTACGGCCTGCTGCGCGCCGACATGGCCGCCAGCAGCGGCGTGGACTACGCAGGCATCAGCTTCGTGCTGGCGGCGGCGCAGTTGGCTTTCGGCATCATGCAGCCGGTTTTCGGGGCGGTGGCGCTGAAAACCTCCAATGTGTTCGTGCTGCTGTGCGGGTCGGTGATGGCCATCGTCGGCCTGGTGCTGACGCCCCTGTGCCGGGGGTCCTGGACGCTGCTGCTGTGCTTCGGCATACTGATGCCGGCGGGGCTGGGGGCCTTCTCCTTCGGGCTCATCATGGGGGCGGTGACGCCCATGCTGGGGGAGAAAAAAGCCTCCGCCGTGTCGGGCATCATAAGCGCCAGCAGCGGACTGGGGAGCATATTGCTGGCCCTGCTGCTGCGGGGCGTGCTGGACCGCTTCGGCCTGTGGGGCGCGGTGGCGGCCCTGTGCCTGCCGCTGGTGCTGCTGGCCCCGGTGCTGCTGCTCCTGCGCAGGGCCGACGCGGGGCAAAAGGCGGCGGAGCCTGTGCAGCTGCGGCCCCTGCTGGGCGCGGCGTTCCGGGACAGGTCGTACCGGCTCCTCTCCCTGGCCTTTTTCACCTGCGGGTTTCACATGGCCATCATCGAGACGCACCTGTACACCCAGTTCACCTCCTACGGCTTTGCCGACCAGAGCGTCACCTATGCCTTCTCCCTCTACGGCATCGCCACCATGCTGGGCTGCGTGACCACCGGGTATCTGGGCAGCCGCTTCTCCATGAAAACGGTGCTGGGCTGCTTCTACGGCTCCCGGGCCGTGTGGACGGTGGGCTTTCTGCTACTGCCGAAATCCCTTGCGACCATGTATCTTTTCGCCATTCTCCTGGGCTTCACCGGGGCGGCCACGGTGCCGCCCACCTCGGGGCTTATCGGGCGGCTGTTCGGGCCGGCGGCCCTGGGGACCCTGTTTGGGGTATCGTTCCTGTTTCACCAGTTGGGCAGCTTCGTCAGCGCGTGGGTAGGCGGGCTGACCGTTTCCTCCACCGGCGGGTACACGCTGATCTGGTGCATAGACGCTGCGCTGTGCATCCTGGCGGCGGTGTTTGCCTTCCGGGTGAAAATGCCCGGCGGCGAGACAGCGGTACGCCCGTGAAAGCGGGCCATAAAAAAGAGCTTCGGGTAGGGGCCCGAGGCTCTTTTTTAGTGAAGAGTGAAAAATGAAGAGTAAATAAGTATATCTTGGTTTGTGTCAGAATTTATGTCATAATTCTTTATTTTTTCTGACACAAATTTCTTTTTTCGTGTTGGATTTTCTTAAAAATGAGGTTTGCGGGCAAAAGAAAAAGGACTTCAAGATTTTTCTTGAAGTCCTTTTTTGGAGCAGGGTACGGGAATCGAACCCGCCTCCTCGGCTTGGGAAGCCGATGTACTACCGATGTACTAACCCTGCACTGCGAGAGCTATTATAGCAGAGTTTTTTGCCCTTTGCAACCGAAATTTGCCGGGAAGCATGAAATTTCTTTTGGCGGCATAGGATAGGCCAGCTTATTTGGGGAGGGCGGACGATGAAAAAGCGAGTGTTTGCGCTGATTTTGACAGTGCTTTTGGTGTGTGTCCCGGCGGCGGAGGCGGTGGAGCTGCCGGTGGAGGCCAAGGCGGCGCTATTGATGGAGAAGGAGACGGGGCAGGTGCTCTACGCGGAGAACGAGCATGAGAGGCTGGAGCCTGCCAGCGTGACGAAAATTATGACGCTGCTGCTGGTGATGGAGGCCATAGAGCGGGGGGAGCTGAAATATGAGGACACGGTGACCGTCAGCGCCAACGCCGCGTCCATGGGCGGCAGCCAGGTATATCTCTCCGAGGGGGAGCAGATCAGCGTGGAGGAGCTTTTGAAGGCGGTGTGCGTCTCCAGCGGCAACGACGCCGCCGTGGCCCTGGCGGAGGAGGTGTCCGGGGTGACGGAGCTGTTCGTGCAGCAGATGAACAACCGGGCCGCGGAGCTGGGGATGCAGGACTCCCACTTCGTAAACCCCACGGGTCTGCCCGCCGAGGGCCATGTGACCAGCGCCTACGACATCGCGGTCATGAGCCGGGAGCTGATCCTGCGCCACCCGGACATCCGACGCTTTACGACCATTTGGATGGACACCATACGGGGCGGCGAGTTCGGCCTCTCCAACACCAACAAGCTCATCCGCTTTTATGAGGGGGCCACGGGGCTGAAAACCGGCTCCACCGACGCCGCCGGGTACTGCATCTCGGCCACGGCGGAGCGGAGCGGCATGGAACTGATTGCCGTGGTGCTGGGGGGCGAGACCAGCCAGCAGCGGTTTGAGGACGCCAAGACCCTGCTGAACTACGGCTTTTCTACCTACGCCTTGGCGGATGTGACCCCGGCGGAGGCGCCGGTGGTGCCGGTGAAGCTGGGGACGGCGAAAACCATCACCCTGGCCCCCGCCCAGGGAAAGCTCCTGGTGGGCAAGGGCCAGGTGGGGAACCTGACCTACGACACGGTGCTGCCGGATGATCTCACGGCCCCGGTAGAAAAGGGGCAGCAGGTGGGGACACTTACCGTGCGCTGCGGGGATGCCGTTTTGCAGGAAATTCCCCTGGTGGCGGCGGACGGCGTGGAGCGGATGACCTGGGGCGGGCTGTTTCTGCACCTGCTGCAGCGGGCGGTTTTTGGGGGATAAGCGGGAGGAATTTTACTTGTAATTTTCCTTTATTCGATGTAACATAGGGCTAAGAACTAAAGAGGAGGGCACAACTATGATCCGTGTTGATCTTTCCCACATGCGGCACTTTATCCCGCTGCCCTACGAGGCAGCGCTGACGCCCCGGCTGCGGCTGGCCCATGAAAAGCTGCGCAGCGGCACCGGGGCCGGGGGTGAATTCACCGGCTGGGTGGACCTGCCCCGGGACTACGACCGGGAGGAGTTCGGGCGCATCCGGGCGGCGGCCAAGAAGATACAGGGGGATTCCCAGGCGCTGGTGGTCATCGGCATCGGGGGGTCTTACCTGGGGGCCCGGGGCGTCATCGAGTGCCTGTGCTCACCCAATTATAATTTGAAAAAGAAGGATATGCCCAACATCTATTTCGTGGGCAACGGGCTGGACAATGACCAGCTCCGGGAGGTGATGGACCTGCTGGAGGGGCAGGATTTCTCGGTGAATGTCATCTCCAAGTCCGGCACCACCACGGAGCCGGCGGTGGCGTTCCGCTTCTTCCGCCAGCTTTTGGAGAAAAAGTATGGCCGGACGGAGGCAGCAAAGCGCATTTACGCCACCACCGACCGGGCTAAGGGCGCTCTGAAGGCCCTGGCCACGGCGGAGGGCTATGAGAGCTTCGTGGTGCCGGACGACATCGGCGGGCGGTACAGCGTGCTGACGGCGGTGGGCCTGCTGCCCATTGCCGTGGCGGGCATCGACATTGAGCAGCTCATGGCCGGAGCTGCGGACATGGCGGACACCTGCGCCCGGGCGGACATGGCGGAAAACCCCGCCTGGCAGTACGCCGGGGCCCGGTATGAGCTCCAGCACCGGGGGATGGAAATTGAAGTCCTGGCCTGCTTTGACCCCTTCTTCCGCTTCATGGCGGAGTGGTGGAAGCAGCTTTACGGCGAGTCCGAGGGCAAGGAGGGCAAGGGCCTGTTCCCGGCCAGCGTGGAGTTTACCGCGGACCTGCACTCCATGGGGCAGTATCTCCAGGAGGGGCGGCGGAACCTCTTTGAGACGGTGGTGCGCTTCGAGCCCCGGGCCGGGGAGCTGGCGGTGCCCTTTGACGAGGAAAACGGAGACGGGCTCAACTTCCTGGCGGGCAAGACCATGAGCGACCTGAAGCAGCAGGCCATGGACGGGACGCTGCTGGCCCATGTGGAGGGGGGCGTGCCCAACATCCGCGTGTGCTGCGGGGAGCGGAATGCGTTCACATTGGGCGAGCTCATTTACTTCTTCTGCTATGCCTGCGGGCTTTCGGGCTATCTGCTGGATGTGAACCCCTTCGACCAGCCCGGCGTGGAGGCGTACAAGAAAAATATGTTCGCCCTGCTGGGTAAGCCCGGCTACGAGGAGCTGGGGCAGAGTCTCCGGGCGCGGCTGGCGGAAAACAATTCGTGAAGTTTTGATGAATTTTGCTTTCTCCATTGCCATCGGCCGGGAAGTGTGGTATAGTAATGGCAAATACACAAAGGAGTGATCTCTTATGGTTAGACTGATCATGGGTGCTAACGGCGCCGGCAAAACAAAGCAGCTCATCGACCTGATCCACAGCGCCGTGGAGTCCGAAAACGGCAGCGTGGTCTGCATCGAGCCCGGTGCGGATATGACCTTCGACATTAAGTCCAGCGTGCGGCTGGTCAATGGCAAGGAATACAATTTGAATTCTTTTGAGTGCCTGCGCGGCTTCGTCAGCGGCCTGTACGCCGGCAATTACGATATTTCCCATGTGTTCGTGGACAACCTTTCCAAGATCGTGGGCAGCAGCAACCTGTCCGATGTGGAGAACTTCCTGCACTGGCTGGACCGCTTCAGCGAGATGAACAGCGTGAAGTTCACCGTGACCCTCAGCATGGACGAGGGCACCGCCACCGAGGGTATGCGCAATTACCTGTAAAATTTTTGAACATAGGAAAATGCACGACACGGATGTGTCGTGCATTTTTTTGTGGGGCGGGGGCGCGGATTGCCACGGGCGCGCTGCGCCCTCGCAATGACAAGGAAGTTACAAGAGGTGCGGTGCAAGTCCGACGGGCGGACAGGGGCGTCCGCCCCTACGCACCGCTTACCGATAGAATTTCGTAGGGGGCGGCGTCCTCGACGCCCCGGTGGCACCGACTTTCCTGTTATGCGTAGGGCGGCGTGCCCTCACGCCGCCGGAGGGGTGCAGTGGTTGATGGGCGGCGGGCTGTGGTCAGCCCGCCCTACGGTGGGTTGTAGGGGCGGACGACCCTGTCCGCCCGGTGCGGTGGGTTATTGATGGTGCGTAGGGGCGGGGCTCTGCCCCGCCCGCGGGCGACCGCAAGGGTCGCCCCTACGGAGGTGTGGTGGGCGGCGGGGCACATGGGTCCCGCCCTACCATATAATTGCGAAACTGCTTGTAGGGCAGGGCCCGTGTGCCCTGCCGTAGGGGGTACGGTGGGACGGGCCGATGTGGGCATCGGCCCCTACGGATTTTCACCCCCGGTGGAAGATGGCGTCCAGGTCTTGCTCCGGGGCGGTGATGGGCTGGAGGTCATAGGCGTCCACCAGGGTCTTGACCACAGTTTCCGACAGGAAGGCGGGCAGCGTGGGGCCCAGGTACATATTTTTGATGCCCAGGGAGAGCAGCGTCAGCAGGATGCACACGGCCTTCTGCTCGTACCAGGACAGCACCAGGGTCAGGGGCAGTTCGTTCACTGTGCAGCCGAAGGCCTCCGCCAGGGCCAGGGCCACCCGGACGGCACTGTAAGCGTCGTTGCACTGGCCCATGTCCAAAATGCGGGGCAGGCCGCCGATCTCCCCCAGGTCCAGGTCGTTGAAGCGGTATTTGCCGCAGGCCAGGGTCAGCACCAGGGTGTCCATGGGGGTCTGCTTGACGAACTCCGTGTAGTAGTTGCGCCCCGGGTGCGCGCCGTCGCAGCCACCCACCAGGAAAATGTGGCGGATGGCCCCGGACTTCACCGCCTCCACGATCTCCCCGGCGTGAGAGAGAACGGCGGCGTGGGCAAAGCCCGTGGTGAGGATGTGGCCGCCGTTGATGCCGCTCATGCTGTGGTCGTGGTCATAGCCGCCCAGGGAGAGGGCCTGGTCGATGAGGGGCGTGAAATCCTTATGGTTATTTTCGTCCCCGGCGATGTGGCGCAGGCCCTTATAGCCCACCACGGAGGTGGTGTAGACCCGGTCTGCGTAGCTGGGCCGGGGCGGCATGAGGCAGTTGGTGGTGAAGAGCACCGGGGCGGGGATGTTCTCAAACTCCTTCTGCTGGCTCTGCCAGGCGGTGCCGAAATTCCCGGCCAGGTGGGGATATTGGCGCAGGCCCGGGTAGCCGTGGGCGGGGAGCATTTCGCTGTGGGTGTAGATGTTGATGCCCTTGCCCGCCGTCTGCTCCAGGAGCTGGTGCAGGTCCTCCAGGTCGTGGCCGGACACCACGATGAAGGGGCCTTTTTTAATGTCCGTATGCACCCGGGTGGGGGTGGGGTCGCCGAAGGACTCCGTGTTGGCCCGGTCCAAAAGGGCCATGCACCGGAGGTTCATCTGGCCGAACTCCATAATGAGGGCCAGCCACTGCTCCACGGTATGGGGGCGGTTTACTTCGCACAGGCCCTTGTAAAACCACGCCGTCACCGCCTCGTCCTCATAGCCCAGGTTCAGGCCGTGGTGGGCGTAGGCGGCCATGCCCTTCATGCCGAAAAGCAGGGTGGAGCGGAGGGAAACGGTGTCGGTGTCCCCTTTCCAAAGCTCCACCAGCTCGCCGTCCCAGCCGCCCAGGGCCCGGGTCTGGGCCGTGACCCGGTCCGTGAAGCGGCGGATGGCCTCGTCGTCAAAATTCACATTGGTAAGCGTGGTGAAAAGGCCGTCCATCAGCAGACGGCTGGCCTCCCGGGTGCGATAGCCCTGCCGCTCCGAGGCCAGCGCCAGGCGCATAAGGGCGTAAATGAGGTCGTCCTGGAGCCGGGCCGTCTCGGGCTGCTTGCCGCACACGCCGGTGCGGACGCAGCCGGTGCCCCCGGCGGTTTGCTGGCACTGAAAACAAAACATTTCTGACATAAAGGCAGTCCCCCTGTGTAAAAAAAATGGCGCGAGTGCGCTTCTATGGGTAGACTGCCCCGGCGGCAGGGGATTATTCCCGGCGAATTTGTGGGGCGGCGGCAAATTTTCCTCTTGAAATGGGGGCGAAAATGCGCTATAATAGTTCAGCACCTGCCGGTGTGTTGGAATTGGTAGACGAAGTGGACTCAAAATCCACCGCTGGCGACAGCGTACCGGTTCGAGTCCGGTCACCGGCACCAAAAAGGCTCCGCTCTATGAAGCGGGGTCTTTTTTTGTTTGGGGCGCAATTTGCGCTGCCAAAATCGGCGGGGGATGTGCATTGCTTTTTCTCCTTTTCTATGATATTATAGGTTATGAACAATCATTTAATAACCGCGTGGGACTGACCCGGAAAATCGGGCAGGAATCAAGAGAAAAAGGAGAGCTCGCCATGAAAAAACGGAACGCTTTGATCCTGCTGGCACTGTTGCTGGCAGCGGCGGTGCTGCTGGTGGCCTGCTCGGCCCCGTCCAAGGCCGACACCGTGGAGCTGCGCAACAGCGGCACGGCCATCCAGTGGAAATATACCTCCGAGGGCGAGGACAGCTGGCGGACGCTGGCGGCCCTCTCTGACCTGACCGGGGCCAACGGTCAGGATGGCACGGACGGCCAAAACGGCATCGACGGTCAGAACGGCGTAAACGGCAAAGACGGCCAGAACGGTGCAAGCGGCGCCGACGGCAAGTCCGTGGAGATACGCAAGACCGCCACCCATGTCCAGTGGCGCACCACCGGCGGCACCTGGCAGGACCTGGTGAGCCTGGCGGAGATCACCGGCGCAGCCGGGGCGGACGGCAAGGATGGCCGGGACGGTATCGACGGCAAGGACGGCAAGGACGGCGTGGACGGTATCAATGGCAAAGACGGCAAAGATGGCGTGGATGGCATCAATGGTAAAGACGGTAAGGACGGCGTGGATGGCATCAACGGTAAAGACGGTAAGGATGGCGTGGATGGCATCAATGGTAAAGACGGTAAGGATGGCGTGGACGGCATCAATGGCAAAGACGGCAAGGATGGCGTGGACGGTATCAATGGCACCAACGGCAAGGACGGCACCGACGGCAAAGACGGCGTGTGCGCCGGGTATTTCTACGGCACCGGCGCCGTCACGGCCCCCAACGACCCCTTCCGATTCAGCAGCTATGAGCTGGGCGGTGACCTGATCCAGTACCAAAGCAACGGCGCCTCCATCAAGCTGCAAAAGGGCCATACATACAGCATCAGTCTGTCCGGTTCCATGAAGCTGAGCAGCGACACGCCCTTCCGCTACGGCGCCTATATTTCTGACAACCTGCCCAACTCCAGTATCATCTCCGGTACATGGACCGATCTCATCGCCCCGGGATCCGGCGAGGCTGCTACCTTGTGCTGGCTGCCCTTTGCCTACAACCGCATCTACACCCCCAAATATGACACGGACCTGCAATATATGGTCAAGACCATTTATACCAACACCGTCCTGTCGGGCGTAAACTACAACCTCACCATCCTGGCCCTGAACTGACGAAATTCCTTGCGCCCGGGGCGAAAATAGGATATGATAAGCTGGAAGGCGGAGCCATCTGCCTTCCAGTTTGCTATTTTCAGGAGGGCGCTCCCATGACGAGACAGAGGAAAGCCGATCTGCTGCTGGTGCTGGTCACCGGCTTTTGGGGCTGCTCCTACTATTTGTCCGACCTGGCCCTGGCGGAGATGCCGCCCTTTGCCCTGTGCGCCATGCGGTTTCTGCTGGCCTTCGCGCTGCTGGGGCTGGTGCTGTTTCCCAAGCTGCGGGGGGTGAGCCGCAAGACCCTGCTGTGGGCCGTCCCGGCGGGCCTGTCCCTGACCCTCACCTACATCGGCGCCACCGTGGGCCTGCTGTATACCTCCATCTCCAACGCGGGATTTATCTGCTCCCTGCCGGTGGTCACCACGCCGCTTTTGAGCTTTTTGGTGTACCGCAAGAAGCCGGAGCGGCGGATGCTGCTGAGCCTGGTCCTGTGCGCGGTGGGCCTGGGTCTGCTGACCTTGGGGGATGATTTTCGCCCGGCGGCGGGGGACCTCATCTGCCTGCTGTGCGCCCTGGGCTACGGCATCAACCTCCTGGTGGTGGAGCACGCGGTGCGCCAGCCGGAGGTGGACGCCCTGCAATTGGGCGTATTCCAGCAGCTGGTGACGGGGACGGCCATGCTGGTGCTGTCGCTGCTGTTTGAGACCCCCTGCCTGCCGCAGACGCCCACGGGCTGGGGCAGCGTGCTGTTTCTGTCCATCTTCTGCACGGGCATCGCCTTCGCCGTCACCGCCGTGCAGCAAAAGCACACCTCCGCGGTCCATGTGGGGCTGATCTTCACATTGGAGCCGCTGTTTTCGGCCATCGTGGCCTTCTTCTTCGCCGGGGAGCGGCTGGCCCCCCGGGGCTATGTGGGCGCGGCGCTGATGATGCTGGCCCTGGTGACCATGGAGGCGGGCCTGCCGTTTCTCAAAAAGAAGAAGCCGGTGGAGGAATGAGGACGCAGAAAGGGGAAAACCATGGGATTTGACGCGGCACACGCCATCAGCGCCCTGTCGAAGCTGGCGCTGCGAATGATGCGAAACGCCAACAAAAAGGAGGCTTCCCAGCAAATGGATATGTTTTTCTCAGCCAAACGGCAGACCCTTGCGCAGTTCATGGAGGTCTACGACCCACAGCGGCTCCGGGAGGTCCACGGCGGCGCCACCGTCGTATTTGACGCCATGGCCAACCAGTCGCCGCAGGACCGATATGACATCGTTCGGTTTCTTATCGACCAGGGCGCGGAATTGACGGGCTCGAACGGCGAAAACGAGACCCTGTTTCACATCCTGTTCTCGCGCCCGAAGCACAACATGGCGCAGACGGTGGAGCTGACGAAGCGGCTGATAGACGCCGGGGCGGACATAAACCGGCCGGACACGAAGGGCCGGGTGGCGCTCCAGTATCTCATCAACCACCCCAAGCTGACCGACCGGGACATGGCCCCGCTGTATGACCTGCTTTTCACCCGGTGCCGCCTGGACCTATCCACAAAAAACGCCTGGGGCTATACCCCCATAGAGCTGGCCCAAAAGCTCCCCTACCGGGCGGAGCTGCTGCGGCGAATGACGGAGTGAGCCCGGCGCAGAGAGGAACGCTTATGGACGAAGCAATGCAGCGCTATTTTGCGGAGAAAAATGTGGCCCGGCGCAGCGCCCTGCTTAGGGAGCTGGTATTCGCCTGCCCGCCTAATGGCAAAGAATTTTTTCACCGGGCTTTTCAAAAGGAGCGGTATCTGGACCTGAAGCTCACCGCCGTTCGGGGCTACGCCTTTTACGCCTCGGAGGACGAAGTAGCGGCCCTGATGGAGAAGCTGCTGGCCCTTTTGCGGAAAAAGCCGGAGCGCACCCCTTACGACTACCAGGAGTATGAGGTCATGCGGTCCCAATATCTGATGCCCTACCTGCTGGAAAAATATGATTACCCCTGCTTCCGGGCGTTTAACGAGCAGTTGCAGGCGCAATACGCTGCCCTGCCGGAGGTGTTCAAGCATATCTTCACCTGCGACGAGCAGGGCAATATCCGGCAGCTCCGGGACAAAAAGGAAGTCCAGGCCGCCATGACAAAGTTTTTCGCGGGGGAATGACCCTGGTCCTCCCGGCGGCGTGAGGGCACGCCGCCCTACGAAGCGCAGCAAGAGTGTGCGTAGGGGAGGGGCTCTCTTGCCCACCGTCGTGCCAGCCGATTCCCGGCCACTGTCGTGGCCGCCAATCGGGG
>CAVHCH010000014.1:0-27804 GCA_963634265.1 Bacteroidaceae bacterium | reverse complement strand
GAAAAAAGTAGACACCCACACTTTTGCGAGTGTCTACTTTCATTTTACAGGTACAGCCAGGATAAAATCCCACCCGGTTTTTGTTTTGCTGCCGTATCGTCTTTACCCTTTTGCTTGCTCGGCTCGGATGGCCTGGGCGATGCGCTCCAGGCCGGTCCGCACCGTGGACCGGGGCATGGCCAAGTTCAGCCGGATATAGCCTTTGGCATTGCCTACGAACAGGCCGTCGCCGCCCTCCAGCAGCACGCCCGCTTTATTGGCAAAGAAGTCCGGCAAGTCCGCCACCTGGGGCAGCACCGCCCCCAGGTCCACCCAGGCAAAATAGGTGGCCTCCGGGATGGTGAATTTCGCCCCGGGGATATTCTCCCGCAGGAACTTGTCCACCAGGGCCAGGTTGCCGTCCACATAGGCCTTCATCTGCTCCAGCCACGCACCGCCCTGCTCATAGGCAGCCTTGTGCGCCGCGATGGACAGGGGATTCACCGCGCCGATGTTCTTGTCCCGGGCCTGGAAGCGGGCCCGCTCCTCATCGCTGCGGATGATGATATTGGAGTGCAGCAGGCCCGCCAGGTTGAAGGTCTTGCTGGCGGACATACAGGTGATGAGCCGCTCGTAGTCCGGCATGATCTTCCCCAGGGGGATGTGGTGCAGGCCGGTGCGGAGCAGGTCGCAGTGTATCTCATCGGACACCACCCAGAGGCGGTTTTTCTCGATGATCTCAGCCATGCGGTGCAGCTCCTCAGCCGTCCAGATGCGGCCTGTGGGGTTGTGGGGATTGCAGAGCATCAGCACCTTCACCGCCGGGTCGGCAGCCTTTTTCTCGAGGTCCGCCCAGTCCACTTCGAAGCGGCCGTGCTCCTTTTTCAGCGGAGAGGTCACCAGCTCCACGCCGTTGTACTCGCAGGCGTGGAGGAAGAAGCCGTAGGCCGGGGTCATGGTCAGCACCTTGCCGCCCGTGGGCTTCACCAGGTCCTCCACAAGCTGGTACAGGGCCGGGATCACGCCGGGAGAGAAGGTCAGCTGCTCCTTGGGGAAGGACCAGCCGTAGCGGCTCTCACACCAGGTGCGCAGAGCCTCGTAGTACCCGCCGTCGGACACGATGGAGTAGCCCAGAATCTGCCGGTTTACCCGATCGATGATGGCCTGCCGTATCTCCGGGGCCACGGCAAACTCCATGTCAGCCACCCACATTCGGATAAATTCCTCGTCCTTGTAGGGGAAGACCCGCTCCGGGCCGCAGTGGAAGATATAGGGCCGCCAGCCGTCCACATTCTCGGAGTTGGTGTGGCGGCGGTCAATGATCTCGTCAAAATTATAAGTCATGGTGCAGCGCTCCTTTCCTTGGATGGCTCTATGATAGCAGGCAAGGACCTCCGGGTCAAAGGCCGCCGCTTGCTTTTTAAGAACGAAAAGTGATAAAAACTTTCCTGAAAATTAAATTTCGCCTTGCACAGGGCCCAATGCGGGGCTATAATGAAAATTAGAAAGCCAAATCAACCAAATGTTATTTTGAGGAAAGTGCCATGACATTGACAGAGGAGATCGGAGCGAAGATCAAATACTACCGCAAAAAGCGCGGGCTGAAGATCGCGGAGCTGGCGGAGCTGCTGCACAAGACCGGGGCCACCGTGTCCAAGTATGAGAGCGGACAGATCGCCCTGGATGTGGTGACGCTGTACGAGGTGGCCCGCGCTCTGGGCGTGCAGCCGGAGACGCTGCTGTACCATGCGCCCATGCCCGCGGAAGAGCTGGAGGGCGACAGTGTCCCGGCCTTTTTCCAGGGGGTGGACCGGCTGTATATGTACTATTTCGACGGGCGCAATAACAGCCTGGTCCGCAGCGTCATCGACATCCGCGCCAAGACCGGTCCCCACACCTACGAGGTGGCGCTGTATATGAATTTTCAGGATTACCGGCAATATCAGAACTGCGAAAACACCTACCTGGGTACCCTAAGCCACTACGATGCCCTGAGCAACATCATCACCCGCAACCGGGACACGGAGATGGACATTTATCTGGTCTGCGTTCCTGCGTCCTATCTCAACGCCGAGACCAAGTGGGGCCAGGATTTCGGCATTTCCTGCCGTCCCATTATGCCCACCTCCAACAAGGTGTTTCTATCTAAGACCATCCAGGCGGAGACACCGGAATTTTTGCAGGACCTCCATGTCTCCCGGGAGGATATTCAGATGCTGAAACGGTACAATATGCTCTCGGTGATGTGAGAGCAGGCCGCCCACGAGAAAAAACCGCCCGATGGGCGGCTTTTTCTTTATTTTGCAAGACCTTTATTCCTCCTGCATGGTGCTGGTGAGGAATTTATCGAACAGGGCGCCCAGGCGGTCTACGCTGGTGTCGATGTCGTTTTCCATGTGGTTCCAGAAAAACTGCACCACGAAGCCGATGTAGGCATAGCGGCAGAAGTAGGCCACGCTGCGCAGCTGCTCCTCGGGCAGGTCCCGGCCTTGGGCGGCCTGCTGGGCCAGACGGTAGAATACATCGTCCGTTAGGGAGAAAATGTACCGCTCCAGCCGGTCCCGGGACAGACCGTCGAAGATGTGGTAGATGATCTTCGGGTGGGCCTTGCACTGGCGCAGCATGGCTTTGGTGGCGCTTTTCCACTCCAGCAGCGTGTCGCCCGGGGCAAAGGACTCCACCACCTGCCGAAACCAGGCGTCCAGCAGGGCGTAAATGTCCTCGTAGTGATAGTAAAAGGTGTTGGGGCTGACCCCGGCGCGCTTGACCAGCGCGGCCACGGTGATCTTGTCAAAGGGCAGCTCCTCCAGCAGCTCCGTGAAGGCGGTCATGATGAGCTTTTTCGTGTACAGCGCCACGGCGGCACCTCCTGTGCAGAGTGTCTTTGAGGGTATTTTATAGGAAATGTTGCCAAATTGCAAGGGGTTTCCGCCGGACGGGTTGGTGATGCGAATAAATATGCAAATTACTGTTGACAAATGAATTTTATGCGCTATAATAAGGGACAAGTTCAATAGAAATGCTTCCCTTGGCACCGGCTGAGGGGTCAAAAGGCATCCGCGACCAAATCGTAGGTATTTCGGCACTTGCCGGATAAGATTTGGTCACGGATGCCTTTGCTTTTTAAGGAGGTAAAAACATGAACATCAAACCTTTTGCCGTGGAAGAATGGATGAATGAATATGAGGTGGGGGCGAAGTTCAACATCGCCGAGACCTGCGTGGATTCCGTGTCCCTGGACCAGCTTTTCGCCCTCACCGGGGAGGACAAGGAGAAGTTCCTCGCGGACTTTGCCGCTAAGCGGCTGACCTACGGCGACATTGTGGGAAGCGACGCTCTGCGGGAGGGAATCTGCCAGCTCTACAAGACCGTGCAGCCCCATCAGGTGGTGCCCACCCACGGGGCGGCGGGGGCCAACCACCATGTGTTCTGCTCCCTCGTCTCCGCCGGGGACCGGGTGGTGAGCATCATGCCCACCTACCAGCAGCTTTACTCCATCCCCGAGGCCATGGGCGCAGAGGTGGCCATCCTGCAGCTGAAGCAGGAGAACGACTATCTGCCCGACCTGGACGAGCTGAAGGCTCTGGTGACACCCGGCACCAAGATGATCTGCCTGAACAACCCCAATAACCCCACCGGGGCGCTGATGAGCCCGGCGCTGCTGGGGCAGATCGTGGACATCGCCCGGAGCGTGGGGGCCTACATCCTCTGCGACGAGGTGTACCGCCACCTGACCCAGACGGACGAGTGGTGCCCATCCATCGCGGACCTCTACGAGAAGGGCATCTCCGTCAGCAGTATGTCCAAGGTGTTCTCCCTGGCGGGGCTGCGGCTGGGCTGGATCGCCACCCGGGATGCGGCGGCGCTGAAGGCGTTCCTCTCTCATCGGGACTACAACCTCATCAGCTGCGGAATGTTCGACGACGCCGTGGCCGCCCTGGCCCTGGCCCACGGGGAAGTGATGCTGAAGCGCAACCAGGCTATCGTCCGGGAAAACCTGGCGATTTTGAACGCCTGGGTGGCGGACCATCCCCACTTCTATTACACCAAGCCCCAGGCCGGGACCACGGCCCTGGTGTACTACGATTATGACATCCCGTCCTACGAATTCTGCCAGGAAATGTACCATAAGACCGGGGCCTTTGTCACCCCCGGCGACTGCTTCGAGCAGCCCCACAGTATGCGCATCGGCTACGCCTGCGACCAGCAGACGCTCAAAGACGGGCTGGCGGCCCTGGCGGAATTTGCGGACAGTATAATATAAGGAGGATAAGATCATGGCGAAGATCACTGTATTGAGCGGCGCGGCCATCGAAAAGCTGCTGACCGTCCCCATGGCCGTGGAGGCCGTGGAGCAGGCGTATTTGGAAAAAAGCAAGGGCCAGGCAGCCCTGTGGCCCATGGTGTTTCACGAGTTCGACCCGGGCCACGCGGACCTGGATATCAAGTCCGGCAACCTGGACGGTCTGGGCTTTTACGGGCTGAAGGTGGTGTCCTGGTTCGGGGCCAACCCGGAAAAGGGGTTCCCGGCCCTGTACGGTACCTCACTGCTGTTTGACCTGGCGACCGGCGCGCCCCAGGCGCTGCTGAACGCTGGGCCCATCACCGACTTCCGCACCGGGGCGGCGGGGGCCATCGGGGCCAAGGCTTTGGCCGACCCCAACGCCACCACCCTGCTCATGGCGGGCAGCGGCGCCCTGGCCCCGTATCTCATCGCCGCCACGCTGTACCTGCTGCCGAATCTGAAAACCGTCTATGTGGCCAATCCACACCATCCGGAGCAGTCCGCCGCGGCCTGCGGGCCCATTGCGGAAAAGGTTAAGGAGCTGCTGGCCCCCTGCGGCGGCTGCCACGCGGAAATTTTGCCCTCGCCCGACCTGGAGACGGCCACGAAGCAGAGCCAGGTCATCCTCACCGCCACCCCGGCACGCCAGCCGTTTTTGCAGGCGGACTGGGTGCAGCCCGGCACGCACATTAGCTGCGTGGGCGCGGATATGTCCGGCAAGCAGGAGGTGGAGAGCGCCCTCTTCGCCAAGGCCAAAGTGTTCGGAGACGATACGGAACAGTGTCTCTCCGTAGGCGAGTGCGAGGTGCCCTATAAGGCGGGGATCTTTGGCGGCGAAGTCACGGAGATCGGCCAAGTCCTGGCCGGAGCAAAGCCGGGCCGCACCGCCCCGGAGGATATAACCCTCTTCGACTCCACGGGCATCGCCCTCCAGGATATAGCCACCGCCGCCGCGCTGTTAAACGCCGCGCAGAAAGCTGGGGCAGGCCAGCAAATCGACCTGTGACCCGCCCCAAATCCCCACCGCACCCATTGTTACACTCCGTAGGGGCGGACGGCCCTGTCCGCCCAGTGTAAAATCTCCCAAATATGTGTAGGGCGGGGTGCCCTCACCCCGCCGCCCGATAACCACCGCACCCCCGGCAGGGCACACGGGCCCTGCCCTACAAAATAAATAATGTAGGGCGGCACCCGTGTGTGCCGCCGCCCTCGCACCTCCAGCCACGCAAAAAAAGGCGGGGCGCCCACGCCCCGCCAATATCCTTCACTTTTCCTCCGTGCCCTGCTTTACCAGCCAGGGCAGTGCCTTTTCAAACTCCACGCCGTACCAGCTTGCTCCGGGGTCAGCCTGGGTGCAGCGGATGCACTCCAGAGTGAAATCCACCGCCAGGGCCACCGCCTGCTCCAGGCTGCGCCCCTGCATCATGCCGCCCAGCACCGTGGCGGTGAAAATGTCCCCGGTGCCGTGGAAGCTGGCCGGGACTTTTTCATTAAAATAGGTAAAATACCGCCCCGTGGCCCGGTCGTAAGACATGGCGCCCAGGTGTTCTTCGTCGAAGCTGACCCCGGTGAGCACCACCCGGGGCGCCAGGTCCGACAGCTTTTTCAGCAGTTCCCGGATGAACGCCTCGTCCGCCTCCTCCCGGTAGGGCGTGTCCGTCAAAAGGCAGGCCTCCGTCAGGTTGGGCAGCAGCACATCCGCCCGGGCGCAGACCTTTTTCATGTACTGCGGAAAGTCCGGCGCGAAGGGCTTATACAGCCGCCCGTGGTCGGCCATGGCCGGGTCCACCACCACCAGGGTGTCCTGCCCCCGCAGCAGGTCAAACACCCGGCACACCGCCTCCGTCTGCCGGGGCGAGGCCAGGTAGCCGCTGCAAATGGCGTCCAGATGCACCCCCTGGCTCTGCCAGTGCCGGGCTATGGGCAGCAGCTCGTCGGTAAGGTCCCGGCAGGTGAAGTCCGGGAAAATGGTGTGGGTGCTCAGCACCGCCGTGGGGATCACCGCGCACTCCACCCCCAGCACCGAAAGCACCGGCAGCGCCACCGTCAGGGAGCACCGCCCCAAGCAGGAGATGTCCTGTATGCTTGCCACTCGCTTCATAGCCAACCCTCCGTTTTGCGGTCAATTACAAACAGTATACCACGATTCTGGATATAAAAATAGGACCAGTTTCGCCCTGGCGAATAATACCAGATGAAATAAATCTTGTGTCCCGGAACGGAATGTGCTATAATCGCGGGAGAAACGCGGGTATGGCGGAATTGGCAGACGCGCAGGATTTAGGTTCCTGTGAAGCGATTCGTGTGGGTTCGACCCCCACTACCCGTACCAGAGTCGGCGATCTTCCCCGGAAGGCCGCCGATTTTTTATTACAAACCCGGAAAGGAGCCCGCCATGAACCCCACATCCGATGACCGACTGATCTATGAGATCCTGTCCGTGGTGGAGGAGATCCCCGCCGGGCGCGTGGCATCCTACGGCCAAATCGCCCGCCTCATAGGCCGGGAGAAAAACGCCCGCCTGGTGGGCCGGGTCCTGCGCCACGCGGAGCTTTACGGCGACTACCCCTGCCACCGGGTGGTAAACCACGCCGGCCGCCCCGCCCCCACCTGGCCCGCCCAGCGCCCCCTCCTGGAAGCCGAAGGCGTAACCTTCCGCCCAAACGGCTGCGTGGACATGAGGCACTTCCAGTGGGAAGAAGGCAGCAAATAAATGTAGGGCGGGGTGATCACACCCCGCCGCCCGATACCCGCCACACCATCGCGGCGGCGTGAGGGCACGCCGCCCTACGCAAGTGTTTCAATATAAATGTAGGGGCGGACGCCCCTGTCCGCCCGAACCCCGCACCCCCGGCAGGGCACACGGGCCCTGCCCTACAAAAAATTTGCCGTTGTAGGGCGGGACCCATGTGTCCCGCCGACCACCGCACTCCATGCAATCCGTAGGGGCGACCCTCGCGGTCGCCCACGGGCGGGGCAGAGCCCCGCCCCTACGCACCACCAGGAAACCCATCGCACCCCATGAAACCCCTGTCATTGCGAAACCAGTGACCGAAGTCACTGGCTGTGGCAATCCGCAACCCCGCCCCCAAAGGCTCCCCTGCGTAAGGGGAAATCGCCGAAGCGCCGCCAGTGGCGGAAGAAGCGAGGCGATTTCGAGGAAGTGCCCCGATTGGCGGCCACGACAGTGGCCGGGAATCGGCTGGCACGACGGTGGGCAGGCTGGCACGGCGAAGCCGTGACTGAGGGGTCGGCCCCAGCACCTCTTGTAACGGACGCAAGCGACCGCAAGGGCGTCCCCCGTCCCCCCAAAACCTCTTCACTTTTCACTATTACATCTTCACTATTTTCCCCTCCCGCCCCTTGTTTTGCCCCGCCGAATGTGCTATAATTTCTTAATTAAAGTCGAATCATAGCGTCATTTTTCCAAATCGCGCTTACGGAGGTATATTTTGGATAGAAAGCAAGTGGTTTTATCCCCGGAGGAGACGGGCCGCCAGCGGGATTTTGAGCAGAAACTCCTGGCCATCCATCGCCAGCGCGGCCATGCCCCCCTGGCCCTGGTGGACACCTTCGGCTGCCAGCAAAATGTGGCCGACAGCCAGCACATCATGGGCATGCTCCGGGCCATGGGCTGCGAGTTCACCGACGACGCAAACCAAGCCGACATCATCGTGCTGAACACCTGCGCCATCCGCGACCACGCGGAAAAGCGGGTCTTCGGCAACCTGGGCGCCCTGACCCATACCAAGAAGAAAAACCCCGACCAGATCATCTGCCTCTGCGGCTGCATGGCCCAGCGGCCGGAGATCGCCGAGAAGGTCCGCATCAGCTACCGCCATGTGGACCTGGTGTTCGGCCCCCAGGCCATGTGGAAGTTCCCGGAACTTTTGTACCGGGTCTACACCCAGCGGGGCCGGGTCTTCTCCGTGGAGGACGAGAGCGGCACCATCGCCGAGGGCATGCCCGTTGTGCGCGAGGGCCGCACCCGGGCGTGGGTGTCCATCATGTACGGCTGCAACAATTTCTGCTCCTACTGCATCGTGCCCTATGTCCGTGGCCGGGAGCGCAGCCGCGACATGGATAAGATCGTGGCCGAGGTCCGGGAGCTGGCCGCCCAGGGCTATAAGGAGATCACCCTCCTGGGCCAAAATGTCAACTCCTACGGCAAGGACTTAGAGCCCAAGCACGACTTCGCCGACCTGCTGCAGGAGCTGGACAAGATCGACGGCGACTTCCTCCTGCGCTTCATGTCCTCCCAGCCCAAGGATGCGTCCTTTAAGCTCTTTGACACTATGGCGCAAAGCCGCCATGTGGCCCACCAGCTCCACCTGCCCGTGCAGTCCGGCTGCGACCGGGTGCTCCGGGCCATGAACCGGCCCTACGACCGGGCCCGGTACTTAGAACTCATCACCTGTGCCCGCAAAGTCATGCCCGACCTGGTGCTCACCTCCGATGTCATCATCGGCTTCCCCGGCGAGACGGAGGAGGAGGCCATGGAGACGGTGGACCTGGTGCGCCAGGTGGAGTTTGACGCCCTGTTCACCTTCATTTTCTCCCCCCGCCCCGGCACCCCGGCGGCCAAGCTGGACGACCCGGTGCCCCGGGCCGAGAAGCAGAAGTGGTTTGACACCCTCTGCGCCGCGCAAAACGAAATTTCCGCCCGCCACCACGCCCGCTATGTGGGCAAGACCCTCCGCTGCCTGGTGGACGGCGAAACGGACGACGCCCGCTGGCCTCTCTCCGCCCGCACCGCCGGAGGCCGCCTGGTCCACCTGGTGGGCGACAAGTCCGCCCTGGGCCAGTACCGGGATATAAAGATCACCGACAGCAACACCTGGGCCCTCTTCGGCGAAATGGTGTGATCGTATAATGATGTGTCATTGCGAGGGCACCCCGTGCACCCCATGTGATGTGTCATTGCGAAGCCAGTGCGCACACTGGCTGTGGCAATCCGTAATACCCAAAGCCTCCCCTGCGTAAGGGGAGGTGGCGCGGCGAAGCCGTGACTGAGGGGTCGACTACCGCACCCCTTGTAACCACCCCCTTTCCACTTTCCTCTCAAAAAAGGAGGCCATCCCATGCCCACCATTCAATGCTTAGACTCCCATGTCGCCGACCTCATCGCCGCCGGCGAGGTGGTGGAGCGCCCGGCCAGCGTGGCCAAGGAGCTGCTGGAAAACGCCCTGGACGCCGGGGCCTCCGCCATTTCCGTGGAGGTGCAGCACGGCGGCCTCACCTACCTGCGCATCACCGACAACGGCTGTGGCATCGCCCCCAGCCAGCTTCCCACCGCCTTCCTGCGCCACGCCACCAGCAAGCTCCGCCAGGCGGAGGACCTGGCCGCCATCGGCACCCTGGGCTTCCGGGGCGAGGCCCTGGCTGCCATCGCCGCCGTGTCCCGGGTGGACATTTTTTCCCGGGAAAAGGGCGCGGACCAGGGCGCGTCCCTCCACTTAGAGGGCGGCGTGCCCGGGGAAGTCACCGAGACCGGCTGCCCCGAGGGCACCACCATCTGCGTCCGCGACCTGTTTTACAACACCCCCGCCCGCATGAAATTTATGAAGAAGGACACCGCCGAGGGGGCCGCCGTCACCGGCGTCGTCACCCACCTGGCCCTGAGCCACCCGGAGGTGTCCGTGAAGCTGATCCGCGACGGGGCCGAGGTCCTCCATACCCCCGGCGACGGCCAGCTCCGCTCCGCCATCTATGCCGCCCTGGGCCGGGATTTTGCCCTGGGCCTGCTGCCCCTCTCCGGCTGCGGCGGCGACATCCAGGTGGAGGGCTTCGTCACCAAGCCCCTAAACGGCGGCGGCACCCGCGCCCGCCAGCTGTTTTTTGTCAATGGCCGCTTCGTCAAGAGCCAGCTTCTCACCGCCGCCCTGGAGGAGGCCTACCGCAACCGCCTGCTCAAGGGCAAGTTCCCCGGCTGCGTCCTGCACATCACCCTGCCCAAAAACACCGTGGATGTGAATGTCCACCCGGCCAAGACCGTGGTGAAATTCCAAAACGAGCGGGCCGTCTTTGACGCGGTGCATTACACCGTCAAGGACCTGCTTACCGCCGGGGAAAATCCCCAGCCCGCCCAGCAGACCTTCTACCAGTCCATGACCGTCCGGGAATACAAGGAGCGCCAGACCCCGCCCCCGGCGGAAAAGCGCCCCCTGGGCAGCTACGGCTTCACCCCGGCGGTGCATCCGGACGAAAAGCTCCCCCTCCGCGACAGCGTCCATCGCCCTGTCACCCTCCCGGCCCGGGAGCCCCGGCCTGTGGACATCAGCCCCGCCCCGGCGGAAGCCCCCGCCCGGCCCGTGCCGCCCCCCGCCGCCCCGGTCTTTGCCCCGGCAGCGGAAAAGCCCGCGCCCGCAGAGACTCCCATCCCGGAAGCTCCTACCCCCCAGCGCAATACCATCGACCTGCCCATTCAGCAGACTTTGGCCGACCGGCCCGCCCCCTGGCGCATGGTGGGCGAGGCCCTGGATACCTATATAATCTGCCAGGATGAAAACGAAAACCTCTGGCTCATCGACAAGCACGCCGCCCACGAGCGCTTGCGCTTCAACGCCTTAAAGGAGTGCCAGGAGCCGCCCATGCGCCAGGTGCTGCTCCAGCCCCTGACAGTGGACCTGGAGGCGGATGCCTACGCCGCCGCCCTGGCCAGCCTGCCCCTTTTGGAGGAGTTCGGCTTCTCCTGCGAGGACTTCGGCGCGGGCACCCTGCTGGTGCGCGAGATTCCGTCCGACATTCGCCTGGAGGACGCCGCCGCCACCGTGGAGGAACTGGCCGAAAACCTGCGCCTGGGCCGGGCCGACCCCGCCGCCGCGCGAGACAGTCTTCTCCAGACCATGGCCTGCAAGTCCGCCATCAAGGCCGGGATGCACACCTCTCCTGCGGAGCTCCGCGCCCTGGTGGATCGGGTGCAGTCCGGCGAAATTCAGTATTGCCCCCATGGCCGCCCCGTGGCCGCCAAGCTCACCCGCTACGAGATCGAGAAGATGTTCAAGCGAGTTTGAGGAGGCCGTTTTCCCCCGTTAAAGGGTGCGTTTTTGCACTTTTCCACAAAGTTTTCCACCTTTTCCCAGTGAGACAGGCCGCCCAGCGGCAGAAAGATGTGACCGATTATGGCTGAACTGACCCCCATGATGAAGCAATATTTGGAGATCAAGGAGCAGAACAAGGATTCCATCCTGTTTTTCCGCCTGGGTGATTTCTACGAGATGTTCGGTGCCGACGCCCGGACGGCTTCCCGGGAGCTGGACCTGACCCTCACCACCCGGGATAAGGATAAAAACAAGTCCTTCGACGAGAAGGTCCCCATGTGCGGCATCCCCTACCACTCCTCCGAGGGCTACATCGCCCGCCTCATCGCCAAGGGCTACAAGGTCGCCATCTGCGAGCAGACCGAGGATCCCGCCACGGCCAAGGGCCTGGTGAAGCGCGACATCATCCGCGTCGTCACCCCCGGCACCGTGCTGGACGACACCTCCCTGGAGGCAGGCCGCAGCAACTTCTGCGCCGCCGCCTGGCTGGCCGAGGGCAAGGCGGGCTTTGCCGCCTGCGACATCTCCACCGGCCAGACCCACGCCACCGCCTTCTCCGGCCCCGATGCCGCCATCCACCTGCTCAATGAGGTGGCCCGTTTCTCCCCGGCGGAAATTATTTTGAACGACACCGCCGCCCAGGACGCGGCCCTGCAAATGCTTACGGAGAACAAGCTCTCCTGCCACCGGGAGATTCGGGAGACCGACGGCCCCGCCGCCCGGGCGCAGATCGCCGCCCAGTTTGGGGAAAAGGCCCTCTCGGACTTCCCCGCCGACAATTTCGCCCCCCTCCTGGCCTTGGGCAATCTCTTAAATTACCTCCACGAGACCCAAAAGGGCGACCTGCACCACATCGACACCCTGGACTTTTACCGCCAGGGCCAGTTCATGGAGCTGGACATCTCCGCCCGGCGCAACCTGGAGCTGACCGAGACCCTGCGCGGCAAGGAGAAAAAAGGCAGCCTCCTGTGGGTGCTGGATAAGACCAAGACCGCCATGGGCGCGCGGATGCTGCGAAGCTGGCTGGAGCGGCCCCTCCTCAGCGTTCAGGATATAGACCGCCGGGCCGACTGCGTGGAGCGCCTGGTCAACGACACCGTCACCCGGGAGGAGCTGACCCTGGCCCTCTCCGGCATCGGCGACATGGAGCGGCTTATGAGCCGCATCGTCTACGGCAGCGCCGGTGGCCGGGATGTGGTGGCCCTCCGGGCCGCCATGGAAAAGCTCCCCCCCATCAAGCGCCTGCTCACGGCCTTCCCCAAGGGCCGCCTGCATGAGCTGTGCCGCACCCTGGACACCCTGGACGATTTGGCCGCCCGCATCGCCGCTACCCTCCAGGACGAGCCGCCTTTCTCCGTTCGGGAGGGCGAGTTCATCCGGGACGGCTTCCACCCGGAGGTAGACCGTCTCCGGGGTATCCTCCACGGCGGCAAGGGCCTCATGGCCTCCATGGAGGCCCAGGAAAAGGAAAAAACCGGCATCCGCACTCTGAAAATTGGCTATAACAAGGTCTTCGGCTACTACATCGAGGTCTCCAACTCCTTCAAGGACCAGGTGCCCGACACCTATATTCGCAAGCAGACCCTGGTCAACGGCGAGCGCTACATCACCCAGGAGCTGAAGAACCTGGAGAGCGACATTCTCACCGCCTCCGACCGGGTCTCCGCCCTGGAATATGAGCTGTTCACCGACCTGCGCACGGAGCTGGCGGGCCAGGTGTCCCGCATCCAGGCCAGCGCCTCGGCGGTGGCGGAGCTGGATAGTCTCTGCTCGCTTGCGTCTGTGGCCGTCAGCAACGGCTACTGCCGCCCCACGGTGGATGACTCCGGCGTTCTGGAGATTCACGATGGCCGCCACCCGGTGGTGGAGAAAATGCGCCCGGACGCCCTGTTCGTCCCCAATGACACCTTCATGGGCGAAAAAGAGGGCCGCGCCGCCATCATCACCGGCCCCAACATGGCCGGTAAGTCCACCTATATGCGCCAGGTGGCCCTCATCGTCCTCCTGGCCCAGATCGGCTCCTTCGTCCCGGCCAAGAGCGCCCACCTGGGCGTGGTGGACCGCATCTTCACCCGCATCGGCGCCTCCGACGACCTCTCCGCCGGCCAGTCCACCTTCATGGTGGAGATGACCGAGGTCAGCGACATTCTCCACGCCGCCACCAAAAACAGCCTCTTGATCCTGGACGAAATTGGCCGGGGCACCAGCACCTTCGACGGCATGAGCATCGCCCGGGCCGTGCTGGAATACTGCGCTGACCCCAAGAAGCTGGGGGCCAAGACCCTCTTTGCCACCCACTACCACGAGCTCACCGACATGGAGCACAGCCTCCCCGGCGTGCAGAATTATAACATCGCCGTCCGGGCCCGGGGGGAGGAGATCATCTTCCTGCGCAAGATCGTCCCCGGCGGCGCCGACCGCAGCTACGGTATCGAGGTAGCCCACCTGGCGGGCCTGCCCGAGGGCGTCATCGCCCGGGCCAAAACCATCCTCCGCGAACTGGAAACCGAGGCCGGCAAACCCCCGGCCCCCATCCAAGAGGAGGACCAAGTCTCCCTCTCCACCCTGGCCGAAACCGAAGTCCTCTCCCGCCTCCGCCGCGAGCAAATAGACACCCTCTCCCCCCTGGAAGCCCTGAATTTGCTCTACGAGCTGAAACAAAAGCTGCAATAATTGCATCTCCGTAGGGGAGGGGCTCTGCCCCTCCCGCGGGCGGGGTAGAACCCCGCCCCTACGCACCGCATATAACGCACCCGTAGGGGCCGATGCCTACATCGGCCCGCCCACCGCACCATCAATAATGCGTCCGTAGGGGGCGGCGTCCCCGACGCCCCGCTCCCCGCACCCCATGCAAAAAATCATGTCATTGCGAGGGCGCAAAGCGCCCGTGGCAATCCGTACCCTTAAAAAGCCTCCCCTGCGTAAGGGGAGGTGGCGCGAAGCGCCGGAAGGGTCGCCCCCACATCCCCCGAAAGGAGCATACCATGGACAACCGCGTCATCTGCGTCGTCGGCCCCACCGCCACCGGCAAAACCAAAATGGGCGTGGCCCTGGCCCGCCGCTTCGGCGGCGAGGTGGTGTCCGTGGACTCCATGCAGATCTACCGGGGCATGACCATCGGCACCGCCGCCCCCACCCCGGCGGAAATGGACGGCATCCCCCACCACATGGTGGCCATCGCCGACCCCGGCGAAAGCTGGTCCGTGGCCCGCTTTACGGAGCAGGCCGACCTCTGCATCCAGGACATCCTCCGCCGCGGCAAACGCCCCGTCCTGGTGGGCGGCACCGGCCTTTACCTGGATTCCATCCTCTCCGGCCGCACCTTCGCCCCCGGCCACAGCGGCGGCGAAGTGCGCAAGGCCCTCCAGGTGGAGCTGGCCCAGGGCGGCATCCAGCCCCTTTACCGCCAGCTGCAGGAGGTGGACCCCGAAGCCGCCGCCCGCCTGCATTTAAGCGATGAAAAACGCATCCTCCGGGCCCTGGAGGTCTACCGGGAGACCGGCGAGACCATCACCGCCCACGATGCCCGCACCCGCCTCCAGCCCCCCAAGTACCAAACCTACACCATCGGCCTCACCTTCCGGGACCGGGCCGACCTCTACGCCCGCATCGATCGCCGCGTAGACAACATGGTCGAAAGCGGCCTCCTCCGCGAGGTAGAATCCCTCCTCCAAAGCGGCCTCCCCGAGACGGCCACCGCCCTCCAGGCCATCGGCTACAAGCAATTCCTGTCCGTCTACCGGGGCGACACCCCGGTCCAGGACGCCGTAGCGGAAGTGAAGCTCCGCTCCCGGCAGTACGCCAAGCGCCAGCTCACCTGGCTGCGCCGGAAAGAGGACATCCATTGGCTCCTCTGGGAAAAAGACCCCGATTTCCCGGCGGGCCTCCAAAATGCGACAGAATATCTCCTCGCCCAGGGCTTAGGATAGACCCGGGCGGACAAGCATAGAAACCACCAACGATGGTATCGTCCGCACCAATACATAGAAAAAGGAGCAGACGATATGCAAAAGGCAAATTTACAGGAAATTTTTCTCACCAAGGTGCGCAAGCAAGCCGCCCCCGTCACGGTCTTTCTCATGAACGGCTTCCAGTTGCGGGGGGTCATCACGGGCTTCGACAGCTTCGCCCTGGTGCTCGACAGCGACGGCCGCCAGCAGTTCATCTATAAGCACGCCGTTTCCACCATAGTGCCCCTGCGTCCCATCTCCCTGCGCGAGGAGGAGGGGGCCGACTGACAGCGAAGGAGCAGCCATGCGATCCACTCCCATTTTCAAAATTTTATCCGTCGCGGTGCTTGTGGCCGTGGTGGCGCTCTTAGGCGTCGAGACCTATCGCTACTTCCACCGCACCGTCTCCGTCTCCGTGGCCTACACCGGCCAGGTGGCCGACAGCATCTCCGTCACCGGCTGGGTGGTCCGCCAGGAGACCCCCCTGCCCGAGACCTCCGGCACCCTGCTGCGCCAGGTCCAGGAGGGCGAGAAGGTCCATGCGGGCCAGACCGTGGCCATGTCCTACGCCAGCAAGAGCGCCCTGGAGGTGGTGGCCCGGCTGGAGGACGCGGAGCTGAAATTACAGCAGCTCCAGTTCGCCCGCAGCTCCTTCCTGGACAGCGACGCCGCCCTAAAGGTGGACAGCGACATTTCCGACAGCATCCTCCGCCTCCGCGCCGCCACCGCCGACGGTGACTACGCCGGGGCCGACCAGGAGATGTCCGCCGTGAAGACCGCCGTCTTAAAGCGCAGCTATAATTACGAATCCCTGGAGCAGATCGACCAGGAGATCACCCAGACCCGCAGCGATATAACCTCGCTTCAAAACCAGCTCTCCGGCGCGAGTTCCGTCAAAACCAGTATCGCCGGGGTGTACAGCGGCTCCACCGACGGCAGCGAGACCACCCTCACCCCGGAATTTCTGGCGGATGTGACCCCCTCCAAGCTCGATTCCCTCCGCGCCGGGTCCGCCGTGAAGAGCGCGGGCAAGCTCATCACCGATAACACCTGGTACTTTGCGGCCAATATCCCCGCCCAGTCGGCCCAGGACCTGGAGATAGGCCAGGAGGTCACCCTCCGCCTGAGCAAGGGCCTCCGGCAGGACACCCCCGCCTATGTCCGGTCCATCAGCGCCGAGGAGGACGGCCAGGTGGCCGTGGTCCTCTCCTGCACCCGCTATATCTCCCAGGTGACGCTCCTGCGCCACCAGCAGGGGGAGATCGTCCTGCGGGAGTATAAGGGCATCCGCGTCCCCTCCGCCGCCCTGCGCATGGACGAGGAGGGCGGTCTGAACCTCTTCTGCCAGCTGGGGGCCTATGTGTATAGTAAACCCGTGGAGCTGGTCTACCGGGGCGATGGCTTCTGCCTGGTCCGCTCCGCCGAAGGCGCCCTGGACGAGCGCATCCTCCGCCAAGGCGACCTGGTCATCTCCACCTCCCTGACCCTCACCGACGGCATGATTCTCCCGGACAACTGACCAAAACCCGTCATTGCGCCCCCCAAAAAGCCTCCCCTGCGTAAGGGGAGGTGGCGCGAAGCGCCGGAGGGGTCGGCCCCCGCACCCCATGCAAAAAACCATGTCATTGCGAAGCCAGTGCGCACACTGGCTGTGGCAATCCGTAACCCCCGTCCCCCAAAAAAGGCTCCCCTGCGCAAGGGCAGGCTGTCACGGCAACGCCGTGACTGAGGGGTCGACTACCGCACCCCCTATAACGCTCCGCCCCCATCTTTCCACTTTCCACTATCCCCTTTCATCTTGTCATCCACCATCCCACCAACAGAAACAAAAAGGGAGGAATCCATATGTCCATATCCGAAAACATCGCGTCCATCCGCCGCCAAATCGCCGACGCCGCCGCCAAATCCGGCCGCACCGGCGCGGACATCACCCTGGTGGGCGCCAGCAAAATGAATGACGCCGCCGCCTGTCGGGAGGCCATCGCCGCCGGCATTGATGTCCTGGGCGAAAACCGCGTCCAGGAGATGACCCAGAAGCTCTCGGAAAACGCCTACGACGGCGCGCCCCTGCACTTCATCGGACACCTCCAGCGCAATAAGGTCAAGCAGGTGGTGGGCAAGGTGGCGCTGATCCAGTCCGTGGGCTCCCTGGCCCTGCTGGACGAAATTGAAAAAACCGCCGAAAAGCTGGGCATCGTCCAGGACATCCTCCTGGAGGTGAACATCGGCGGCGAGGAGGCCAAGAGCGGTTTTGCCCCCGGCGAGGCCCCCGAGGCCGCCCGCTACGCAAAGACCCTGCCCCATGTCCGCCTCCTGGGCCTCATGACCATCCCCCCCGTGGAGGCCGCTCCCGGCGCAAATCGCCCGTTTTTTACCCAAATGCGGGCACTTTATGTTGACATAAACCAAAATATATACGATAATAAGTTTAAGTATCTGTCGATGGGCATGAGCGGCGATTTCGCCGAGGCCATCGAGTGCGGCAGCAATATGGTCCGCGTGGGAACGGCCATTTTCGGCGCCAGAAATTACAGCAAGTAAAAGCGGGAGGTAGTATACACATGAGTTTGATGGACGAATTTAAGAAGATCATCCACCCCTATGACGACGAGGATTACGACTACGAGGAGGAGCAGCAGTTCCCCACCCAGCGCCCCAGCAAGGAGACCGCCTTTGACGACCGCAAGGACGACCGCCGCAGCGACGACCGGCGCAATAAGGTGGTGAATATCCACGCCACCACCCAGCTGAAGGTGGTGCTGGTGAAGCCCGAGCGCTTTGAAAACGCCTCCGAGATCGCCGACCACCTGCGGGAAAAGCGCACCGTGGTCCTGAACCTGGAGTCTACCAATAAGGACATTGCCCGGCGGCTCATCGACTTCCTCTCCGGCGTGGCCTACGCCGGCGACGGCAAAATTAAGAAGGTCTCCGCCAACACCTACATCATCACGCCCTACTCCGTGGACCTCATGGGCGACCTCATCGACGAGCTGGAGAGCAGCGGCCTGTACCTGTAAAGGCCGGATAGAAAGATAACGGAGGGATTCAAATGTTCACACCACAGGAAGTTTCCGAAAAGACATTCCCCAAGTCCTCGTCCTTTTCCAGCGGCTACGACCTGGCCTCTGTTGACGAGTTTTTGGACACACTCACCGAGGACTATACAGCCCTCTATAAGGAAAATGCCGCCCTCAAGGCCAAGCTGAAGATCCTGGCCGAAAAGGTGGAGGAGTACCGCGCCACCGAGGACACCATGCGCTCCATGCTCCTGGCCGCCCAGAAGATGGCCGCCTCCATGACCGACGAAGCCAAGGAAAAGTCCGAGAAGATGCTCGCCGACGCCCAGGCCGAGCGGGAGAAGATTTTGGAGGACGCCAAGAACGCCGCCGCCGTGGCCAACCGCGACTTCCAGCAGAAGACCGAGGCCGCCCAGCAGAAGCTGGCCGCCGCCGAGTCGGCCATGAAGGACTATATCGCCAAGAGCCTGGCCATGTGCCTCATGCAGGTGCAGTTTTTGGAGAAGCTGCCCCATAGCGACCTGCCCATCGAGGAGGGCCCCGACCCCGCCGCCCAGGAGACCGCCCCGGCTGCGGAGGACCAGCCCACCCCGGAGCAGCCCGCCGATGAGATGCCCGCCGAAGCGGAGGAGCCCAAAGACCCCGTCCTCACCCAGGACACCGTCCGCATCATCGAAAAGGATATCCTCAGCGCCTATGAAAAGCAGCAGGCCGAGCAAAAGGCCGAGGAACCCCCCGCTCCCGAGCGCGACCGTTCCCTGCACCCGGATACCGATTTCGTCTCCGAGTTCAAGCTGGACCTGGACGAGCTGAAATTTGGCCGCAACTATGACCCCAATAAAAACGAATAAAGTGCAGCGGAAGTGCAGAGGCTTACCCAAGCCTCTGCACCCCCATATTCCCCCATTAAAACAAAAAAGGCTCCCCTGCGCAAGGGGAGCTGGCGCGGCAACGCCGCGACTGAGGGGTCGACTACCGCACCCCTTGAATGCACCCGTAGGGGCCGCTCCCCACATCGGCCCGCCCACCGCACTATTTGTTACCCCTTCGTAGGGGCCGGCGTCCCCGACGGCCCGTTTACCGCACTTTCATGCAATGCGTAGGGCGGGGTGCCCACACCCCGCCGCCCGATACCCCCCTGCACCCCATGTAACCCCCCATCTTTCCCCTTTTCCCTTTCAACTTTCCTCTACCAAAAAGGAGGCCATCCATGGAAAAGCCCATCATCGCCCTGCTCTACGACTTCGATAAAACCCTCTGCACCACCGACATGGAGGACTACACCTTCATCCCCGCCCTGGGCTATAAGCCCGCCGAATTCTGGAAAAAAGCCAACGAATTCGGCTATAATAACCGCATGGACGGCCTCCTGGCCTATATGTATACCATGATCGAGGAGTGCCGGGCCCAAAACATCCGCCTGGATCGGGATTTCCTGGTCCGCTGCGGCCATGATATGCAGCTTTTCCCCGGCGTGCAGGACTGGTTCGCCCGCATCAACGCCTTCGGCGAGAGCCAGGGCGTCACCGTGGAGCACTATGTCATCTCCTCCGGCCTCCGGGAGATTATCGAGGGCAGCGGCATCAGCCACGAGTTCAAGGAAATTTACGCCTGTGAGTTCTTCTATAACGCCCAGGGCCTGGCCTCCTGGCCCAAGCTGGATGTCAATTTCACCAATAAGACCCAGTTCGTCTACCGCATCAATAAGGGCGTGCTGGATGTGTCCGACGACCGCACCCTCAACGCCTCCATGCCCGACGACAGCAAGCGCGTCCCCTTCACCAACATGATCTACATCGGCGACGGCCTCTCCGATGTCCCCTGCATGAAAATGATGCGCTCCTACGGCGGCGAAGCCATCGCCGTCTACCAGGAGGAAAACCGCCAAGGCGTGGAGGACCTGCTGGCCAAAGGCCGGGTGGACTTCATCTTCCCCGCCGACTACCGCGCCGGCACGGCCCTGGAGGGCACCGTGAAAAACATCATCCAAAAAATGGCCATCGCCGACGCCCTAACGGAAGAAAACGCCCGCCAACTCCGCCAATTAGGCCGCGGCGACCTCCCCTACCAGTCCAGCCTGTTTGAGTAAAAACCAAATACATAAAGGTAAACGAAAAGCCCTCCAGCCCCCGCCGGAGGACTTTTCGCATTTTTATCCCATGCCCATTACCCATCATAGGGCGGGGTGCCCACACCCCGAGAAACATGGAGTGCAATGGACGGGGCATATATACAATACATATACATATTATATATATTATATATAAATGCACGCAAAAAAAGAGACGCCCTCGGGCGTCTCTTTTTTGTTGTAAGTAGGCTGTATCTTACTTGCCGGCGGCCATTGCCTTGTTGGCCTCGGCCATTTCCTGGAAGATACCAGCGTGCTTCTTGGCAACGATAGCCTTGATGACCAGCAGGGTAGCGATCATCAGAACCACAGCGATGATCATGCAGATCACGACATTCTGCAGCAGACCGGCGATGAGGAAGCTGACGAAGGAAACGGCAGCCACGGTCACGCCGTAGGGGATCTGGGTGGACACATGGTTCAGGTGGTAGCAGTGCGCACCAGCGGAAGCCATGATGGTGGTATCGGAGATGGGGGACAGGTGGTCGCCGCACACGCCGCCGGCGCAGGAAGCAGCCAGGCCGATGGACAGCAGGGTCACCTGGGAATCCCAGTCGAACACGGCGCAGACCAGCGGGACCATGATGCCGATGGTGCCCCAGGAAGTGCCGGTAGCGAAGCCGATGAAGCAGGCCACCACGAAGATGACGCAGGGCAGGAACTTGGCAAGGCTGCCGGTGTTAGCCATGACGCTTTCCACGAAAGCACCGACCTGCAGACCATCGTCACGGCACAGGCCGCACAGGGTCCAGGCGAAGCAGAGGATCAGGATGGGGGAGATCATCTGGATAAAGCCGTTGGGGATGGACTCCATGGACTTGTTGAAGGAGATGAGGCCGCGCAGCCAGTAGTAAATGAAGGTCACAACGATAGCCACGATGGAGCCCAGGCACAGGCCGGCGCCAGCGGAGGCATCGGAGAAGGACATGATGAAGTCGCCGTAGTTCTCGCTCTCGGCATCCCACATACCGCCGGTCCAGATCAGGCCGACGATGCACAGGGCGATCAGAACGATAACGGGCAGGAGCAGGTCCAGGACGGAGGAGTGCTTGGCGCCTTCCTCATAGTCGTCCGCACCGGCGAAGGGGCGCTCGGGGGTGGTGAACAGGTCGTTCTTGACCTGGGCATTGTACTCATGCTTCAGCATGGGACCGTAGTCGATGTTCAGCAGAGAGGTGACAATGACCATCACCAGGGTCAGGATGCAGTAGTAGTTCCAGGGGATCTGGCTCAGGAACATGCTGATACGGGAGCCGGGGAAGCCATCGGGCACATAGGATGCAACGGCGGCAGCCCAGGAGGACACGGGGGCCAGCATACACACGGGCGCGGCAGTGGCGTCGATGATATACGCCAGCTTGGCGCGGGAGATGTTGTGGCTCTCGGTGACGGGACGCATAACAGCACCCACGGTCAGGCAGTTGAAATAGTCGTCGATGAAGATCAGCACGCCCAGCAGCATGGTCAGCAGCTGCGCGCCCACGCGGGTCTTCACGGCCTTCTTGGCCCAGCGGCCGAACGCGGCAGAACCGCCGGCCTTGTTCATCAGGTCCACCATGATGCCCAGGATGACCAGGAAGATCAGGATGGAGATGTCGATGGCGTTGATCATGCCAACACCCTCGCCAGCGCCGATGAAGTTCACGACGGTCTGCCAGGGGCTGAAGTCAGCCAGCAGCAGAGCGCCCACCAGGCAGCCCAGGAACAGGGAAGAATACACTTCCTTGCTGATCAGGGCCAGAGCGATAGCGACCACAGGGGGGAACAGGGCCCAACCAGTGGCCACGAAGCCGGAACCATCGTTGGCCACCTTAGCGATGACCAGGGCGATGACTACGACCGCCAGCGCAATAAAATACGCTATCTTGGTACTTTTCTTTTCCATAATGAGTGATTTACCTCCTCAAGTTTTGGTTCTTCCATCCTACCTTGAATTGAGCGAATTGTCAATATTTCGTTTTCACCTTTATCCCTTAATTTTGAACAAATTATGAATCCCGTTTTTGCTCAAATTGACAAATTTCTGTCATATTAATGCGTTTTTTGCGGTAAAATCCATGCTATTAGCGGTTTCTTTATACCGTTTTTGTTAATAGTTGATTTTTTCTTAACGGGTACTGAACGGGCTGTTTTTTCATTATAGGAAAATATTGGCCTTGCGGGGCTTGTCGGGATTGTTGTAATTTCGCTATATGGGGTCAAACATCGTATCAAGAAGCTGTTAAAACCGCGTTTGAGCCGGGCGATTTCAGGCGCAATTTTTTCCTTTTATATATTAAGATATGCGGGGCGAAATTCCTTCCCAACATATAAAAAGCGTCCGGGACCTCCGTCCCGGACGCTCTTATTATCACTTATCACAATATCCCCATCACAAATAATTCAGCGGATCCACCGCAGTCCCGTTGATATACACGCCGAAGTGGCAGTGGCTGCCGGAGCTGATGCCGGTGGAACCCATGTAGGCGATCAGCTCGCCCTTGTACACATGGTCGCCCACGCTGACCGCCAGGCTGCTGCAATGGCCGTACAGCGTCTCCATACCGTTGCCGTGGTCAATGAGAACGCGGTAGCCCAGGCCGCCGTTCCATCCGGCAGCGACAACGGTGCCACCATCGGCGGCATAAATAGGCGTGCCCCACCCGGCGGCAATGTCCAGGGCCCCGTGGTTGGAGGTTGCCCCGGCCACATCAATGTCGCGGTAGCCGAAGTACGAGGTAATAATGCCGCTGCAAGGCCACCGCAGGCTGCCCGTAGCCGCCCAGGAGGGCCGTTCCTTGGTGCCCCGTGCCTGGAGCTCCGCAATGGGCTGGCTCAAGGTCACTGCCGCCACCACATCCCGGTTCACTTCCTCGCCGTTGATGTAGGTGACATTGGCCGTCACATCCTCCTTGCCGTAGGTGCCCGCCTTCAAAACCCGGTAATCGCCCTCATAAATGGACGAATCATCCTGGTATTCCACGCTGTAAGCCACATCCTGCAAGTAGTTCTGCCGCTCCACATCCACCACCGTCAGATAGGGCACCGCGTTGCTGATGGTCAGCGTGTCCCCGGCGTGGATCATGTCCGCCTGGTAGCCGGGGTTCAGGTTCAGCAGGGTGTTCACGCCCATGTCATGCTCCATGGCGATGTCGTAGAAGGTGTCTCCCGCCTGCACCGTGTAGGTCACGGCCCCGGCCTTGGTGGCGTTGAGCTTTTCGGCAATGTAGCCCAGGTTCATCATCAGCTCCGCCGCGGTGTATTCCTGCCGTATCTCCGTTTTCTCCACGAAGTAGCACTCCACGGTGCGCTCGGTGATGTACCCGGTCTTCAGCTGCTCCAGCAGCTCCTCCATGGCGCCCGCGTACTCCGTGGCCGCCACCGGCTCCTCGTCCACATACAGCACATAGCCGTAGGCCACCTTGCCAAGCTGCTTGGACAGCCGGTTTTCAAATTCCTGCCTGGTTTGCACGGTGCTGCGCAGCACGATCTTCGTCTCCTGCTGCAAGAGGCTCGTGTCCACGGCGTAGCTCTCGTCGCCCAGGACCTCACGCGTGACCTCCTCGATGTTGGCTGCCGCCGTGCGCACGGCCCGCTTGGAGCTGGTGGTGCCCAGGCTGATGCCGTCGTAGGCCACATTCACGCCGACGGTGTACAGGCTCAGCACCACCGCAATGGCCGCCACGGCCACCGCCGAGCTGAGGAACAACGCCGGATGCAGCCGCATTTTTTCAAACAACGCCCGCCGCCGGCTCCCGGAATGAATACGCCGCCGCCGAATGCGGTACAGCCTCTCCCGGAACCGGCTGCCAAACCGGGGGATGTTCCCCCAAATAAACAGCACCATCTGGGCCAGCCGATGGTCCGACTCCGGGAACCGCCGAGCCTTGCGCTCCCGCCCGAAATACCGCAGGGCGTCCCGGGCCTGCTCCCGTTTGCGCCCAAAAAAGCGCAGGATCCGCCGCACCAGCCCCTGCAGATCGGTGCAGTGCTGCAAGAGGTCCGGGTGCTCGCCCAGATACCACAGGATCCCTCCCGGCGCCTTGCCGCGCCGCTTCTGATCGTTCATATCTATATCCATCCTAAAGGTTACAAAATAGTTACAAACTAATCATACCGCATTTCCCATGTCCCGTCAAGGAAAAATCCGCGGAAAATTTTGCAAATCTGTAAATTCTCCCGAAAAAAAACCGTTTACAATCCGTATAAAATGCGGTATAATCTACTTCCTGTATAAGATAAAGAGAGAGGAAAGAGGGTACTCTATGGCAACGGATTTCTCCCGGACCCTGAGCCTGCTGCGGCAGGAGCGGGGCATTTCCCAGCGCAAGGCGGCCACGCAGCTGGGCATTTCCCAGGCGCTTTTGAGCCACTATGAAAACGGCATCCGCGAGCCGGGCCTGGCCTTTGTGGTGCGGGCCTGCGACTATTATCAGGTGTCGGCGGACTATCTCCTGGGCCGCACCCTCAGCCGGGACGGGGCCATCATCGTGGCCGACGATCTGTACGATTCCACGGATGAGAAGGGCAATCTGCGGGGCAGCATCATGGCCACCCTGCAAAAGAAGCTGGTGGTGAACACCGCCAATGTCCTCTTCGACCTCCTGGGCAAAACCGGCAGCCGCAGCGCCATCACCGCCGCCGGGGACTATCTCAGCGGCGCCATGTACCTGCTCCTGCGCCACCTGTACCGGCGCGGCAAGGGCAATGAGGAGCTCTTCGGCGTAGACGCGGAAGCCTTCGATGCCGGAGCCGTAGAAGCGGATATGGCCGTCAGCCGGATGCGCTATCAGCGGGCCCTGCAAGCGGACCCCTGTCCCCCCATGACCGCCGAATCCCTCACCGCCTACCCCGGCCTGGGCCAAAGCGTCGCCCAGGTCGTCCATAACACCGACGAACGCTGCAAAAAGCTCCCTTAATATAATAAGGTGTCATAATAATTTTGCGCCGTCCCATAAAAAAGGCTCCCCTGCGCAAGGGGAGCTGGCGCGGCGGAGCCGCGACTGAGGGGTCGCCACCGCACCCCATGCAAAACTAATATTTATAATAATGTAGGGCGGGACCCATGTGTCCCGCCGCCCCCGCACCGCCCCCTTGTAACATTCCGTAGGGGCGGACGCCTCTGCCCGCCCGCCGGATTTTCACCGCACCCCTTGCAAATGGTGTCATTGCGAAGCCAGTGCGCACACTGGCTGTGGCAATCCGTACTCCAAAGCCTCCCCTGCGTAAGGGGAGGTGGCGCGAAGCGCCGGAAGGGTCGCCACCCCCGCACCCCATGCAGCGCACCATCTCCCACCCCACCCCCATCTTTCCGCTTTCCATTTTCAACTTTCCTCTTAAAAAATTCCCCATCGGAGGTCAAAATCCCATGTTCGATCAATCCCACATCCGCAATTTCTCCATCATCGCCCACATTGACCACGGCAAGTCCACCCTGGCGGACCGCCTGCTGGAAAAGTGCGACGCCGTCCCCGAGCGCGAGATGGAAAACCAGCTTCTGGACAATATGGACCTGGAGCGCGAGCGGGGCATCACCATCAAGTCCCGTGCCGTCCACCTGTTCTATAAGGCCCAGGACGGCGAGACCTACGCCCTGAACCTCATCGACACCCCGGGCCATGTGGACTTCAATTATGAGGTCTCCCGCTCCCTGGCCGCCTGCGAGGGCGCCGTGCTGGTGGTGGACGCCACCCAGGGCGTGGAGGCCCAGACCCTGGCCAATACCTACCTGGCCCTGGATCACGACCTGGAGATCCTCCCGGTTTTCAATAAGATCGACCTCCCCGCCGCCGACCCGCTGAAGGCCAAGCAGGAGGTGGAGGACATCATCGGCCTGCCCGCCCTGGACGCCCCGGAGATCTCCGCCAAAAACGGCGTGAATATCGACGCGGTTTTGGAGGACATCGTAGCCAATGTCCCCGCGCCCAGCGGCGACCCCAACGCCCCCCTCCAGGCCCTGGTGTTCGACAGCCAGTATGACCCCTATGTGGGCGTGGTGGTCTACTTCCGCATCCGCCAGGGCACCCTGCGAAAGGGCCAAACCATCCGCCTCATGGCCACCGGCGCCCAGTATACCATCCTGGAGTGCGGCTACCTAAAGCCCCTGGGCAACGAGCCCACCGATGCCCTCCAGGCCGGGGAAGTGGGCTACTTCACCGCCTCCATCAAGACCGTCAAGGACACCCAGGTGGGCGACACCGTCACCGACGCCTTGAACCCCGCCCCGGAGCCCCTGCCCGGCTACCGCCCCGCCCAGTCCATGGTCTACTGCGGTATCTACACCGAGGACGGCAGCAAGTACCCGGACCTGCGGGACGCTCTGGAAAAGTTGCAGCTCAACGACGCCTCCCTGACCTTCGAGCCCGAGAGCTCCGTGGCCCTGGGTTTCGGCTTTCGCTGCGGCTTTTTGGGTATGCTCCATATGGAGATCATTCAGGAGCGCCTGGAGCGCGAGTTCAATTTGGACCTGGTCACCACCCTGCCCTCCGTCATTTACCATGTCTATAAGACCGACGGCACCCTGGTCAAGGTGGATAACCCCCATAATTACCCCGACCCCGCCGTCATCGAGCACGCCGAGGAGCCCTATGTGAAGGTCTCCATCATCGCCCCCAACGAGTATGTGGGCAATATCATGCCCATGTGCCAGGATCGCCGGGGCGAGTTCAAGGATATGCAGTACCTGGATACCCACCTGGTGGAGCTGCATTATCAAATGCCCCTGAACGAAATTATTTATGACTTCTTCGATACCCTCAAGGCCAATACCAAGGGCTACGCCAGCCTGGACTATGAGCTCTCCGGCTACCGCCCCAGCGACCTGGTGAAGGTGGACCTGCTGCTAAACGGCGACGGCGTGGACGCCCTCAGCTTCATCGCCCATAAGGATAAGGCCTATCCCCGGGCCCGCCGCCTGTGCGAAAAGCTGAAGGATAATATCCCCCGCCAGCTCTTCGAGGTCCCCATCCAAGCCGCCATCGGAGGCCGCATCATCGCCCGGGAAACCGTAAAAGCCATGCGAAAAGATGTCCTGGCCAAATGCTACGGCGGCGATATAACCCGCAAGAAAAAGCTGCTGGAGAAGCAGAAGGAAGGCAAAAAGAAAATGCGGAATCTCGGTACAGTGCAGGTGCCTACCGAAGCATTTATGGCTGTGCTTAAATTGGATAGTGATTGATCTTTTTGCCTTCCGCGAGCGCCAGCGAGCCCGCCGCTGTGCGGCGTGAATTCAAATAAACCTCACCTGTGAAAGAATCTTCGATTCTCTCACAGGTGAGAAGAAAATGCGGAATTTGGGCATCGTCCAAGTCCCCACGGAAGCCTTCATAGCCGTCCTCAAGCTGGACAGTGATTGATCCACCCGCATTCTGTAGGTTTGTCAAACATATTGGACAGTGAACTCGTTGGGAGAAAGCCAGAGGAG
>CAVHCH010000013.1:0-11823 GCA_963634265.1 Bacteroidaceae bacterium | reverse complement strand
CTCCTCTGGCTTTCTCCCAACGAGTTCACTGTCCAATATGTTTGACAAACCTACACGCTGGGGGGATTTTACCTATTTTTCCCGGGGGAAGGGGGAATTATGAGGGAAAAGGGAAGAGTGAAGAGAGAAGAGAGTTCGGGGACGGGGGAGGCGGATTGCCACGGGCGCGGGGCGCCCTCGCAATGACAGGTTTTTTTTGCATGGGGTGCGGGGGTTATCGGCGGCGGGGTGAGGGCACCCCGCCCTACGGAAGCGTTTAAAGGGGTGCGGTAAAACGGGCCGTCGGGGACGCCGACCCCTACGGAGGGTTACAAGAAGTGCGTAGGGGCGGGCGGACAGAGGCGTCCGCCCCTACGCACTGGGGGATTCTTCCACGCACCGACTCACAGGAAAAGAATCGCCTTTTACCCCGCACGGAATCCCTCCACCAACCTTCGGTTGGTCCCCCTCCCTTTAGGCAAGGGAGGCAATGGTTTTCCGATGGTGCGGTGGGCGGGGCGATGTGGGGAGCGGTCCCTATGGGGGGTACAAGGAGTGCGGTGGTCGACCCCTCAGTCGCGGCTTTGCCGTGCCAGCTCCCCTTACGCAGGGGAGCCTTTTAGGACGGGATGTTGGGGGGAAATGGGCGCGAAAAGGCCCGGGGAGCGGGGGCTCACCGGGCGGGATGGAGAGAGAATGCGGTTTGGAGAGAGGGTGCGGGGGAAATGGGGTCAGAACAGGGAGCAGAGGAGGCTTAGCTCGATGAAGAAGAGAAAGCCCAGGGGGAAGGCGGTGATCTTGGTGTAGAGGTTGAAGTTGCCGGTGGCGATGAAGATCAAAGTCAGGACGATGAGGGCCATCAGGACTACGGCAGCTACGGCGCGGGTTTTGGGACTGGTTTTCATGGTTTTTGATCTCCTTTCAAGTTTTGAGACTGTCGAAAATTCCTTCGGAATTTTCCGACAAAAGGCTCGCAGTCTGCTGCGCGCATAATTTTTACACCTGTGGTGTAAAAATTCCACACTGGCAGCCTGAGAGGTATTTTCTCTCACGCACATGTCGCGAGAGAAAATGATCCCAATTTTTTGCCGCCTGCGGGCGGCAAACTCTGCGAGGCTTTTTCGACATGCTGTTTTGTTTTGCTGTGCTTAGTATAAAAGGAGATCCGTTATTTGTAAAATATATATAAACTAAGTTGAATATAGTTTTATTCTATATCGGAACAGGCGCGGCGGAGGGCTTCGATATAGTCCCGGGTCAGGCGGGAGGGGGTCAGGTCCCGGCGGAGGAGGTAGCCGATGGTATGGTACTGGCGGGGCTCCAGGGGGACGCTGACGAACTGGTCGCGATAGAGGGAGGCGACGCCTACATCGGGGCTGTAGCCGTGGAGGGCCTGGATGAGCTGGTACTCCGTGGCCCGCTCCCGGACGCAGATATTCTTGGGGGACTGGGCCGCAGCGGCGGAGAGGCCCTCGAAGAAGAACTGGCCGTTGTGGTCCCCCTGCTCGAAGGAGATGCAGGGGTAGGGGGCCATGTCGGCCAGGGTGACGGAGGGGCGGGAGGCCAGGGGGTGGTCTACGGACAGGTACAGCTCCGCCGGGACCCGTATAAGCTCCGTGAAGGACAGGTTCAGCTTTTGGAACAGGCGCTGGAGGTAGGGGCGGGTGCCGTCGTTCAGGGCCAGGACGCCTATTTCGCTGCGCATTTGGCTCACATCGGAGAGGACCTCGTAGGTGGTGGTCTCCCGGAAGCAGAGGCTGTAACGGGGGCCGGGGTAGGTTCGGACCAGCTGGGCGAAGGCCAGGACGGTGAAATTGAAGTGCTGGCTGGAGACGGAAAAGCGCAGCTCCCCCTCGGACCGGGCACCGAAGCGCTCCTGCAAAAGCTGGGCTTGGGAGAGGATCTGCCGGGCGTAGCCCAGGAACTCCTCGCCCTCCCGGGAGACGATAACGCCCCGGTTGGTGCGGGAGAAGATGGTGATGCCCAGCTCCTGCTCCAGGTCGCGGAGGGCGGTGGTGAGGCTGGGCTGGGAGATAAAGAGTTTTTCGGCGGCGGCGCTGATGGTGCCGCACTCGGAGACGGTGACGGCATATTTGAGCTGCTGGAGGGTCATGGTGAGCGCTCCTTTTTCCATTATTACATATATAAATTAGTATAAATAATTTTTGAGGAAATGTAAAGCATTTCGGGGCGGGTGCATACACTGTACGGAAAATGGAAAGGGGGATGCGGTATGGATACGGAACAGACCGTGGAGCAGAAGAGGGCGATTTGGCAGCGGGTGAACCCTACCTTGCAGCCTTATCCGGCGGAGGCGGATGCGGTGAATGTGTGCTGCATGGGGGTGAACGCCCAGGAGGATGTGGAGGTCATCAAGGGGTTCATTGAGGAGGAGCTGGCGGATCGGCGGAGCTATTTGGCCTGCGCGAGCCTGGCGCCCAGCCCGGCGGCGAGGCAGCTAATGCGGCGGCTGGCGGCGGAGGAGGGCGGCCACGCCCGGAAGCTCATGGGGGTATATTATCTGGTGACGGGGCAGGTGTACTGCCCGGCGGTGAGCTGCGGGGGCGAGAAGTGCCCGGGGTCCTGGCGGGAGCTGCTGCGGCTGCGGTATCATCAGGAGAGCTGCGGGGGGCTGAACTACCGGCGGGCCGGGGATGAGACCACGGACGAGTGTTTGGGGGAGATATTTTTGGAGCTTTCCAAGGACGAATACCGGCACGCGCGGCAGGTGCTGGGGCTTTTGGAAAAACTAATACCGATTTATTAAATAGGTCTTGCGAAATGGGGAATTTACTGATACAATAGGGCAAAATCAATACAAGGAGGACGCCCTTTATGAAAGAGTGTATCAGCAGAGACGCGGCGCTGGCCGCACTGAAAAAGTATAACAAGGAGCCGTTTCACATCCAGCACGGCCTGACCGTAGAGGGCGTCATGCGCTGGTATGCCAATGAGCTGGGATTCGGCGAGGATGCGGACTTCTGGGCCACCGTGGGCCTGCTCCACGACATCGACTTTGAGCAGTGGCCGGAGCAGCACTGCGTCAAGGCCCCGGAGCTTTTGAAGGAGGCCGGGTGCAGCGAGGAGTTTATCCACGCGGTGTGCAGCCACGGGTATGGCATCTGCTGCGATGTGGAGCCCACGGAGGAGATGGAGAAGGTGCTCTTTGCCGCTGACGAGCTGACGGGGCTCATCGGCGCGGCGGCGCTGATGCGGCCCAGCAAGAGCGTGCAGGACATGGAGCTCAAGAGCATCAAGAAGAAGTTCAAGGATAAGAAGTTTGCCGCCGGGTGCTCCCGGGATGTGATCATCACCGGGGCCGAGCGGCTGGGCTGGGAGCTGGACGAACTGATGGAAAAGACCCTGGAGGCTATGCGCTCCTGCGAGGCGTTTGTGGCCGAGGAACTGGCGAAGGCTTGAGGGCTGGATTGGAATTGAATGTTTTTTGTGGCAAGGTCCCCTGGAGTGGGGGCCTTGCTTTTTTGTTTTTTGGGGGGGAGGGAGACCCGGCGTTTTGGTGCGTTGCAAGGGGGGCGGTGGTCGGCGACCCCTCAGTCACGGCTTTGCCGTGCCAGCCTGCCCACCGTCGTGCCAGCCGATTCCCGGGCACTTCCTCGAAATCGGCTCGCTTCATCCTCCGCTGGCGGCGCTCGGTTCGCTCCCCACGACCAGCGTTCGCGCTGGTCTCGCAATGACACATAGCAAGGGGTGCGGTGTAAGGCAGGGCGGGAGGGGCAGAGCCCCTCCCCTACAGATGGCAAGGGGCGCCTACGGGCGGGCCGATGTGGGCATCGGCCCCTACGGAATGGTTTGTAGAGCGGGGTGATGGCGGCCCGCCCTACGGATTTATGGGGGCTTTTTATTAGAGAAGAGTGAAGAGGGAAAAGAGAAGAGGGAAGAGATGTTGGGGTATTTGGGGGCGTGTTGCCGGGGGAGGGGCAACGGGGAGGGAACTTTCTTTGCTATTAGGGGGGAGGGTAGAGAGGTTTTTGAAAGGAGATTTTGCGATGCAGGACAGAGAATGGGTGCGGTGCGACCGGTGTGATGGCGAAATTTATGAGGGGGCGGAGTATTACCAGATCAACGGGCAGTGCGTTTGCAGGGAGTGTTTGGAGGAGTTTGCGGGGCATTGGTTTGCGCCGTTTCGGATGATCGCGGGGGAGGAATTATGAGCGGAAAGAGTGCGGATTTTTGGGGGCAGGTGCGTCGGGCGTACGAGCGGGGCGAGGGCAGCTATCAGGCCTTGGCGGAGCGGTTCGGCGTGAGCAAGCGGACCATTTGCAGCCACAGCAGAGACGAGGGGTGGCGTAAGGCCGAGGAGCTGCTGCACCCGGAGCGGGTGGCTATGCGGGAGGTGACCCAGAAGCTCCACAGCGCGGCCCTGCGGGAGGCCAGCCGGCTGGAGGAGCAGGGAGCGGATGTGAAGACCATAAGGGACCTGACGGCCCTGGTGCGGGAGCTGAATCAGCTCTCCAAGTGCGACCGGGAGGAGAGCGGCGGCACGGTGCGGGTGCAATGGGGAGAGGAGACGGAGCAGTGGAGCGAGTGAACACGCTGTGCATCGGGGTCCCCAGCGAGAAGCAGAAGCTGTTTTTGAATTGCCGGGCCAAGTACATCGCCTTCGGCGGCGCCCGGGGCGGCGGAAAAAGCTGGGCGGTGCGGACCAAGGCGAAGCTGATGGCCCTGCGCTATCCGGGCATCCGGCTGCTGCTGGTGCGGCGGACCTATCAGGAGTTGGAGAACAACCACATTCGCTTTTTGCGGCGGGAGCTGGCGGGCATCGCCGAATACAAGGCGGCCAGCCGTCAATTTGTTTTTCCCAATGGGAGCGTTTTGGACTTTGGGTACTGCGCCTGTGACGGAGACCTGGACAGGTATCAAGGCGCGGAGTACGATGTGATCTTCCTGGACGAGGCTACCCAGCTGCGGGAGGAGTGGATGCGGCAGTTTGCGGCTTGTCTGCGAGGCGTGAATGACTTTCCCAAGCGCATTTACTACACCTGCAACCCCGGTGGGCCGGGACATGGGTACATTAAAAGACTTTTTATTGACAGGCGGTTTCGGGCCGGGGAGGAGCCGGGGGACTATGTGTTTATCCCGGCGAAGGTGACGGACAATGCGGCGCTGCTGAAAAAGCAGCCGGAGTATTTGCAGCAGCTCAAGGCCCTGCCCCGGAAGCTGCGGGATGCCTGGCTGGAGGGTAAGTGGGACATCTTTCAGGGACAGTTTTTCCAGGAGTTTACGGACGACCCGGAGCACTATAAGGACCGGCGGTTTACTCATGTCATTGAGCCGTTTGACATTCCTCGGGAGTGGAAAATTTACCGAAGCTATGACTTTGGGTATGCCAAGCCCTTTTCCTGCGGCTGGTGGGCGGTGGACTTTGACGGGTGCATTTACCGCATTTTGGAGCTGTACGGGTGCACGGAGAATCCCGACGAGGGGGTGCGGTGGACGCCGGAGAAGCAGTTTGCGAAGATCCGGGAGATCGAGGACACCCACCCGTGGCTGCGGGGGCGGAGCATCAGCGGCGTGGCGGACCCGGCTATTTGGGACAGCAGCCGGGGGGAGAGCGTGTATGAGACGGCGCTGCGGCACCGGGTGTATTTTTCGCCGGGGGACAACCGGCGGATCCCGGGATGGATGCAGATGCACTACCGGATGGCCTTTGACGGGGAGGGATACCCACAGATGTATGTGTTCAGCGGGTGTAGGGCGTTTATTCGGACTATCCCCGATTTGATGTTTTCGGACACGGAGCCGGAGGATCTGGACACCCGGCAGGAGGACCATGTGGCGGACGAGAGTCGGTATTTTTGCATGTCGCGGCCTATTCGGCCGGTGCGGCAGGGGGAGGAGATGGAATTGGGGGATGACCCGCTGGATATGAGGAAGAAGTGAGATGGGAGAGGAAAGAGAAAAGTGGAAAGTGGAAAGAGGGGGCGCGGGCGGGGTAGAACCCCGCCCCTACGCATGGTATGGGATGTTATGCGGCGGGCGGACAGGGGCGGACGCCCCTACGGAAGTTTACAGGAAATGCGACCGTTATTGGGCGGGACGATGTGGGCATCGGCCCCTACGGAGTTTTACAAGGGGTGCGACCGCTATCGGGCGGCGGGGTGAGGGCACCCCGCCCTACGGATACGATACAAGAAGTGTGGTATGCGGGTCGTCGAGGACGCCGACCCCTACGGACGGTTACAAGGAGTGCGGGGGGCGACCCCTCAGTCGCTTCGCGCCAGCTCCCCTTACGCAGGGGCGCCTTTAGGGACGGGGGTTACGGATTGCCACGGCCAGTGTGCGCACTGGCCTCGCAATGACGGGGGGTTACAAGGGGCGGGGGGGAATTTTTTGAAATATTTTTAGGTGTTGCATAGGGGAGGGCAACGGGGGAGGCAACGGATGGGGGGTGGGAGGGGAGAGGTGAGAACTATAAGGAGGTTTTGGTCATGGACGGTATGACTTTACAGAAGCCTAAGATCGGCGCGGAGGAGGTGCGCCGGGCGGCGCAGATCCTAAAAAAATACAAGCAGGGCAAGGCGCATCTGGAGAGCCGCATCATCGACAACGAGCAGTTCTGGAAGATGCGGCACTGGCAGCAGATGGAGAAAAACGGGCAGGGTGGCAATCCCGGGGACCCGCAGCCGGCCAGCGCGTGGCTGGTGAACTGCATCCTCTCCAAGCACGCGGACGCCATGGACTGCTACCCGGAGCCCACGGTACTGCCCCGGGAGGAGGGCGACCGCCTGGAGGCGGCAAAGCTGACGAAGATTTTGCCGGTGGTGCTGAAGCAGAACCAGTTTAAGCGGACCTATTCCGACGCATGGTGGTACAAGCTGAAAAGCGGGTGTGCCGCCTACGGCGTTTTCTGGGATGCGGGAAAGCTGGGCGGACTGGGGGACATTTCTATCCGCAGAATGGACCTTTTGAACCTGTTTTGGGAGCCGGGCGTTCGGGACATTCAGGACTCGGAGAACTTTTTCTCTACGGAGCTGATCAGCAACGAGCAGCTTCTGCGCAGCTATCCCCAGCTGGAGGGGAAGCTGGGAGGCGGCAGCTTCACGGTGAGCCGGTTCCTCTATGACGACACCGTGGACACCTCCGACAAGTCCCTGGTGGTGGACTGGTACTACCACACCACGGACGGGGGAAGGAAGGTGCTGCAATACTGCAAATTTGTAGGGGAGACAGTGCTCTACGCTACGGAAAATGACACGGCGGTGCCCATGGAGGAAAAAGTGGTGGGCTTCGAGCCCGACGGTACGGCGAGAGTGGAGAATGTGCCGGTGGGGCTGCCTATGAGCCTGCGGGGCTGGTACGACCACGGGAAGTACCCGTTTGTATTCGATGTGCTGTTTCCTGAGGAGGGGACGCCCTGCGGGTATGGGTATATTGACCTTTGTAAGTCGCCCCAGAAGCAGATCGACCTGATGAACCAGGCCATTCTCAAGAACACCCTGGCGGCGGCGACGCCCCGTTTTTTCGTGCGGGCTGACGGGGCGGTGAACGAGAACGAGTACGCCGACTGGACCAAGCCCTTTGTGCACACCAACGGGAACCTGGGCAGCGACTCCATCGCGCCCATCCACACGGCGGGGCTGGACAGCGTGTATGTGGCCATCCTCCAGAGCAAGATCGCGGAGATGAAGGAGACGGCGGGCAACCGGGATGTGGCCAACGGCGGCACCGCTTCCGGCGTGACGGCGGCTACGGCCATTGCGGCCCTCCAGGAGGCGGGCGGCAAGCTGTCCCGGAACATGATCGACGACGGGTACGAGGCGTTTTCCGATGTGGTGACGCTGTGCATTGAGCTGATCCGTCAGTTTTACAGCCTGCCTCGGCAGTTCCGCCTGCTGGGGGGCGAATTTGCCAGCTACGACAGCAGCGGCTTGCAGCCGGTGGCTATGAGCGACGGGGTGGAGGTGTCCTACCGGGTGCCGGTGTTTGACCTGGAAATTTCCGCCCAGCAGGAAAATCCCTACAAGACCATGGAGTATAACCAGTTTGCCTTGCAGCTGTTCCAGATGGGCTTTTTCCGGGACGACATGGCCCAGCAGGCTTTGCGGTGCCTGGAGCTGATGGACTTTAAGAACAAGGACCTGGTGATGGGGATGATCCAGCGGGGGCAGACCCAGCAGAAGGAAATTGAGGCGCTGCGGACGCGGCTTTTGCAGACGGCGGCGGTGGTGGACCAGGTGAAGGGCACGAAGCTGGCGGAGGCTTTGGCCCGGGAATACGCGGGCACCGCGGCCTCCGGCGGCAGCGTGGGCAAGCGCCGGGAGGAGAAGACCACGGCCATGGAGCGCAGCCGCCGAAGCACCCGGGAGGCGGTGCGGCCCCGATGATCCATGTGACGGCGGAGCCGGGGCGGCTGACCCTGGAGGGACACGCGGGGTACGCCCCGGCGGGTCAGGACATTGTGTGCGCGGCGGTGTCGGCCCTGGTGCTGGCGCTGGTGGAGCGGATGCAGGAGGAAAACCTGGTGAGGGAGCTTATCATGCGGCCCGGGTATGTGCGCATTGCCATGCGGGGCGCGGATAGGGAGACGGAGCTGGTGAAGTGCGGGCTTCGGCAATTGCAGAGGCGGTTTCCCCGGTGTGTGGAAGTATGTGAAAAGTAGGCGGCGTACAAAAAGCCTCGCAGAGTTTGCCGCCCGCAGGCGGCAAAAAATTGAGATCATTTTTCACCGCGACATGTGCGTGGGGAAAAATACCTCTCAGGCTGCAAGTGTGGAATTTTTGCGCATGTCGCAAAAATTATGCGCGCAGCAGACTGCAATCCTTTTGTCGGAAAATTCCAAAGGAATTTTCGACAGGCTCAGATGGCCATTTCTCCCTAATGGTAAGGGAGTGATGATACGGGTCGTGGCCTACCACGGGAAAGGACGAGACCATGGAAATGGAAGAAAACCAGGTGCAGATGTGCGACCAGACGGGCGATACGGCTCCCGACGCCGGGGAGCAGGAGGACTTTGAATCTTTGATCCGGGGACGGTACAAGGAGGAGTTTGACGCCAGGGTGCGGAAAATTCTGGACGGTCGGCTGCGGGGGATGCGGCAGGAGAATCTGCGGCTGAAGGAGCAGCGGGAGAAGTCGGAGCAGGCGCGCCGGGCCGAGGCGGCGGAGCGGATCGAACGACTGCGCAGGCAGGAGGGGGAGCTGCAAAGGCTGTACCCGGGCTTTCGCTGGCAGGAGGAGATGCGCCGGGAGGACTTCGGCAGGCTGATCCTGGCGGGGGTGGAGCCCCGGGCGGCCTACGAGACGGTGCATGGCCGGGAACTGATGGAAAAGGCCATGCGCTATGCCGCCGGGCGCACCCGCAGGCAGGTGGCCGGGAGCCTGGCCAGCGGCATGGGCCGGGTGGCGGAGAACGGCGGCAGGAGCATTGCTGTGACGGCCAGCGACCCGAGAGGGCTCACCAGTGAGGACCTGGCGGACATTCGCCGGCGTGTGCTGGACGGGGAGAAGATTCGGTTTTGAGGAGGAGTGCTGGGGGAAGGCGACCCCTCAGTCGCGGCTTCGCCGTGCCAGCTCCCCTTGCGCAGGGGAGCCTTTGGACGGGGGGGACGGATGTTCCTGTTGCGGTGCCCAAAATTTCTGCGCTGCCTTACGGCGGGCGCTTGAAATTTTGACCGCGGCCACTCGCTCACCTCGCTTCATCCGCCACTGGCGGCGCTCGGTTCGCTCCCCACGGCCAGTGTGCGCACTGGTCTCGCAATGACACATGGCAAGGAGTGCGGAGCTGGTCCGGCGGCGGGGTGAGGGCACCCCGCCCTACGCGATCACAAGAGTTGCGGTATAAATCCGGCGGGCGGACAGGGGCGTCCGCCCCTACGGGAGCGCTCAAGAGGTGCTGGGCATCGTCCCCTACGGAAGCGTGGCAAGGGGTGCGGAGCGTCGACCCCTCAGTCAGCTTCGCTGACAGCTCCCCTTGCGCAGGGGAGCCTTTGGGGAAGACTTTTCTCGGCGCGGAGAGTTTATTATTTTGATTTTTAGAAAGGAAAGATGTGTATGGAACTGAACTATCAGATGTTTGCGGATGCAAATACCCAGACTACCGGCGGGCTGTCCGCCGAGATGAAGACCTATTACGGCATGGAGCTGCTGGAAAACGCCAAGCCCCAGCTGGTACACAACCAGTTTGCCGCCACCAAGCCCCTGCCTGTGGGCGGCGGCAAGACCGTGGAGTGGCGTAAGTTCGGCGCTTTTGACAAGGCGCTGACGCCCCTGACCGAGGGCGTGACCCCCGACGGCAGCGGCATTTCCGTCAGCTACATCACCAAGGAGTTGGCCCAGTACGGCGACTACACCACCGTGTCCGACATGCTGGATCTGACGGCCATCGACGACGTGGTGCTGGAGATCACCGACCGCCACGGCAACAACATGGGTCTGACCCTGGACACCGTGACCCGCAATGAAATTCAGCAGGGCAACCAGGTCATTTACGCGCCGGTGCTGGGCCAGGACGGCAAGCAGACCGCTGTGACCAGCCGCGTGGCTCTGACCCCGGCCTGCAAGATGACCAGCGAGCTGGTGGCCAAGGCTGCCACCCAGCTAAAGAAGATGAATGCGCCTACCTTCGACGGCAAGTATGTGTGCATCATCCATCCCTCGGTGGCCTTTGACCTGCGCCAGGACGAGGCATGGATCGCCGCCCACCAGTACGCCGCCGCCACGGAGCTGTTCTCCGGCGAGATCGGCGAGCTGCACGGTGTGCGCTTCGTGGAGACCACGGAGGCTAAAATTTTCTGCGGCGCTGACCTGGCTAAGGACAGCCGCAACCTGGCCGTGAACGGCGCGGTGACGAACAACGCCACCGTGAGCTTTGACGGCGGCACCGTGGAGAGCGGCAGCCTGGCAGGCCGCTATGTGCTTATCGGCGGCAAGCGCTATAAGGTTCTCAGCAACACCGACAGCTCCATGACCCTGGCGGAGGCCATTACCGCTGCGGACAACGCCGTGATCTATCCCGGTGAGGGCGGCGCCGAGGGCTGCGCCGTGTACGGCTGCCTGTTCGTGGGCAAGGGCGCTTACGGCGTGGTGGACCTCAGCGAGGGTACGGAGGTCATCGTGAAGCCTCGCGGCTCCTCCGGCACCGCCGATCCTCTGGATCAGCGCTCCAGCGTGGGCTGGAAGGGCATCCACGCCGCGGCTATCCTGTACGACGAGTACATGGTGCGCGTGGAGTGCGGGTCTTCCTATTCTAACGAGGATAAGGCCAACTGAGTGATTTGTGGGGGCGGGGGATGACCTCGGAATGACACGCCGCAAGAGGTACGGCGGGGCGGGCGGGGTAGAACCCCGCCCCTACGGAGGACAAGGAGATTTGTGCAAGCCCGGGTTGGGCGGACAGGGGCGTCCGGTCCTACGGGTGGAGCGCATGGGGTGCGGTACCGACGACCCCTCAGTCACGGCGGAGCCGTGACAGCTCCCCTTGCGCAGGGGAGGCTTTTAGGACGGGGGTTACGGATTGCCACGGCCAGTGTGCGCACTGGCCTCGCAATGACACCGTTTACAAGGGGGGCGGTGGGATGGCGGGACACATGGGGCCCGCCCTACACAATCGCAAGAGCTGCGGTGCAAGTCCGGCGGGCGGACAGAGGCGTTCGGCCCTACGCACGGTTTTTTCACGCACGAACTTAATGCGAATAAATTACCCTCTACCCCGCACGAATCCCTCCACCAGCCTTCGGCTGGTCCCCCTCCCTTTAGGCAAGGGAGGCAATGGGTTTTCGGGGGGTGCGATGGGGGCGGGCGAATTCAAGGAGTGCGGTAGACGACCCCTCCGGCGCTTCGCGCCACCTCCCCTTACGCAGGGGAGGCTTTGGGGACGGGGGTTAC
>CAVHCH010000012.1:0-6225 GCA_963634265.1 Bacteroidaceae bacterium | reverse complement strand
ACGCCCATGATCTATTACACCGCTGACCTGCATTTTCATTATGAACCCTTCCTCCCCGCCCGGCCCTTTGCCACTGTGGAGGAGATGGACGAGACCATGATCCGCCTCTGGAACGAGACCGTCACCGATAGCGACACCGTCTATGTGGTGGGCGATGTGGGCTATAACCGCGGCCTGGTCCCCGGGGACGCCCTGAGCCGCCTGCGGGGCCGCAAGCACCTGATCCGGGGCAACCACGACACCGGGTTTGAGAACGCCCCGGAGCTTTTCCGCTACTTCGAGACCGTCACCGACTTCAATGAGATCGACGACGGCGACACCCACATTCTCCTCTGCCACTACCCCATTCTCTACCGCAAGCGCGGCTACATGATCCACGGCCACCTGCACCAGGCCCGGGGCCCGGAGTACGACATTCTCCGGCAAATGCCCCGGATGCTCAACGCCGGGGTGGACATAAACTTTTACCGCCCCGTGACCCTGGCACAGCTGGTGGAGAACAACCGGGCCTTTTACAGCGGCGAAAACGACGCCCTGATCCCGCCCCCACCCCCACGGCAGCGGCGAGGCGGCGAGGGTTTTCTTCCCGGCAAGCCCGATTTCCGCCCCCTGCCCACCCGGGCCGACCTCAAAGGCGAATAACAAAGCCAAACCCCCGGAGCAAATACTCCGGGGGTCCTTAATTTCTATTGAATTATTTCACAAGTCCCTTGTCGGTCTTCGCCACATGCTTGAAGACCTCCTCGAAGCGGTTGAGCGCCTCGTCGATGATCTCCGGCGTGTCGGCCAGGGAGGTATACAGGCGGCTTCCGGCCAGGGTGACGATGCCGTTTGCCATGTAGGCCGCGCCCATGCGCTCCATGGAGTCCTTGCGCACATACATCATGTCCTTGTTGCGCAGCAGACCCACCGCGGACTTTAGGAAGGACATAGAGGAGAAGTCGAAGCTCATGGCCCCGGTACACTCCAGGTGGACGATGGAGCCCTGGTTGTAGGCCACGAAGGGCAAGCCGTACTGGCTGATAAGCCCCTTGAGCCCGTCGCAGAGGCGGTCGCCCATCTGCCCGGCAATCTCGCAGGCGTTGGTGCGCTCGATCTCCTGGATGGCCGTGTAGCCCGCCAGGCACGACAGGGGATTGGCCGCCAAAGTGCCGCCCACATAGGCCCGGTGCTTGCCCGTAGCCAGGCCCGCCGCCATGAGCTGGGCATACTCCCGCTTGCCGCCTACGCCGCCGGCGGAGGGATAGCCGCCCGCCACGATCTTGCCAAAGATCGTCAGATCCGGCACCACATCGAAGTAGCCCTGGGCCCCGGCGAGGGCCACCCGGAACCCGGTGACCACCTCGTCAAAGATCATCAGCGCGCCGTATTGGTCACACAGGGCCCGCACGCCCTTGTTGTATTCGTGGGCAATGGGCCGGGTGCCGCTCTCGGGCCCCACCGGCTCCACAATGACCGCCGCCGTGCCGCCCCGGAGCTTGTTGCGCTTTAACATCCGCTCCAGCATATCCAGGTCGTTTGGCCGCACCTCGTCGGTGGTGGCGTAAGCGCCCTTGGGAATGCCGTGGGACTCCAGCAGCGCCCGGCTGCCGGGAATTTTCAGTCCGTAGACCATCTGGTCCGACCACCCGTGGTACGCGCCGCCGATCTTGATAATGCGCTTTTTCCCCGTGGCAATGCGGGCAATGCGCAGCGAGGCCATCACCGCCTCCGTACCGGAGCCCAGCATACGGAACATCTCCACATTGGGCATATGGCGGTTAATTTCCCGGGCGATGAGCATTTCCGATTCATGGAGCAGCCCCGTCACCGGCCCGCACTCGTTGAGCAGCTGAAACACCTTTTCCCGGATAGCCGGATAGTTGCTGCCCAGGATGGTGGGCCCGCCGGCCTGGAGGAAGTCGATGTACTTGTTGCCGTCCTTGTCGTAAAGATACGCCCCCTCGGCCTTGGCCATGCACATGGGAAACGGCTTATTGAACGCCAAGTTGTGCTGCACGCCGCCGGGAATATACTTCTGCGACTCCTCATACACCGCCCGGGACTGGGTACACTTCTCGTCGTAATACTTCAAGATCACATTGTTATAGTAGTCGTCCGTCACCTCCCAAATGGGCTGGTCGGTGAGGGCCTTGAGCCGGGCGTTGATCTCCTTGGGATCGTCCCATCTACTGATGCCGCAATTATTCATGCTGCTGCTCCTTTCCTTGCTTCTTCTTCGCAATGTCGTTGGTATCCTTGCTGTTGCGGTAAACTACGAAATTGTCCCACAAGTACTCCAGGGACAGGTTCAGTGCCATGTTGATAGCCAAAACGGCGTACTCGTTCCACCCGTGGGTGTCCGCCAGGAAATGCTCGTTCCAAATGGTAAACGGCGCAAAGGGCACATAAAACAGGAACACCAAAAGCATAGCCTTCGGCACATTGGCCGCACTCTGGAAGGTGAACTTGCGGTTAAAGGTAAAGTTCCAGAGGACGCTCAAAACCAGCGCAATGGTGTAGCAGAGCCAGTGGGCCGGGATCTTCAAAACCTCCTCGCACAGGACCATAGCCACCGTCTCGATGATGCCCGCCGAGGCGGAAAACAGCACAAATTTAATGACCCGCGCCGTCTCTTTCTTTTTCTCCGTTTTCATAGTCATCCCTTCCTTTTGGCGTATTTTTTTTGGTAAATGAGGTGCATCAGCGCCGCGTCCAATCCGCTGAGATGGGCCCTCACGCCCAGCCCCGCCGCGTGCAGGGCGCACAGGGCGGATTTCTCCGTCAGCAGGCACAGGGCCTCCCGGTCGTCCGGGTCAGCGGCCCGAACCACCGCGCCCACGCCCCGGACGAACACCGCGTCCTGCTTAGAAAGCGCCTGCAAAACCTCCGCGCTGGACGGCTCCACGCAGGAAACACGGCCCCCCAGCATCTGGGCCATGTCGTCCAGCTGGGCCCGGAGGGTCTCCCCCCTCTCCGCCCAAAGCACGGCGCAGTCCCCGCCGGAGATTTCCGCGTCGGGCACCTCCCGCCGCACGGCGGTGAGCAAAGCCTGGGCCTGCTCCTCCGAAATGCGTCGGGGCGCGTCCTTGGGCAGGCGCAGGTTGCGGCGGCAAATTTCCTCCAGCAGCTTGGCCCGGTCCATAGCCTCTTCCCGGTCTACGCCGCAGATGACCACCCCGTGGCCGGACATAAGCACCGTGTGCGCCCCGGTAGCCAGGGCCTCCGCCACGGCCTTTTGCAGCTTTTTGGTCCCCGGCAATCCATACCGGGCCTTGGCGATCCCGCCCAAAGCGGCCCGCTCCTCCGCCGTAATGTCCATTCCCTCAAACCCCGCCAGGCCCAAGGCCGAAGCGCCGTTTTGATGGGTGTGGATCACGAAGTTCACCTCCGGGAAAGCCCGGTAGGCCGCCCCGTGAACGCCCCGCTCCCCGGAGGGCTTGCGCGCGCCCTCCCAGGACATGGTGGAAAGCTCCACCCGCACGATGTCCTCGGGCTTCGTCTTGTGGTAGTCCAGCCCGCTGGGCGTGATAAGGAAATGGTCAGCATCCACCCGGCTGCTGACATTGCCCCAGGTCCGGGCCACCAGACCCGTCTCCAGCAGCGCCAACCCCGTCTCACAGATCAGCGCTCTCTGCGCGTTTTCCTCCATGGTCTTGCCCCCTTAGTTCAGTGCGGCGAAGTTCTTCTTGTTGGCCGCGTAAAGATTTTTGAAAACTTTATAATTTCGGTCGTACAGGGCCTTGTTGGCCGGGATTGGCACATAGCGCCCCGCCGGGCGAATGAGCCCCGCCGCCTGGGTCAGGTCGGCGATCTTCCCGCTGCCCACCGCCACCAGCATGGCCGCGCCCACCGCGCCCACATCCTTGGTGTCGGCCACCGTCTCCACGGTGCGCCCGGTGACATCCGCCAAAATTTGGCAGGTGACCCGGGACAGCGCCCCGCCGCCTACAAAGCGCAGGGTGGAGGCGGTCTTCACCTTCTTGTCTTGACACTCCAGCATCCACCGCAGGTGGTAGCAAATGCCCTCCAGCACCGCCCGGAGCATCTCGGTTTTCCCGGTGTCCAGCCGGAGGTTAAAGAACATCCCCGCCGCCTTGGGATCCTCAAAGGGGCAGCGGTTGCCGTGGAGCCACGGGGTGAAGAGCACGCCCCCCGCCCCCGGCGGAATGGCCTCGATGGTGTCGGTCATGTAGTCGTACAGGCTCTCATACACCGTCTCCTGGCTCTCGGCCACATTGATTTTTTTCAGATAAATGCCGATCTCGTCCAGCACCAGGTGTTCTTTGACCCATTCAAAGCACTTCCCTGCCGTCTCCATCTCGGCAAAATAGTTGTACTTCCCCGCCTGGGCGCCTACGATGCCCGCGATCATGGACACAATGTCCACCGCCTGGTGGTCGATGACCGTGCTGACCCAGCCGGAGGTACCGGAGTAAATGTGGGTCTGGCCCACCTCCGTGCAGCCCGCGCCCACACCGATGAGGGTGGCGTCGCCGCCCCCGCCATAAACGGGGCAGCCCTCCGCCAGGCCCAAGTCCTCCGCCGCCCGGGCTGTCAGCTTCCCGGCCACATCCGTACACTCAATGATCCGGGGCAGGTGGTCAAACTCCACCCCATACATCCGGCAAAGCTCCCGGCTCCAGCAACCCTTGCCGGGGCGGCTGTCGTAGAGGAATGTGGAGTAGGCCGAGTCCCGGGTCATGACGAACTGCCCCGTGCAGCGGCCAATGAGATACTCCTTCACATCCAGCCATTTATGTATCTTTCCGTAGACCTCCGGCTCGTTTTTCTGCACCCATTTGTACTTCCAAAGGGGGTCCTTGACGCTGGTGGAGGCCGCCCGGGTCCGCCGCAGACTGCGCAGCAGCATCCCCGCGTTCACCCCGGAGATGGTCAGCCCGTGGGTCTGGCAGGCGGCGAATTCCTTGCCGCCCCGCTGGTCCATGTAGCTCATAGGCCGCCGCAGAGCCCGGCCCGTCTCGTCCACCAGCACCAGCCCCTGCATCTGGGAGCAGAAGGAGAGGCCCGCAATGTCCTTGGGGTCCGTCCCGGTCTTTTCCAGCAGGCGGCGGGTGCTTTTGGCCATGGCCTCCCACCACTCGTCCGCGTCCTGCTCCGCGCCGCCGTTCGGCAAAATATAGAGCCCATAGCCCTCATACTCCCCGGAAAGCAGCCGAATGCCGTCCCCCACCTCAAAAAGGCAGGTCTTTACCCCGGTGGTGCCAATGTCATACGCGATCACATGCAAGCCGATCCCCTCCTATTTTCAAGGCATTTTTGATGAAATGCATAAACGATTCCGTCAGCTTTTCCGCGTCGTCGGCGCAGTCCGCCCCCAGGAAAATAGCCATGCGCTCCCGGTAATACTCGCAGCTAAAGGAAAATTGCAGCATCATGAACAGGTCGTCTAAGAAAAAAGCAAAGGTTTTCGCGTCCAGTCCCGGATCCACCGTCCCGGCCATCCGGGCGTTTTCCAAAAGCTGGGCATACACCGCAGCCGTGCGCCCCTCGATCTCCCGGGCCAGCTCGCGGGCGTACTTTTTGCACCCGCCGGAGGTAATTTCATTGTAAAGGGCGTTGTGATTTTGATGGTCCCGAGCATGGACGATCAGAGCGCTGACGATGCTCCGAATGCCGGACTCAATGTCCGTCTCGTGGGCCACCGCCCCCTGCAAAACCCCGTCCAGCTGGGCCAGGGAGTGCCGCACACAGGCCAGGAAAAAGCTGTCCTTGTCGCCGAAATATTTATACAGGACCCCCACCGACACCCCGGCATTTTTCGCAATGGTGTTGATGTTGGCCCGATCCAGCCCGCACTGGGCAAACTGGTCGATCCCCGCCTCCAAAATGCGGTCCATGCTCTTTTCGTCCAGCTTCTTATACATAAACCCTCTCCGCCCCACCTGTCGTGAGCCGCCATTCACAAGATGGTTATAGTATACACCCCCATCCCCCACCCCGTCAACCGTTTTTGTTAAAAAAAGAGAAAACAGGACAAAAGTCCTGTCTTGACAAAGTCACAACGCGCCCGTGCCAATCCGCCCCCCACCGTAGGGGACGATGCCTACATCGTCCCGCCCCACCGCACCACCAATAATGCACCCGTAGGGGGCGGCGTCCCCGACGCCCCGCTTTCACGCACTCTCGTTTACTCCGTAGGGGCGGGGTTCTACCCCGCCCGCGGGAGGGGCAAAGCCCCTCCCCTACGCACTCTCATGATACGCTTCCGTAGGGGCGGACGCC
>CAVHCH010000011.1:0-2523 GCA_963634265.1 Bacteroidaceae bacterium | reverse complement strand
TCCTCCGTCAGCGCCCGGCGGACCTTGGCGGGGGAGCCGAAGGCCATACTGCCGTCGGGAATTTCCATCCCCTGGGGCACCAGGGCCCCGGCGCCGATGATGCAGTCGCGGCCTATTTTCGCGCCGTTGAGGACGATGGCCCCCATGCCCACCAGGGTGTTGTCCCCGATGGTGCAGCCGTGGAGAATGGCGGCGTGGCCGATGGTGCAGCCCCGGCCAATATGGATGGGGAAGCCCGCGTCGGTGTGGAGGACGCAGTTGTCCTGGATGTTGGTGTCGGGGCCGATGACCGTCTCCTCGGACTCCGAGCGGATCACCGCGCCGAAATAAATGCTGCTGCCCGCCCCGGCGGTGACGCGGCCCCGGACGGTGGCGTTCTCCGCCACAAAGGCGGCCTGGGGCAGCTTGGTTTTCTCGATCATAATGAACCTCCTTCACCCTTTCGGGCTGCGATCGTACGCAATATAAATAGTAAATAGAATTACCTGAACCCGTCAAAAAGCCTCGCAGAGTTCGCGTCCGCAGACGCGAAAAATTCAAATCATTTTTCACCGCGACATGCGCGTGGGGAAAAATACATCTCAGGCTGCCAGTGTGGAATTTTGGCGCAAGGCGACAAAATTATGCGCGCAGCAGACTGCAAGCTTTTTGGCATAAAATTCCAAAGGAATTTTAGCCAGTTATCTTTCCGTGACGGGCGGGATGAAATTCTCAATAGCCCCCCGCAGCTTCGGGTGCCGAATGACAAAGTGAATGGTGGGCACCTTGGACTTGGACACCATGGCCCACTGGTCCTCGTGAATGAGAATTTGCAGATTGCGGAAGGCGTGGGCGGTGGAAAGATTTACGGTGTAATTTTCGTGGGCGGCGGCAAATTCCTCCGTCTGGGCCAGGTGGGCCCGGTACTCCTCATAGGTGTAGGGCACATCCGTCTCGCAGAACGCCCCGGAGAGGTCCAGGGCCGGGGGGCAGGCGGCGAACTCCGCCTCCGTCAGCAGAGGCACCTCGTCGGCCACGGTGTTCTCCTCCAGCACCCGGGCCAGGCGGCTGCGCTGCTGCTCCGCGTGGCGCAGGACGGACTGGCGCAGGGTGGCGGACAAGCCGCTGCGGCTGAGAATGCTCTCCAGCAGCGCCGTGTCCATGGTGTACAGCGGCGGGGCGGAGAGGATGCTCCGGCGGGGGCCCGGGCGCTCCGCGTCCGACAGGAGAAAGGCCGTCCAGGCCCGCTCCCGGTCGCTGCGGTAAATGTCCATCAGCGGGTAGGCGTTCTCCAGCAGGGCGGCGGCCCGCTTGCCGTAGTAGTCAAGCTCCCGCTTGTTTTTCGTCAGGTAATACTTCCCCTCGCTGTGGTGGCCCGCCACGGCCTCGCCGCTGAGCGCCGCCGCGCCCGACACCTTCAACAGGTGCAAAAAGGCGTTGTTCTGCACATTTTTCAGATAATAGGGGGAAATTTGCCCCGTCATATACATGGGTATCCAGCTCTCCAGGCCCAGCATCATGTCCTCAAAGGAGCGGTCCAGGTTGTGAATTTGGTTCAGATGCAGCCCCTTTTTCAGCATCATGGCCATGCCGAACATCCATTTTTTGGCGAAGTCCTGGTCCTTGGCCATCTCGCCCATGGGCATATCGCTGTACATGGTCACCGGCTCCATGGATCGGCTGAGGACCGTGGTTTTCAGGAAGTCCAGCTCGCTGTCCATCATCTCCTTCAGGCCGAAATAGGTCCGGGCGGTGGGCAGCTGGAAGGGCATGGAGGGCACCTTCAGCTCATCAAAACGGATGGCCTTGATGTACTCGTTCAGGTCGAACTCGTCCAGCTTGTTCAAAAACGCGGAGATGTCTCCCTCCCCCTTCCGGGGCTGCTCCTGCACCAGCCAGCTGCGCAGGCGGGTGTAGCGGGCGGAGATGTCCTCGATGTCCTCCGCCGAGCAGTCCAGCAGCTCCGCCAGCGCCGCCAGATCCGTGGGCGTCTGCACCTCCCGGGCCACAAAGGACGCCACGGCCCCGGCAAACTGCTGGGAGTCCGCGGGCTTGCGGCTGCCGCTGCGGATGCGGAACAGGGTGGACACATCGTAGCTGGTGTAGCGGGAGAGGCGGTTGAGATTGATGTTCAGGGCGGAGATGAGGGCGCTGAAATTCAGCCGCAGCTGCTCCCGGTCGGCCCCCACGAAGTCGTCGCAGGCGAGAAAACTCTCCCGCACCGAGGCGGCGGTGATGTCCTCCGCCCCCTTCTCCCGGGCCAGCTGCTCCAGGGCGGCGCACAGGCCGTCGAACCCCGGCGTGCCCAGCTCCGGCACCTGCTTGCCGGTCTTATACCGGCTGAGATTGGCCGTGGACAGGCCCGACAGGGCGCACAACTCCCGCCCCGTACACCCCAGCCGGGTCATGTATTCCGTGAGCTTTTCGCAAAATTTCATGGCGTTTCCCCTCCGCAGGATGGTTTTCCACATTATCAGCGTGTCGAAAAAGTCTTTTCGCCCCGCTGCCTAAGTTTTTGAAACTTTGAAAAAGTTTCAAAAACTA
>CAVHCH010000010.1:0-22371 GCA_963634265.1 Bacteroidaceae bacterium | reverse complement strand
TCATTGCGAAGCCAGTGCGCACACTGGCTGTGGCAATCCGTAACCCCCGTCCCCGCACCCCATGCAACGCACCATCCCCCGATCCACCTCCCACTTTCCACTTTCCACTTTCAACTTTCCACTTTCCTCTCCCCCCTCCGCCCCTTGACAAATCCCCTCCACAGCGTATAATATCGAACGATATATATTCCAAACCACACATAGGAGGCCACACCCCATGAACGCCCATACCCAAAAGTCCCATTCCCGCTTCCAAACTGCCCGCCGTTTCCTGATCTTTTGGACCCTTTTCATCGGCCTGGGCGCCCTGGCCGGGGGCGCCGCCATGCTCATCGACCCCAGCGGCAAAGCCCTGGGCATGGATGCCATGCTGCCCTATTTCCAGGTCTTGCCCTTGGCCGATGTCCTGTTCCAAAACTTCGTGTTCTCCGGCATCGCCCTGCTCATCGTCAACGGCTTCTCCAACCTCACGGCGGCGGCCCTTCTCCTGCATAAAAATCCCCTGGGCGTCACCCTGGGCGGCCTTTTCGGCGTCACCCTCATGCTGTGGATCTGCATCCAGTTTTATATGTTCCCTCTGAACTTCATGTCCACCATTTATTTCGTCTTCGGCCTGGCCCAGGCCCTCACCGGTTACGCCGCGAAAATTTTCTATAAGCAGGAAACCTTCACCGTCCGCGAATCCGACTACCCCCATGTGGGCGAAAATAAAACCCGCCTGGTGGTCTACTTCTCCCGCCTGGGCTACGGCAAAAAGCTGGCCTACGAAGCGGCGGACCGCACCGGCGCGGAAATTTACGAAATTCGCTCCACCGAGCGCACCCAGGGCACCCTGGGCTTTTGGTGGTGTGGCCGCTTCGCCATGCACCGCTGGGATATGCCTATCGAGCCCATTTCGGTGAATCTGGAAAAATATGACAGCGTGACCCTCTGCGCCCCCATTTGGGACTTCGCCCTGGCCGCCCCTGTCCGGGCATTTTGCCGCCAGGCATCGGGCAAGATCAAAAAGGTAAATTACATCCTGGTCCACCACACCTCCGGCGTTTACGAAAACGCCGTCCGGGAGATGGACACCCTCCTCCATCTGACCCATTCCGGCCTTGTGAGCGTCCGGTGCAAAACGGGGAAGTTTAAGACCATAAAATGCACCGAAAGCGACACCGTTTCCTTCCCCAAAACTGCACCGTAATGTCACCGAATTGCACCGAATTGCACCGCCTTTCCCCCCTTACAAAACTGTCACAGCCCTGTCACCCAAAGCGATGGCGGCTCCGCCGAAAGCGCGGTACAATAAGCCCGGAAAACAAAATTTCGGAGGTTTATTATGGAAATTCTAAAGGTCAATGAAGTGAAAAAGACCTATACCTCCCGCTTCGGCGGAAACCAGGTCCAAGCCCTGAAGGGCGTGACCTTTTCCGTCCAGGAGGGGGAGTATGTGGCCATCATGGGCGAGTCCGGCTCGGGCAAAACGACCCTGCTGAATATCCTGGCAGCCCTGGATAAGCCCACCGCCGGAGAGGTGCTTTTGGCGGGCAAAAGCCTGGAGACCATCCCCGAGCGGGACCTGGCCGCCTTCCGCCGGGACAACCTGGGCTTCGTGTTCCAGGAATTCAATCTGCTGGACACTTTTTCCCTGGAGGACAACATCCTTCTGCCCTTGGTTTTGGCCGGGAAAAGCGTCAATGAGATGAAGGCGGACCTGGCGCCCCTGGCCCGGGCGCTGGGCATCGACAACATCCTGCATAAGTTCCCCTACGAGGTCTCCGGCGGCCAGAAGCAGCGGGCCGCCGTGGCCCGGGCCATGATCACCAGCCCCAAGCTGCTTTTGGCGGACGAGCCCACCGGGGCCCTGGATTCCGCGTCCTCGGCGGACCTTCTGCGGATGTTTGAAAAGGTCAACGGCCAGGGCCAGACCATCCTCATGGTCACCCACTCCGTGGACGCCGCTTCCCACGCCGGGCGGGTGCTGTTCATCCGGGACGGCGTGGTGTTCCACCAAATTTACCGGGGCGAGTGCAGCGACCAGCAGCTCTATAAAAAGATCAGCGACACCCTGACCATGCTCCGCACGGGGAGGGACGCTGAATGAAAACGGGATTTTTTCTGAAGCTGGCCCGGAGCAATATCGGCAAGAACCGGCGGTTTTTCATCCCGCGCATTTTGTCCGAGGCGGGGCTGCTGTGCGCGTTTTACATCGTGTTCACCCTGCGGGCCGATGACCGCCTTTGTGAGCTCCGAGGCGGAGAATTCCTGAGTATGTTCATGTCCATCGGCACGGCGGTGATGATGCTGCTGTCGGCCATTTTACTGTTTTATATCAACAGCTTTCTCATGAAGCAGCGCAAGCGGGAGTTCGGCGTTTACAACATTTTGGGCCTGGAAAAGCGGCACATTGACCGGGTGCTTTTCCACGAGACGGCCATCAGCAGCCTTATATCTGTGGCCCTGGGGCTTCTGACCGGGGTGCTGTTTTACAAGCTGTGCTCGCTGCTGATCTGCCGGCTTCTGAACGCGGAGGTGGTGCTGGGCTTTTACTTCATAAACGCCGGGAGCCTGGCTCTGTCCGGGGTGTTTTTCCTGGTGCTGGATCTGCTGACCTACGCCGTCAACTGCGTGACCATCGCCCGCCTCAAGCCCGTGGAGCTGCTCTCCAGCGCCAGCGCCGGGGAGCGGGAGCCCAAGGTCAAGTGGGTGCTGCTGGTGCTGGGCGTGCTGGCCCTGGGCGGCGGGTACTACATCTCCGTGACCACCGAAAGCCCGCTGAAGGCCATCGCCCTGTTCTTCGTGGCGGTGATCCTGGTCATCGTGGGCACCTACTTTTTGTTCGTGGCCGGGAGCATTTTTGTGCTGAAGGCCTTGAAGAAGAACCCGAAGTTCTATTATAATAGGAAGAGAATGCCCGCGGTCTCGGGACTTCTGTACCGCATGAAGCAGAACGCCGTGGGCCTGGCCTCCATCGCCATTTTAGCCACCGGGGTGCTGGTGATGATCTCCACCACCGTGAGCCTGTACGCCGGTCAGGAGGAGACGGTGAAGCGGAACTATCCCCAGGATCTTTACCTCTCCGCCCGGTACATGGAGTGGGATGCGGAGAACGGGGAGTCGATTTTTTCCGAGGCCATTCCCCTGGAGACCCTGCGCCGGGCCGTGGAGCAGGGGGCGGAGAAATGCGGCGTGCGTGTTGAAGAGATCAAGGAGCAGGCGTATCTGACGGCCACCTATATCTATGAAAACGACACTCTGACCTGTGGGCAGGTGAGCGGCAACGCCGCCGATAACCTCAAGGGGCTCAGCGTCATCACCTACATCACCGAGGAAATGTACCGCAGCCTGGGCGGGGAGGCCCTAAACCTGGCGAAAGATGAAATAGCCGTGTGCCCCATGGACATCCGCCAGAGCAGCTTTGACCGGCCGGAGCTGACCATCGAGGGGGACACCTATCAAATCAAGACCACCATCCCGCTGTTCCCCATTTCCTCCGGCACGGAGGCGGCGGTCACCAACAGCTACGGCGTTGTGGTGGCGGACGAGAGTGTGCTGGCGCACATCTTCGACCAGCAGAAGCAGGCCTACGGCGAGGCGGCCTCGGACTACACCCGGCGTATTGCGGCCAGCTTTGAGGGCCGGGCCGTCAACGGGGAATTGGGTGACCAGCTGGAGCAGGATATAGGCGAGAGCCTCAACGATATGCTGGCTGACCGCCAGCGGGACCAGGGGGGCATACTGTCCATTACCTGCAACACCGTGTGGGATGCGCGGGCGTCTATGACGGCGATGAGCGGGTCCCTGCTGTTTTTGGGCATTTTGCTGGGGCTGGTGTGCCTGTTTGCCACGGCGCTGATCGTGTATTATAAGCAGATTTCCGAGGGCTACGAGGATCGGGCCCGGTTCCAGATCATGCAGAAGGTGGGTATGAGCCGCCGGGAGGTGCGCCAGACCATCAACAGCCAGGTGCTGCTGGTGTTCTTCCTGCCGCTGGCGGTGGCGGGGGTGCATTTGGTGTTTGCGTTCCCGATTTTGGAGAAGCTGCTGCACATTTTGCTTTTGTCCCGAACCAGTTTGTTTGTGCTGTGCTCGGTGATCACCTTTGGGGTGTTCGCGGCGGTGTATACGCTGATCTATACGGCCACGGCGCGGACTTATTATAAGATCGTGCGGTGAGGTGCGTGTGGGGGGCGGACAGAGACATCCGCCCCTACAAGGGACATGAAATTCTGTGCGTGGACGGACGGGCGGGGTAGAACCCCGCCCCTACGGAGGACAAGGAGTACCTGCGGGCGGGGCGTCGGGGACGCCGCCCCCTACGGACGCATTATGGATAGTGCGGTGGGGCGGGCCGATGTGGGCATCGGCCCCTACGGACTGTTTGCCGATAGAATTTCGTAGGGCGCGATGCCCACATCGCGCCGCACGGTAGACGCAGAGGGCCGCCCTGTTTGGACAGGCAGCACAAGCGCGGAGCGCGTCGCGGTGGATAGAGCCTGAGACCGTGCGAAAGCACGGGACGGGTTTGTACTGTTTTATTCGCGGGGCTGAAAGGTCCCGACAATTTCCGCACCACGCCCGCGCAAGGAATCCAAAACCATTGGTTTTGGCGGCGTTCTTTCCTCCCTTTCTTTCGCCGCAGAAAGAAAGGGAGCCGCCGGAGGCATTTGGCAAGAGGTGCGGTGGTCGACGGCACACATGGGTGCCGCCCTACAAGGGTAATTTTTGCAGGGAAGGTTCGCGTGTCCTGCGGGTGCGGTGGGGAAAACGAATCCCCCAGTCACGGCTTTGCCGTGACAGCCCCCTTTAGGCAAGGGGGCCGACGACCCCTCAGTCACGGCTTCGCCGTGCCAGCTCCCCTTACGCAGGGGAGCCAATTTTGAGTGAAGAGTGAAAAGTGAAGAGTGAAGAGGTATTGGGGACGGGGGTTACGGATTGCCACGGCCAGTGGGCGCACTGGCCTCGCAATGACATGGTTTTTGCATGGGGTGCAGTGTGCGGCGGGACACATGGGTCCCGCCCTACAACAGATTATTTTTGTAGGGCAGGGCCCGTGTGCCCTGCCGGGAGTTGCGGTACAGGTCCGGGCGGCGGGCTGTGGTCAGCCCGCCCTACGATGTGGGATTGGTGCCCTGGTGGAGGCGGCGGGGTGGGGGCACCCCGCCCTACGGATGGCATGAGGATTTGTGCAAGTCCGGCGGGCGGACAGGGGCGTCCGCCCCTACGCAGTTACAAGAGCTGCGATGGTAGCCCGGGCGGGCGACCGCGAGGGTCGCCCCTACGGAGTGCAAAAGGGAGTGCGTAGGGGAGGGGGCTCTGCCCCTCCCGCGGGCGGGGTAGAACCCCGCCCCTACGGACAGATTGATAGTGCGGTGGGGCGGGACGATGTGGGCATCGTCCCCTACGAAAGGCTGAAGGTAAATTGATTATTATGGGCGAGAGCCACCTCTTTTTGGGGGTGGCTTATGGCCTTATGAGGAGGAGAAAGGGTATGTATCAGATCCTGCTGGTGGAGGACGACCGGGCGCTGGCGCTGGCGGTGCAGAAGCTATTGGAAAGCTATGGAAACCGCGTGCGGTGCGTGGAGGATTTTACGGATGTTTTGGGGGAGTTTGCCGCCTGTCAGCCGCAGTTGGTGCTGATGGACATTAAGCTCCCTTACCGGGACGGATATTACTGGTGCAGCCGCATTCGGGAAATTTCGGCGGTGCCGGTGGTGTTTCTCTCCTCCGCGTCGGACAACATGAACATCGTCATGGCCCTGAACATGGGCGGGGATGACTTCATTGCCAAGCCCGTGGACCCTATGGTCCTCACGGCCAAGGTGCAGGCGGTTTTGCGGCGGACCTATGAGATCGCCGGGGCCGGGCAGACGGTGGAGTTCTGCGGGGCCACATTGAGCCTGGGCGACAACTGCCTGCGCACGGACAGGGGGCAGGTGGAGCTGACGAAAAACGAGTTCCGCATTTTGCAGCTTCTGCTGGAGAACCGGGGGAAGATCGTGAGCCGGGAGGAGCTGATGATGCGCCTGTGGCAGAGCGACCTCTATGTGGAGGAGAACACCCTGACGGTGAATGTGGCCCGGCTGCGGAAGAAGCTGGAGGAGTGCGGGTTGGAGGGCGTCATCGTCACCAAGCCGGGCAGGGGGTACATCATTTTATGAAAGACGGACGGAAATGGGCGGTTTTCAAGGACTGCCTGCGGAAAAACCGGGTGGGCTTGCTGCTGTGGATCGTGACCCTTTTGGTGGAATGGGTGGTATTTAGCCTCTATGATGTGATGCGGGAACCGCTTTTCTATGCGGCGGCTCTGACGGTTTTTATTGGAATTGTTTTATTCGGCATCCAATGGCAGAGGCAGTGGCGGGCGGCCCGGGAGCGGCTGCGGCTGCGGGAGGCCATTTTGACCCAGTGGAACGACCTGCCGGAGGAGCAGACCTTGGAGCAGGCGGACTACGGCGACATGATCCGGCGGCTGGGCCGGCAGCTTCGGAAGGAGGAGGCCCGGCGGGAGGCCCAGCGGCAGGACATGCTGGACTACTACACCACCTGGGTGCATCAGATCAAGACGCCGATGGCGGTGATGAAGCTGTATTTGGGCGCCGAGAGCCCGGAGCATCGGGCCATGGGGGCGGAGCTTTTCCGCATGGATCAGTATGTGGACATGGTGCTCCAGTATCTGCGGCTGGACGGGGGCGAGAACGACCTGGTCATCGTCCAGTGCGACCTGGACGAGATGATAAGGGAGGCCGTGCGGCGGTACGGGCCGCAGTTCGTGCTGCGGAAGCTGCGGCTTGACTATGAGCCGGTAGAGCGGACTTTGGTGACGGACCGGAAGTGGTTCGTGTGCATCCTGGAGCAGCTCCTCTCCAACGCCATCAAGTATACCCCGGAGGGGAGCATCACCATACGGCTGGAGGGGGACTGCCTGCGCATTTCCGACACGGGCATCGGCATTGCGCCGGAGGACCTGCCGCGTATCTTTGAGAAGGGGTACACGGGGGAGAACGGGCACAGGGAGCGGTCGTCCAGCGGGCTGGGGCTATACTTGGCGGGGAAGGCGGCGGCGCTGCTGCACATTACCATCACTGTGGAGAGCGCGGTGGGGCAGGGGACGAGCTTTGTGCTGCACCTGCGGCAAGAAGGGTGAAAACTGCAAAAAAATTGCCGGACTCCGGCGGGGCGAGGGCCCCGGGGGGTTCGGCTTTTTTGCGGGAGGGGGGAGGAGAGAGGAAAGGGGAAAGATGGGGGGATTTAAGGTAATAGTGAAGAGTGAATAGTGAAAAGGTTTTGGGGACGGGGGATGCGGATTGCCACGGGCGCGGTGCGCCCTCGCAATGACAGTTTTTTTCATGGAGTGTGGTGCAAGCCCGGGGCGGCGGGCTGTGGTCAGCCCGCCCTACGGAGATGGTTTGTGGGTTTGGCGCACGCTCCTGCTCTGTGCGTAGGGGCGGGGTTCTACCCCGCCCGCGGGAGGGGCAGAGCCCCTCCCCTACGGAGGACAAGGGGTGCCTGCGACCGGGCCGATGTAGGTATCGCCCCCTACGAAAGGACAGGAGGTGCGGTGCAAAGCCGGGCGGGCGACCGCGAGGGACGCCCCTGCGGGGGATTAGGGGCGGGGGAAATTATCGCGTTTATTGTGGCGGAGGGCGATGAGCTCGGCCAAAATGGAGACGGCAACTTCGGCGGGGGTCTCGCCGCCCAGGTCCAGGCCGATGGGGGTATGGACGGGGGCGAGGTCGGTGTCGGTGTGGCCCTTTTCGCGCATTTGGGCGAAGATGGAAGCGGCCTTGGCGCGGCTGCCCACCATGCCCACATAGGCGTGGGGCTTATCCAGCACGGCGCTGAGGGCGGCGCTGTCGGTGGCGTGGCTGTAAGAGCAGAGGACATAGTAGGCGGCGGGGTCCAGGTCCAGGGCGTGGAGGCCCGTCTCGAAATCCGGGACGCGCTCGAAGCGGTCGGCCATGGCGACGGACTCGGGGATGAGCTCCGGGGCGCGGGTGTCCACCAGGAGGACATCGAAGCCCGCCTGCTTGGCCATAGGAATGAGATTGCGGCCTACATGGCCGCCGCCGCACACCACCAGCAGGGGGGCGGTGCGGTAGACCTCGATGAACACGGTGATGGACCCGGTGCAGACCTGGCCCGCCTGGGCGGCGGTGCTGGTGATCTCGTAGTGCTTCAGGGCGTTGGTGCCGGTGCGGAGGCAGTCTACGGCGTCACGCTTGGCCATTTGCTCGTGGGCGCCGCCGCCTACGGTGCCGGAGGAAAAACCGTTTTCATACACCAGCATTTTGCCGCTGGTGCGGGGGGTGCTGCCGGAGGCATCCACGATGGTGACTACGGCGTAATTTTTGCGGTCCTTTTGGGCTTGCAGCTGCTCCAGCAAGAGGTCCTGCATGGCGATTCTCCTTTATATCCGTTGTTTTCTAACAGTATACAATAAAAATCGGGGGACGGCAAGGGAAAGAAAAAGTGGCCGCGCAGGAGGCAAACCTGCGCGGCCGGGAAAGGGAAAAAAGAGGAAAGAAATGGGCTTATTTAGGGGGCTTAGTCGGTGGTGTAGTTATCGAAATAGCCCTGGATGTAGACGATGGGGGTGCCCTTGTCGCCGCTGCCGGAGGTCAGGTCACAGAGGGAGCCGATGAGGTCCGTCAGGTTGCGGGGGGTGGTGCCCTCGGAGATCATGTTGCCCACCAGGGAGACCTTGGCGTCCTTCTGGCGGATCTTCTCGGAAATGGCCTGTTGCAGGGCCTCGCCGCTGAGGTCGGCAAAGTCCTTGTCGGCCAGGTACTTCAGCTTCAGCTCGTTGGGGGTGCCGATGAGACCGTCGGTGTAGCCGGGGGAGACCACGGGGTCGGCCAGCTCCCAGATCTTGCCGGCGGGGTCCTTGAAGGCGCCGTCGCCGTAGATCATGGCCTCAATGTGCTTGCCGGTGCGCTGGGACAGGGCGGCGCCCAGGGCCTCGGCCACGGCCATGGTGTCCCGGGGGAAGAGCTTTACGCGGCCATCGTCGGCCTTGTTGGAGCCCAGGAGGCCGTACTGGGGGTTATAGCCGCTGCCGTCCACGGAGGAGGTCAGCAGGTCATCCAGGCCCAGGACGCACTGGGCACCGGCGGATGTCAAGAGACGCTTGGAGCGCTGGCGGGTGTGGATATCGCAGCAGATGACGGTGTCGGTGTAGGGGAGGATGGACTGGACGCGGTTGGAGAAGATGATCTCCACCTGGGCCCCGGCCTCCTGGATGAGGCTCTGGTAATAGTCCACATAGTCAACGCCGGTGAAGGGGTGGATGACGGAGCCGAAGTGGCTGCGGAACTGCTCCAGCGTCAGCACATCTTGGTAGGGGTCCACGCCGGCCTCGTCCAGCTGGTCCATGCTGACCAGGTGATTGCCCACCTCGTCGGAGGGCAGGCTGAGGAGCAGGACGATCTTTTCCGCGCCGGAGGCGATGCCGGAGAGCAGGAGGGAGAAACGGTTGCGGCTGAGGATGGGGAAGGTGACGCCCACGGTCTTGCCGCCGGTCTTGGCCTTTACATCGGCTGCGATCTGCTGGACGGTGGCGTAGTTGCCCTGGCAGCGGGCTACCACGGACTCGGTGATGGCCACGATGTCCTTGTCGCGGGGGGTGATGCCCTCCTGGGTCAAGGCGTTTGCAACGGTGTCGGCGGCGATGGACACGACATCGTCACCCTGACGGAAGATGGGGGCGCGCACGCCGCGCACCACGGTACCGATGGTTCTGCTCATATCAAGGTCTCCTTTGCGGTGATGTTTTTTTCAAGCAAGGTGTAGTATAGCGTATTTGACGGCATAAGTAAAATATTTAGTTTTTATTGCAGGGATAAGGGGCGTTTATGGCGCGGACGGGGGGACAAGGGGGGCGGGGGCGACCCTTCAGTCACGGCTTTGCCGTGACAGCTCCCCTTACGCAGGGGAGGCGAATTAAGAGAAGAGAGAAGAGTGAAAAGTGAAGAGTGAAGAGAGGTTGGGGACGGGGGATGCGGATTGCCACACCAGTGACATCGGTCACTGGTTCGCAATGACACATTACAAGAAGTGCGGTGCAAGACCGGGGCGGCGGGCTGGGGGCAGCCCGCCCTACGCAATTACAAGAGCTGCGGTGCAAGTCCGGCGGGCGGACAGGGGCGTCCGCCCCTACGGATGGCAAGTAGTGCGGGAAGGCGGGGCGTCGGGGACGCCGCCCCCTACGGAGGGGTGCAAGTAGTGCGTTTGTTATCGGGCGGGCGGGGTAGAACCCCGCCCCTACGGGTGGCAAGAAGTGCGGGAAGGCGGGCCGATGTGGGCATCGGCCCCTACGGATGCGTAACAAGTAGTGCGGTAGTCGACCCCTCAGTCACGGCGGAGCCGTGACAGCTCCCCTTGCGCAGGGGAGCCTTTTTTCGTGGAAAAAAGCAAGGACGGGGGGCCGTCCTTGCTGGGGGGCAACTGCTGCAACTGCTATGTTTAGTATGACTGCTATGATAATTATGACTACTACACTTATTATGACTGCTATAATTGTTAATATTGGTGCTATAATTCTTATTACTTTTGCTGGTCTTGGGGGGTGTAGTGGACATGGAGGTGGGTGTGGCACCAGTGGGGGCCGAAGTCGGCGAGCATGGAAGTGACCACGGGGTTCTTTTCCGCGCGCTTGAAGAGGGCGGAGGCGTCGGCGGCGTAGAGGCCCTCGCCCCGGGCTTTTTTGGCGGCGGTGAGGCCGTAGGGCTGGCCGGCTCCGCCGACGCAGCCGCCTTGGCAGCTCATGACCTCGACCAGATGATAAAAGCGCTTGCCTGCCTCTATATCGGCGATGAGTTCTTTGGCGTGGACCAGGCCGTTGACCACGGCGATCTTGATCTCGGTGCCGTCTACATCGTAGGTGACCTCCCGGATGGGGGCGTCGCCACGGATGCCGGAGACCCGGACCTGGCGCAGGGTATTCTTGGTCTTATCGGGCAGGCAGTGGCGCACCACGGACTCCGCCACGCCACCGGTGACACCGTAGATCACCGCCGCGCCGGAGCCGAGGCCGAAGGGCAGGTCCGGGGACTCCAGCTCCAATTCGTCCAGGTGGATACCCGTCTCCCGGATCATGTCCACCAGCTCTCGGGTGGTGAGGACCAGGTCCACATCCGGGGTGCCGTTGTGGAAGAACTCGTCCCGGGCGGCCTCCATTTTCTTGGCCGTGCAGGGCATGAGGGCGATGTGGTAGGTGGTGCGGCCATCGGAAGCGTCCTTCTCGGCGTACTTGGCCTTGAGGACGGAGGCGAACATCTCCATGGGGGACTTGCAGGTGGAGATGTTTTGCAGGTACTTGGGGTTGTTCAGCTCCAGGTACTTGACCCAGGCGGGGCAGCAGGAGGTGAACATGGGGAAGGGGCCGCCCGCTTGCAGGCGCTGGAGGAACTCCTCGGCCTCGGTGATGGTGGTGATGTCGGCGGCGAAATTGGTGTCGTACACCTCGTCCACGCCCATGATCTTCAGGGCGGAGACGATGCGGTCGAGAATATTTTCGCCGGGGGCATAGCCGAATTCCTCGCCGATGGCTACCCGGACGGCGGGGGCAATTTGGACTACTACGCGCTTCTGGGGGTCGTGGATGGCCTTCCAGGCGGTGCCGATCTGGTCGTTGACCGTGATGGCGCCGGTGGTGCAGACGGCGGCGCACTGGCCGCAGCTGACGCACTTGGTCTCGCTGAGTTTCTTATCAAAAGCGGGCATGACCTGCAACTCGCTGCCCCGGCCTGCAAAGTCCAGGATGCCCTGGCCCTGCTTTTCCTCGCACACGCGGACGCAGTCGCCGCAGAGGATGCACTTATTGGGGTCGCGGAAGATGGCGTGGCTGGTGTAGTCCATCTCGTAGCGGGGGCGGGTGTCCGGGAAGCGGACATGGCGCACGCCGAAGCGCTGGGCCAGCTCTTGCAGGCGGCAGTTGCCGCTCTTGGCGCAGTTGGTGCAGTTGCAGTCGTGGGAGGCCAGGAGCAGCTCCAGTATCATGCGCCGGTGCTTTAAGAGCTTCGCGGTGTTGGTGCGGATGGACATACCGTCCCGGGGCTCCATGGAGCAGGAGGCCTCGATCTTGCCGGTCTTGGTGTCCTCCACCATGCACATACGGCACGCGCCGTAGACGCTCAGGTCGGAGTAATAGCAGAAGGTGGGGATGTCGATGCCCGCCTTGCGCACCACGGCCAGGACATTTTTCTCCCCGTCAAAGGGGACCCGGACGCCGTCGATGATCATAATTCCTTTTGCCATGGCTTAACCCTCCTCTTCGATGGCATCAATGGCCCCGAAGGGGCAGGCGCCCCAGCAGGCACCGCAGTGGATGCATTTTTCATTGTCGATGACATACGGCGTGCGGGGCTGGCCGGAAATGGCCTCCATGGGGCAGTTGCGGGCGCACTTGCCGCAGCCCTTGCAGAGCTCTTGCTTAATCTCCAGCCGGCGCTTGCGGCCATTGCACACGGGGCAGTGGTGGTCTACCACATGGTTGAGATATTCGTCCCGGAAGTAGCGCAGGGTGCTCAGCACCGGCTTGCAGGCGCTCTGGCCCAGGCCGCACAGGGCGGTGGTGGAGATGGTGTCGGACAGGCTCTCCAGCAGGTCCAGGTCCTCCAGGGTGCCTTGGTTGGCTACGATGCGGTCCAAAATCTCCAGCATACGCTTGGTGCCCTCCCGGCAGGGGACGCACTTGCCGCAGGATTCGTTTTGGGTGAAGTGCATGAAGAAACGGGCGGTCTCCACCATGCAGGTGTCCTCGTCCATGACCACCAGGCCACCGGAGCCCACGATGGCACCGACTTTTTTCAGGGAATCGAAGTCCAGGGGCAGGTCCAAATGCTCCTCGGTGAGGCAGCCGCCGGCGGGGCCGCCGATCTGCACGGCCTTGAACTTCTTGCCGTTTTGGATGCCGCCGCCGATGTCGAAAATGATCTCCCGGAGGGTGGCGCCCATGGGGACCTCCACCAGGCCCGTGTTCACCACATTGCCGGTGAGGGCGAAGGTCTTGGTGCCGGAGCTGCCCTCGGTGCCGATGGAGCGATACCAGGCGGCACCCTTGTTGAGGATGCCGGGGACATTGGCGAAGGTCTCTACATTATTCAGTACCGTGGGCTTGCCCCAGAGGCCCTGGTCCACGGTGCGGGGGGGCTTGGTGCGGGGCATACCGCGCTTGCCCTCGATGGAGGCGGTGAGCGCGCTGCCCTCGCCGCAGACGAAGGCACCGGCACCCCGGTTGATGTGCATATGGAAGCTGAAGCCGGAGCCCATGATGTTATCGCCCAGGAGGCCCAGATGGGTGGCCTTGTCGATGGCCACTTGCAGGCGCTCCACGGCCAGGGGATACTCGGCGCGGACATAGATGTAGCCCTCGGTGGCCCCGGTGGCGACGCCCGCGATCATCATGCCCTCGATGACGGAGTGGGGGTTGCCCTCCATGATGGAGCGGTCCATAAACGCGCCGGGGTCGCCCTCGTCGCCGTTGCAGACGATGTATTTTACATCGGAGACATTCTTGCGCACGCTCTCCCACTTGCGCCCGGCGGGGAAGCCGCCGCCGCCGCGGCCACGGAGGCCGGAGTCGGAAATTTCCCGGCAGATGGCCTCGTCCGTCATGTCGAACAGGGCCTTTTCAAAGGCGCGGTAGCCGTCCTTGGCGATGTACTCCTCCAGGTCCTCGGCGTCGCTGGCGCCGCAGCCCTTGAGGACCACACGGTGCTGCTTTTTATAGAAGGGGATGTCCTCCTGGCGGGGATAGGACACGCCGTTTTGGTGGTAGGTGAGGCGGTCGATGATCTCGCCGCCTAAGAGGGTGCGCTCTACGATCTCATGGCAGTCCTCGGGCTTCACGCGGACATACATGACGCCCAGGGGCTCGATGTGGACCAGGCAGCCCATTTCGCAGAAGCCGTGGCAGCCGCTCATTTTGATGTGGAGGCTCTTTTCCTCCTCGCCGTGGTGGGCGAGGCCTACATAGATGTTTAGGCCCCTTTCCTGGCACTCGGTGCGGAGGTTTTCATACACTTTCATGGAGCCGCTGGCGATGCAGCCGGTGCCGGCGCAGATGAGCACCGTCAGGGCCGAGCGGCTGCGCGCTAAGGCGTCGGCGGCCTGGGCTTGCAGGGCGTGGAAGCCCTCTCGGGTCAGAACACTCATTTGGCAAGGCCCTCCTCTTTACGAATGGATTCCAGCAGCGACAGGGCGGAGTCCGGGGTCATTTTGGCGTGGACCTCGCCGTCGATGGTCAGCACCGGGGACAGGCCGCAGGCGCCCAGGCAGGCCACGGTCTCCAGAGTGAAGATGCCGTCGGCGTCGGTCTTGCGCTTGCCGGTGAGGTGCATATAGTCGCGGATGGCGTCGTAAATGGGCTGGGACTTGCGGACATGGCAGGCGGTGCCGTCGCACACCCGGATGATGTGCTTGCCCTTGGGCTCCAGAGAGAAGTTTTCGTAAAAAGTGGCTACGCTGTAGACTTTGGCCGTGCTGATGCCCAGGCGGTCGGCGATGAGGGTCATGTCCTCGGGGCTGAGGTAGTTGAAGGCCGTTTGCGTGTCCTGCAAAATGGCGATCAGCTGGCTGGGCTGGGCCCCGTGGGCATCAATGATCTCACCCACGCGGGCGAGGCGTTCGTTCATGCTCATGTTTTCCTTTCTCCTTGCTGTTGTCTTTCCATCGCTGCGCGCAAAAAGAGTGCGCGACAGAGATATTTTAACATAGCGAGAGAAGATTGCAATAGTTTTAACAATCTTTTTGCAGTGTGGGTGCGACAAAAAATGGGGGTTAAAATTGTGCAAAACGATAGTTTGCGGGGCGGACGGGAATTTTTTCGGGGAAAATCCCGGGCGGGACCTTGAGCGGCGGGCATTTCCGTGGTATACTCTAACGAAAAGTGACAGCGCGGAAGGAGGGCGAGATATGGGCAGCGTGCATCAGGGGCACAGGGCCAGGCAGCGGAAAAAATTGCTGGAAAACGGGCCGAGAGCCTTTGCCGACCACGAGCTGCTGGAGGTGCTGCTGTATTACGCCATCCCCCGGCGGGACACCAATGAGCTGGCCCATCGGCTGCTGGAGCGGTTTGGGTCGCTGCAGGGGGTGTTTTCCGCGCCGGTGGAGGAGCTGTCCGCCGTGGAGGGCATGGGGGAGAACGCGGCGGTGCTGCTGACCCTGGTGCCGCAGATCTGGCAGAGGTCCTTGCAGGAGGGGCCGGAGCGCATTCTCAACTCCGTGGATAAGTGCGGAGCGTATTTCGTGGGGCTGCTGTCGGGCAGCCGACGGGAAATGCTGTGGCAGGTGTGCCTGGACGGGAAGGGGAAGGTGCTGTCCTCCCGGTGCCTGTCGGAGGGCGATGTGAGCATGGCGGCGGTGAGCGTGCGCCAGGTGGTGGAGTACGCCCTGCGGGCTGGGGCGGTGGGCGTGGTATTGGCCCACAACCATCCCAGCGGTGTGGCGCTGCCGTCCCAGGAGGACTGCGCCACCACGAGGATGATACGGGACGCGCTGCGGACGATGAATATTCAGCTGGTGGACCATATCATTGTGGCGGACAGGGACTATGTGAGTATGGCGGCCAGTGGGCTGCTGATATAGAATTTGATAGGAATGGGGAGCGCCGGGCCGGGAGGCCCGGCGCTTTTGCGTGGGGAGAGAGGAAAGAGGAAAGTGGAAAGTGGAAAGATGGGGGCGGGTTGGGGGGATGGTGCGTGACAAGGGGCGCGGTGGGCGACCCCTCAGTCGCGGCTTTGCCGCGACAGCTCCCCTTACGCAGGGGAGCCTTTGGGGACGGGGGTTACGGATTGCCACGGCCAGTGTGCGCACTGGCCTCGCAATGACATGGATTTTTGCATGGGGCGCGGTGCAAGTCGGGCGGGCGGACAGGGGCGTCCGCCCCTACGGAAAAATGGGAAAGATTGCGTAGGGCGGCGTGCCCTCACGCCGCCGCGATGGTGCGGGGGGGTGACGGGCGGCGGGACACATGGGTCCCGCCCTACACCACATTTTTTGTAGGGCAGGGCCCGTGTGCCCTGCCGGAGGTGCGGTGGGTGTGGGGCGGCGGGCTGTGGTCAGCCCGCCCTACGCATGACATGAAGTGCGGGAAGCGGGGCGTCGGGGACGCCGCCCCCTACGGACGCATTATTGATGGTGCGGTGGGGCGGGACGATGTGGGGAGCGAACCGAGCGCTGCCAGTGGCAGAAGAAGCGAGGTGAGCGAGTGGCCGCGGTCAAAATTTCAAGCGCCCGCCGTTAGGCAGCGCAGAAATTTTGGGCACCGCAACAGGACCATCGTCCCCTACGGAAGTTTAGAAGAGGTGCGACCGCTATCGGGCGGGCGGGGTAGAACCCCGCCCCTACGGAGGACATGATGGTGCGGTGGGGCGGGCGACCCTTCCGGCGCTTCGCGCCACCTCCCCTTGCGCAGGGGAGGCTTTGGAGCGCGGATTGCCACGGGCGCTTTGCGGCCTCGCAATGACATTGTTTTTTTGCATGGGGCGGGGATATGAGAAAAGCCCTCCGGCGATGGGGGCCGGAGGGCTGGGGGATTTGATTTTGCGTTTAATTTGCCTTATTGCAGGAGCAGGAGGCTGAAGACCAGGGTGAAGAGGGCTACCGTTTCGATAATACCGATGACGATGAAGTAGTTGGCGGTGCCCTTGCCGGTTTCGCCCAGGGCGTCAGCGGAGGCGGCGGCTACCTTGCCCTGGAAGAAGGCGGAAAGGCCGATAGCCAGGCCCGCGAAGATGCCGGTAAACATAGCCAGGGCGGCGTCACAGCCACCCTCCACGGCGCTGCGGATGAAGTTCATCAGCAGGAAGCCATAGATGGTCTGGGTCAGGGGGGCGCCGGAGAAGGCCACCATGATGAAGGGGGCGGGTTTGCCGTTGGCGTAGCACTTTTTCCAAGCGCCTACGGACGCCTGTGCGGCGAAGCCGGAACCGAATGCAGAGCCCATGGCGGACAGGCCCAGTGCGCAAGCCATACCAATAAATTCGATACTCATAATTGATCTCCTATCCGTTTATTTTTTTAGTTTGTCTTGTTTCTTAAAGGGATCGTAAGCGATGCCGGCCCATTCCATACCAAGCTGGCCGGAAAACTCCAACAGGTTCAGCCGGACGCCGTGGACCACCACGGACAGCAGGCCCATGACGATGTTCAGCCCGTGGCCGATGAGCAAGATCAGCACGGCGGCCACCACCAGGGGGCCCTTGAAGCCGAAGGCCATGTTGTTGAAGCTCTGGGCGATAGCCAGGGAGGCCATGCCCACGGCAAACAGGCGGATGTAGCTCATGATGTTGCCGAAGGCGCTGATGGTGTTGAGGAACACGGTGAAAGCGTCCCCCAGGCCCGCCTTGAGGCCCTGGCCGAAGCTCTTATCCGGGGACATACCGCCAAAAAGCACCACCAGCAGGAACCCGGCGATGACCACCGCGGCCACCACGGGGAGATTGGCCTCCTGGCCGATGACCAGGTACAAGACCACGAAATACAACGCGTCGATGGCGGCCAGCCAGCCCAGGTCTGCCACCCAGCTCAGGTCCTTCTCCTTCAGCTTGCGGCGGATATTCATGACGCAGGCCAGGGAGAGCTGCACCGTACCCAGGATGAAGCAGAACTTCATGATGGTGTTTTGCTGGGCGGTGGTGGAGACATTGAAATACGCCGGGTAGTTGGCAAAGGTGGGGATGACCAGCTTTCTCAGCAGCGGCACATTCATGGCCTGCTCCAGGCCGAACCAGGTGCCTGTGAGGGAGCCCCATATCACCGTGGCGGCGGAGAGTACCCACAGAAGCTGGACGGCGGTGGACTTGCCCTTGCCCTTGAGCGTCAGCACCAGGGCCAGGAGCAGGAACAGGCAGCCGTAGCCCGCGTCGCCGATGATCATGGCGAAAAACAGGGTGAAGAAGCCCAGGAACCAAAAAGAGATGTCGTACTCCCGGTAGCCGGGGACGGTGCCGAGAATGTCGAACACCGGGATCATCAGCTTGGTGATCTTGTTGTACTTGACCTTGGTGGGGACTTGATCGTCCTCCGCGTCCGGGTCCTCCAGGGCCCACGCCCAATGGGCCTGGGCGGCGGCCTTTTTGAACTCCTCCGTCTGGGCGGCGGGCAGGTAGCCCCGGAGCCACAGGAGACCGTCCTGGGTCTGGGAGGAGTTGCTGACGGAGGAATACTCGGCGGCATTCTGCGTTTTCAGCATCTGATCCCGAAGGCTGGGCAGGTGCCGGGCGGCCCGGGTCAGAAATTCCTCGCACTCGGTAAGGCCCCGGTCGCAGTCCGCCTGCTCCTGCTCCAGGTCTGCCAGGCCCTTTTCGGGGAGGGGGAACTCGGTGGCGGAATACTGGGCGGGCAGGGGGGCGAAGGTGGCCAGGGTGGGCATCTTGCCTACCGGGGCCAGGCGCACCACCTGGACATCGGGGTCGGCGGTGAGGGCCGCCAGGGTCTTTTTATCCGTGCGGTAAATGTGGATGTCCCAGCCCTGGGCGCGCAGCTCCTCTACCTCGGCGGGGGAGAAGCGGCCCCACTCGGCCAGCTTTTCCGCGGCGGCGTGGGCGGCGGTGCGCTTTTCCTGGAGGGATTTTTTCCGCTCCAGGCAGGCGGAGAGGTCGCGGAAGAAAGGCTCAAATTCTTCATCGGACAGCACCGCTTCCTCCGGCTGGGCGGGGTACTCCTGCAGGGCCGTGGTCATGCGGCTCAGGGCGGCGAAGCGCTCTGTATACCGGGGGTCGGAGGCGGCCTTTTCGGAGAAGTGGACGATGCCGAGAGCGCGCAGGCGGTCGAGCATGGCGGCCTTTTCCGGCTCGGTGGTCACGATGTGGACCACCTTCATTTTTTCGATCATCGGCTCACCTCCTGCAATTTCTTTTTGGCGATCTTGCCCCGGACCACGGCGGAGGTCTGCTGGTCGCCCAGGTAGATGCCGATGACGCGGATGTTCTCCTTGGCCTCGGGGATCTTCACCTTTTCAAAGAGGTTCACCCGCTGGGCGGTGGACAGGAGCTCCTTTTGCAGCAGCTCCACCTGCTGGCGCAGGGTCTTGGCCAGGGCGTCCAGCCGGGCAATTTCCCGGAGGCGGACGGCGGCGGTATCCACCCAGAGGGGGTAGTCCGCTACATCGTACCGGATGTCCTCAAATTGCAGGTCACGGAACACCGGGACGGTGACGCCGGCGATGTTCTCCTGGCCGCACTCCACATGGCTGGGACGCACCAGGGTCTCCAGGCGCTTATCCGGGGGGAAGGTGTCGTTTTCCGCGAAAACGGCCACCCAATCGTCCAGTCCGTTTACGGCGGCGCGGTAGTCCCGCTCCACCTGCTCCAGCTGGGCGGAGACCTGCATCACCACGGACTGGAGCTGCTGCTTTTTCAGTTGCAGGGTGGGCAGGTAACGCTGAAACTGCTTCAGGCGGTCCTTCTGCACCTTCAGCTCGTTTTTTGTGAGTTTAACAGCCATAGGCGCCCCCTTACTCTGCGGCGGCGGGCTTGGGCCATCTCTCCTGGATGAGGCTGGATTTCAGGCCCGTTTCATTGGGCTCGAAGCACGCGGCCAGGATCTCCCAGCCCAGGTCCAGCGCCTCCTCCAGGGGGATATTCACGCTCAGGTCCATCAGCTTCGTTTCAAAGAGGTGGCCGTATTTCAGCAGCTTTTCGTCCCACTCGGACATCAGAAAGCCCATGGACTTTTTCTCCAGGCTCTCTTTATAGGCGCTGTACAGGCGGATCATGCCGTCCATCAGGGCCCGGTGGTCGCTGCGGGTCTTGTCGTTGACATTCTGCTTCAGGCGGGACAGGGAGCCGAAGGGCTCGATGTGGCCGTTTTTCAGGTAGTACTGCCCCTCGGTGATATAGCCGGTGTTGTCGGGGACGGGGTGGGTCACGTCGTCGCCGGGCATGGTGGTCACGCCCAGGATGGTGATGGAGCCCGCGTCGCCGAAGTCCACGGCCTTTTCATAGCGGGCGGCCAGGCAGCTATAGAGGTCGCCGGGGTAGCCGCGGTTGGAGGGCACCTGCTCCATGGTGATGGCCATTTCCTTCTGGGCGTCGGCGTAGTTGGTCATATCCGTCAGGAGGACCAGGACGCGCTTGCCGGTGAGGGCGAACTGCTCGGCCACGGCCAGGGCCATATCCGGCACCAGGGTACACTCCACGGTGGGGTCGGAGGCGGTGTGAATGAACATCACCGTGCGGCCCATGGCACCGCTCTTTTCCAGGGTGTCCCGGAAGAACAGGTAGTCGTCGTACTTCAGCCCCATGCCGCCCAGGACGATGATGTCCACCTGGGCCTGCATGGCGATGCGGGAGAGCAGCTGGTTGTACGGCTCGCCGGAGACGGAGAAAATGGGCAGCTTCTGGCTCTCGACCAGGGTGTTGAACACATCGATCATGGGGATGCCGGTGCGGATCATCTTGTTGGGGACGATACGCTTGGAGGGGTTCACGGAGGGACCGCCGATGGGGATCATGTTCTCCGTGAGGGCGGGGCCGTTATCCCGGGGGACACCGGCGCCGTCGAAGATGCGGCCCAGCAGATGGTCGGAGAAGGAGACCATCATGGGGCGGCCCAAAAAGCGCACGGAGTCGGTGGTGCTGACGCCCTGGGTGCCGCTGAACACCTGGAGCGTGACCAGGTCCTTATCCAGCTTGATGACATTGGCGTAGCTTTCGCCCACCAGGGCCAGGTCGCCCAGGCGGACATCGGAGGCACGGACGGTGACCACATTGCCCACGATGGATTCAATTTTCGTATAAACTTTCTGCATCATGGTTCACCTCTCAATCCAGCGCCTTGCTCAAGTAGAAATCCTTGAGCCGCTGCTCCTGGGCCTCGAACTCGGGAGAGCGGAACTGGGTGTTGTGCCAGTCCAGGAACTCCTGGCGGACCTGGTTGAAGAAGGCGCGGATCTCTTTTTTATCGCTGAGGTCGAAGCGGCGGGTCAGGACATCATAGAGCACATTGAACTCGTGCATTTGCCGGTCGGGACCGCAGGCCGCGTCGATGGGGTCGAAGGAGTTTTGCTGGAGATACACGGCGTCCAGCAGCTCGCCCTTTTGATAGACGATGTAGTCCTCGGCGGAGGTGCCCTCCTCACCGATGACCTTCATCATTTGGTTGATCTCGTTGCTGCGGCGGAGGATGGCACGGGCCTGGTCTACCCGGTCCATATCCACCACGCCCTTGTACTTAGACCAGGAGTCGATGGGGTGGATGGAGGGGTATTTACGGGCGTCGGAGCGCTCGCGGGAAAGGCCGTGGAAGGCACCCACCACCTTGAGCGTTGCCTGGGTCACGGGCTCTTCAAAGTTGCCGCCGGCGGGGGAGACGGTGCCGCCGATGGTGACAGAGGCGATCTTCCCGTCCTTCAGGCGGACCTTGCCGGCGCGCTCGTAGAAGGAGGCGATGACCGACTCCAGGTAGGCGGGGAAGGCCTCCTCGCCGGGAATTTCCTCCAGGCGGCCACTCATCTCGCGCATGGCCTGGGCCCAGCGGCTGGTGGAGTCGGCCAAAAGCAGCACATCCAGGCCCATCTGGCGGTAATACTCGGCCATGGTCACGGCGGTGTACACCGATGCCTCACGGGCGGCCACGGGCATGGAGGAGGTGTTGCAGATGATGATGGTGCGCTCCATGAGGGAGCGGCCCGTGCGGGGGTCTACCAGCTCGGGGAACTCCGTAAGCACCTCCACCACCTCGCCGGCGCGCTCGCCGCAGGCGGCCACGATGACGATGTCTACATCGGCGTTCTTGGCCTCCATGTGCTGCAGGACGGTCTTGCCGGCGCCGAAGGGGCCGGGCACACAGAAGGTGCCGCCCTTGGCCACGGGGAGGAAGGTGTCGATGCAGCGGAGCTGGGTCACCAGGGTCTCATCCGGGCGCAGACGCTCCTCATAGCAGCGGATGGGCTGCTTCACGGGCCAGGAGAAGACCATGGTCAGCTCTTTTTCCTCGCCGTTTTCATTTTCCAGCACCGCCACGGTGTCGCGGACATTATAAACGCCCTTTTCCCGGACGGACTTGACCTTCCACTCGCCCTTGAGGCCGAAGGGCACCATGATAAGGTGGGTGAAAAGGCCCTCGGGCACGCTGCCCACCGCATCGCCTGCGGAGACGGCATCGCCGGGCTTTACACGGGGGGTGAACTCCCAGTCTTTATTGGGGATGGGGTCCAGGTACACGCCCCGCTCCAGGAAGAAGCCGCACTTTTCGGCAAGCTGGGGCAGGGGATTTTGCAGGCCGTCGAACACCTGGGTCAGCAGGCCCGGGCCCAGCTCTACGCTCATGAGCTCCCCGGAGAGCTCCACCTTGTCGCCCACCTGGATGCCGCCGGTCATTTCGTAGATCTGCATACTGGCTGTGTCGCCGTTGACGCGGATGACCTCGCCCTTGAGCC
>CAVHCH010000009.1:0-5370 GCA_963634265.1 Bacteroidaceae bacterium | reverse complement strand
CGGACCTGCGCATTTGGCATATGCAGCAGATCGCCAAGCTGGACTGCGACGGCTATGCCATCGGCGGCCTGGCAGTGGGGGAGCCCACGGAGACCATGTATGAGGTCATCGAGGCCGTGGAGCCGTATATGCCTGCGGACAAGCCCCGCTATCTCATGGGCGTGGGCACACCCAGCAACATCATCGAGGGCGTAGCCCGGGGTGTGGACTTCTTTGACTGCGTGATGCCGGCGCGGAATGCCCGACACGGAAAGCTCTTTACCTGGCAGGGGACACTGAACATCAAAAACGCCAAGTACAAGCTGGACGACGGGCCCATTGACCCCCAGTGCGACTGCCCGGTGTGCAGGCAGTTCAGCCGCGCCTATGTTCGCCATTTGTTCGCGGCGGAGGAAATTCTTGCCATGCGCCTGGCGGTAATGCATAACCTGTATTTTTATAACAAATTGACCCAAAAGATCCGGGATGCGCTGGACGAGGGACGGTTCGCGGCGTTCCGGGCGGAGTACAGCGAAAAACTTTCACAAAAGATATGAAAAGAATCCATGAACGGGCCGAAAAAGTCTTGCAATATTCCGAATAATTCTGTATAATACAATCATATTGTAAAAAAGGAGATTATGCCCCATGTTTGAAATTGCATATGCTTCCAGCTCCAGCTCCGCCTCCAGCGGTGGCGGAATGACTTCCATCCTGATGATCGTTGTCATGCTGGCTATTTTCTATTTCCTGCTGATCCGTCCCGAGAACAAGCGGAAAAAGCAGGCTGAGGAAATGCGCAGCTCCCTGAAGAAGGGCGACTGGATCACCACCATCGGCGGCGTGTATGGCCGCGTAGTCACCATCACCGACCGCACCGTCGTCATCGAGACCAGCGAGGACCGTGTGCGCGTGGAGTTCTTGAAGTCCGCCATCGGCTCCGTGGGTACTCTGGATGAGCAGGCCGCTGCTGCCGCCGCTCCCCGCCGGGGCAAGAAGGCCGCCGAGAAGGTGGAGGAAGCTCCCGCTGCCGAAGTGGAAGCACCCGCCGAGGAGGAGACCGCTGCTGAGGAAGCCGCTCCCGCCGAGGAAGACAAGGAATAATCCATTCATAAATAAAAGCCTCTCCCAATATGCTGAAACAGCATGAGTTGGGGGAGGCTTTTTTATGCGTATCGGGACATGGATCAACAAGAAGGTGGGGATCGGGCTGCTGCTGAGCCTGCTGCTCTGCGCAGCAGGGGCGGCCCTGGGTGCGCTGCTGGAGGGGAAAGAGCTTCTGCCGGAGAGCCGGGAGGGCGTATGGGTATGCGCGGTGTGGGCGGTGGCCGCCTTCATCGGATGCCGATTTGCGCTGCGAGAAGCGGAGGGACGGCTGGTCCACGCCGCCGTGCAGGGAGGACTGCTGTATCTTGCAGTATGGTGTGGAGCTCTGGCTGCCGGGACGGATATGCAGTTCGGGGCAAACGGGTGGCAGATTACAGTCTGTATATGGGGCGGCACGGCCCTGGCGGTGCTCCTGCCTGTGGGAAAAAGACGGCGTAAAAGAACCCGCACAGCAGGGAAGCGGAAGAGAGGAAAAGGCCGTCAATAGGCAAATCCACCAAAAATGCGGTTTGGTAGGATAAATTTGAATTTGGACCGGGGATTCGACGGTTTTTGCTCGCGGCCCAAGATGTTGTGTCCGACAAGGACGGGTGCATCCACATTTGGACGGAGGTGGTGGATTGTTTCGCCTGGAGAGGGTCGAGTTTCGTGGTTTACATAATGCTGTTTACATAACTTTTTGGCATAAACAGAGAAAAACAAGAATCTGCCGCAAAGTCCTTGCCCTTTTTAGTTTTTTGGCTTATAGTATAGATGTTTTCTTCTAAAAGTATTGCTTGTCTCATAGGTATAGACAGAGGTGAGCACTGCATGAGAAGGGACCGTTTCGCAAAACGCTCCGGGATGAAAAGGGTGCGGTTTGATCCCGAGCTGCTGCTTTTGACCGCCGCGTATGGGCTGGGGCTGGCCGCCGGGTATTTCGCCGGGCGTTCCTCCGGGTCAAACGCGGAGATCCGCACCTACTTATCTGAATATGCCCAGGCTCTCGGGTCCGGCAGCGCCGTGACGGCGGCGTCCTTTTTGGGCGTGGCCTTGGCGTACTATCGGATGCCGTGTGCTGTTTTTTTGTGCGGCTTTTTACGCCATGCAAATTATTTTTTCTGCGGGATATTCCTGCTGGAGGGCTTTTTATTGTCGTACGCCGTGTCGTGCTTTTCCATTGCGTTGGGGCAGCAGGGCGTGCTGATTTCTCTGTGTACGCTGGGGGTGCGGGCGCTATTTGTCCTCCCGGTATCGCTGTTTTTGGCTCTGCACAGGCGGCGGTTTTCTTCCGGGAAAGCTGCCGGGCGTCGGGCTGCAGCGGAGAAGGGCAGCGGTTCGCGTTTTCTCTTTTTGGCCTCGGCCATCCTGGCTTTGGGCGCACTGTGCGAGCTGACCTTTGTGCCGAAGCTGACGGCGCTGGCACTGAAATACATTGTATGATTTTAGAAAAGGAGGTGAGGGTGTGACGGATTATTTGGCGCAGTATTGCAGCTATTTGACAACGGAAAAGCATGTGTCCGCGAACACCATCAGCTCCTATATGCGGGACCTGACGCAGTATCAGCAGTGGCTTCAGCAAAAAAAATCAGACCTAAAGCGGGCAAAAAACGCCATGCTTCAGGAGTATTTGGCGAGGCTGGAGCAGCTGGGGAAGTCCCAGGCGACTATGAGCCGGTTTATGGCCTCGTCCAAGTCGTTTTACGCCTATATGTTTGCCAAGGGTTACATAAAAACAAACCCCACTGCCGCGCTGAAGGCGAAAAAAGTGCAGCGGAAGTACCCGGAGATCCTCACCAACAAGGAAGTGGAGCTGTTTTTGGAGCAGCCCAAGTGCGTGGACGAGAAGGGCTTCCGGGACCACGCCATGCTGGAGCTGCTGTACGCCACGGGCATTCGTGTCTCGGAGCTTATCAGCCTGGATGTGGATGACCTGAATCTGCCCGCCGGGCTGGTGGTCTGCCGCAGCAAGGGCAAGGAGCGGAGCATCCCGCTGTACCCCGGCGCGGTGAAGGCCTTGCAGGACTATGTGACGCACATCCGGGAGCGGATCGTGACCAGTGACGAGGAGAAGGCGCTGTTCGTGAACATGAACGGCGAGCGCATGACCCGCCAGGGCTTTTGGAAGATCATCAAGTACTACCAGGAGAAGGCGGAGATCAAAAAGGACATCACGCCCCATATGCTGCGCCACTCCTTTGCGGCACATTTGCTGGAAAACGGAGCGGACCTGCACTCCATCCAGGAGATGCTGGGCCACGCGGACATTTCCTCCACGCAGATCTATACGCACATTGTGAAAAAGCAGCTGAAGGATGTGTATCAAAAGGCACATCCCCGTGCATAAAAATACATATTTACATACAAAAATCCCGACGGAACACTCCGCCGGGATTTGTTTATTGGATTTTTACAGCTTACAGAGCGGCTTTGATAGAGGCCGCGATCTGATCGCCGGTGAGGCCGTATTCCCGCAGGACATCCTGGGCCTTGCCGGACTGGCCGAACTGGTCGTTCACGCCGATCTTCTTAAACTTGCAGTTGACCTTGCCCATGAGCACCTCGGCCACGGCGTCGCCCAGGCCGCCGATGACACTGTGCTCCTCCACAGTGACCACCTTGCCGCACTTCTGCGCGTACTCGGTGACGCAGGCGGCGTCAATGGGCTTGATGGTGTGGACATTGATGACGGCGGCGTCGATACCGTCGGCGGCCAGGAGCTTGGCGGCCTCCAGGGCCTCCGCAACCATCAGACCGCAGGCGAACACAGCCACATCCTTGCCCTCCCGGAGCACATTGGCCTTGCCGATCTCAAAGGGATAGTCCTCCTCGAACACGGGGGTAGCCAGGCGGGCGGTGCGCATATAGGCGGGGCCCTGGAACTGGGCCAGGGCAAAGGTGGCCTTGCGGGCCTCGTTAGCGTCGGCGGGGACGATGACCGTCATGCCGGGGATCAGGCGCATGAGGCCGATGTCCTCCAGGCACTGGTGGCTGCCGCCGTCCTCGCCTACGGACACGCCGGCGTGGGAGCAGCAGATCTTCACATTGAACTTGGGATAGGCGATGGAGTTGCGGATCTGCTCATAGGCGCGGCCTGCGCCGAACATAGCGAAGGTGGAGCAGAAGGGGATAAGGCCCATGGTGGAAAGGCCGGCGCCAATGTCCATCATGTTGCACTCGGCAATGCCGCAGTCGAAGAAGCGGTCGGGATAGGCGGCTTTGAAATGCTTGGTCATGGTGGCACCGGCCAGGTCGGCATCCAGCACCACAACTTTATCATTGGCGGCACCCAGCTCTACCAGAGCCTTGCCGTAAGCCTCGCGGGTCGCAATTTTTTCACTCATGGTCTCAGTCCTCCAATTCCTGCAAAGCCTGCTGACGCTGCTCGGCGTTGGGCGCCTTGCCGTGCCAGTCCACTTGATTCTCCATAAAGGAAACGCCCTTGCCCTTGACGGTGTGAGCCAGGATGCACTTGGGCACGCCGGGTGTGTGGGGCGCAGCCAGGGCCTTCTCAATGGCGTCCAGGTCGTGTCCGTCGATCTCATACAGGTCGAAGCCGAACGCCTTTACCTTGGCGGGCAGGTCGCCCAGAGACATGACCTCGTTGTTGCTGCCGTCGATCTGCAGGCCGTTGTTGTCGATGATGACGGTGAGGTTATTCAGGTGATAGTGGGCGGCGGACATGAAAGCCTCCCAAATTTGGCCTTCCTGGCACTCGCCGTCGCCCAGGAGGGTGAACACCTGAGTGTCCTTGCCCAGCTTCCTGGCGCCCAGAGCCATGCCCACGGCGATGGAGCAGCCCTGACCCAGGGAGCCGGTGGAGGCATCTACGCCGGGGACCTTCTTGCAGTCCGGGTGGCCCTGGAGAATGCTGTGGAGCTGACGGAAGTTGGCGTACTCGGCGCGGTCAATGAAGCCGAGGCTGGCCAAAACCGCATAGTAGCAGGGGGCGCTGTGGCCCTTGCTTAGGACGAAACGGTCCCGATCCTCCCACTTGGGATTTTTGGGGTCCAGGCGCATATGATTATGAAAAACGCTGGTCATAAGCTCCACGGCGGACAGGGAACCGCCGGGATGGCCGCTGCCGGCATTGGCCGTCATATTGATGATGTCACGGCGCACCTGGCGGCAGACTTTGGAAAGTTCGGCTGTATTCATGAGAAACCTCCATTCAGTGAAATACACAATCTTTATCGTACATCATTTGCCGCCTAAAGTCAAGAATCGGCGGGGATTTGGATTGCAGAAATTGTAGGACTACAATACATATTGGACAAGAGAAAAAAGATATGAGGAATAGGGTCT
>CAVHCH010000008.1:0-12146 GCA_963634265.1 Bacteroidaceae bacterium | reverse complement strand
AGTCCTGCTGACGGTGACATTTACGCAGTTTACCTGCCAGACGGAAGAAAATACAGAAGAGTGAGGGCAGCATTGAGAAAAGCACCGGCCCCATACCATAGATAAAAAGACGACAAATCGAGATTCATAAATTCCAGACTGCCTGCCGGGTTACAGAAACGGCCATCTTGATACTTAGGAGAAAAGATATGAAACAATATAATATCATAGATTTGTTCGCCGGTGCGGGTGGCCTGAGCTATGGATTTGCAAAATTACCGCAATTCAAAATTTTAGCAGCCAATGAAATCGAAAAAGATATTTCTATTGCTTATCAATTGAATCATCCCGATGTTGAAATGCTTAATTGCGATATAAGCAATTTAACAAGTGATGTTTTACAGCAGGCATTGAAAGGCCGAAAGGCCGATGTGGTCGTGGGCGGACCGCCTTGCCAGTCCTATTCTACGCTGGGAAAACGGAGAATGGATGATAGGGCGAACTTGTTCATGCAATACAAAAGAGTCCTTGGTATCTTGCAGCCAAAAGCATTCGTATTTGAAAATGTGACCGGGATCCTGAGCATGGACAAAGGAAAACTTTTTGCACAAATGAAAGCTGGGTTTGAGGAGCTTGGCTACACACTGCAGCATGAAATTCTGGATGCGGTCAACTATGGTGTTCCGCAGCGCAGAGAAAGGGTCATACTGGTTGGATTCAAGGGGGACAATAATTTTGTTTATCCGGCTCCGACGCACGGGGAGGGATTGAAACCCTATGTGACGCTAAAAGATGCGCTGGGGGATCTGCCTACATTAAAAAGCGGCGAAAAAAGCGATCGATATGCTGCGGGTCCGACGAATGAATTTCTCAAATTTGTCAGAAAAAATGCAGGAGATTCTGTTGAGGAGCACTGCGCGCCTAAAAACGGAGAACATCTTATCAAAATCATGCAGACGCTGAAAGACGGCCAGTCTAAGGATGATCTGCCGGAGGACATTCGCCCCAAGAGCGGATATGGCAATACATACGCAAAGCTGTGGTGGGAGAAGCCGTCTACGACCATAACCAGGAATTTCGCGTGCCCGTCTTCATCCAGGTGTATTCACCCAAGAGACTCGAGAGCCATGTCGATTCGGGAAGGGGCCAGATTGCAGAGCTTCCCGGATGACTATAAATTCTATGGTTCGGATAGCATGAAAAGGCTGGAGATCGGCAATGCGGTCCCGCCGCTGCTGTCTATAGCAATAGCGAAGCAGATGCTTGCGGCATTACAAAAAAATGAGGCTACAGAATAGCACTGTAGCCTCAAAATCAGGAAATTATGTCTTTGTAATCAGCGGGTGTTGAGCAATGAGCGCAATTTATCATAGTTGTGATGAAATTGTAGCTGCTTTTGGTGCCACTGAACAAAACCGAAAGGCAATTGAATGGTAGTCCCTCCGTAGGAGGAGCCATAATAGGTCTCCGCTTTTGCGGCCTTCTGGGCGGCATTACAAATATCTTCTATGAAGAAAATATCATCTGTATCATTTTCACCGAGGAGATTTATGTACCACACAAAATCGGACCATTCCTCACTGTCGCGCACAGCGCCCATAGAAAAGGAGAGCTTCGTCAGTTCATACGCATGATCGGTGAACCATTGCAATAGCACATCATAGAGGTGTGCATTGTATGCCTTTAGCGTAGTGGCATTGAGACTCTTATGCCGCACTTGCAGGTCATAATTTTTGCCGGCGGTGCGGTTGCCATACTGCTCGATGATTTCCACAGCATCATCGGCAGCGGCCCAAAACAGGTTGATGGCTCTGCGCACATCGTCAGGGATCTGTGTGCGGAATTGCTTTTCAAAGGTGTCAATAAATAGTCCGGCCCTTACAAAATATACCTGTCCATGAAGGCTCTTTTTGATGGAAATATTGATTTCCTCGTTTGTGTCAAGGAAAACCTTTAAATCCGTTTTGGATTTTGTCTTTCGCCCGTTGACGCTTGGTACATTGGTTTCGTGCAATCCGCCGATGGTTGTGTGCGCAAGGTGAGCATGAGGCTTGTTTATCCTTTTCAATAAAGAAGCGGCGAACTCTACATCTGCATCTAAGCGCATATTTACTAAATCCTCGTTCTTATGGCCTGATAATTTGGCGTGCTGCCAGCCTGTGGCCCTATCTCTGTGCTCCATATCTATTCCTCCACAAACAATTTGTAGGTTTCTATTTCCAGCGCATCGGCAATACGCTGAATGTTCTCAAGCGAAATGCTGCGGCGGTAACATTCGATAGCACTTATGTATGTGCGGTGCATACCGCACTTTTCGGCAAAAGACTCCTGCGACAGCCCCATAGCTGTGCGATATTTCTTCAAATTGTTGCCGAACACCCTAATAATATCCATAATTATAAACCTCCATATTTTATAGTATGGCTAAAATGAATACAAAAAGTCTACATACAATAAGTATCTTTACGCGGGGCAGATATTTGTTTTAGACGCGATTTTTGATAAATTAAAATATATTCTCATAAAAAGATACAAGGAAATTTTCTGTTTGATGAAAGAGGCGATACCATGGAATCCACACTGAAGAGGACCTGGGCGGTCATTGACCTGGACGCCCTGGGGGAAAACTATGAAACGCTCCGCCGCCGCATCGGCCCGGGGGTGAAATTCCTGGGCGTTGTGAAGGCGGACGCCTACGGCCACGGCGCCATCCAGGTGGCCCGGGTGCTGGAGCAAAAGGGGGCCGACTACCTGGCTGTCAGCAGCATCGACGAGGCCATGGAGCTGCGCCTGGGGGGCATCAATATGCCCATCCTGATCCTGGGCCACACCCCCAAGGAGCAGGTGGAAAAGCTCATTGAAAACCACATCACCCAGGCCGTCACCTGCAAGGCCAAGGCCCTGGAGTACAGCGCCGAGGCCGTCCGCTGCGGCGGCACGCTGAAGGTGCATATCAAGGTAGACACCGGCATGTCCCGCCTGGGCTATCTTGTCAGCGGACACCACTTTGACAGCGGTGTGGAGGGCATCTGCGAGGCCTGCCGCCTGCCCGGCCTGGACGCCGAGGGCATCTTCACCCACTTCGCCGTGTCCGACGAGCCGGAGAGCGAGAAGAGCCGCGCCTACACCCAGGAGCAGTTTGCCCTGTTTACATCGGTCATCGAGAAGGTGGAGGAGAAGCTGGGCCGCAAGTTCCCCCTGCGCCACTGCGCCAACACCGGGGCCGTGGCCTATTGGCCGGAGATGCTTTTGGACATGGTGCGCCCGGGCCTGCTGCTCTACGGCTACGGCGACGGGGCCAAGAAGCTGGGCCTGCGCCCGGTGATGCGCCTGATGACCAGCGTCAGCACCATCAAGGTCTATGAGCCCGGCACCACCGTCAGCTACGGACGCATTTTCAAGACGGAGCGCACCACCCGCCTGGGCGTGGTGCCCTACGGCTATGCCGACGGCTTTTTCCGCTGCCTGTCGGACAAATGCAGCCTTATGACCGCCTACGGCCCCGCCCCCCAGCGCGGGCGCATCTGCATGGATATGTGCATGATCGACCTGACGGACCTGCCGGAGGTGGATGTAGGCGACGAAATTGAAATTTTCGGCCCGGAGAACCCGGTGGAGAAGCTGGCGGAGCTGGCCGGGACCATCCCCTATGAGCTCACCTGCGCCGTGAGCAAGCGCGTGCCGAGAGTGTATATCGAAAACGGAAAAGAGACGGACCGGGAGCTGCTTCTGCGCTTTTAAGGGCACGGGCGTGACCCCGCCTGCATAGACTGGTATGGGACGGACACGGCACGGTTTTTTCCGTGGGGCGTATAATTTCGCAGGCTGCGTGGGACAATGAAAGTGACCCTGAAACACGGGTACTTCTTTCCGGCGGAGTGTGAACCTTGTGGAATCAACAGTCAGACGAGGCGAGATATATTATGCCGACCTCAGCCCGGTGGTGGGCAGCGAGCAGGGGGGCGTGCGGCCCGTTTTGATCGTGCAGAACGACACCGGCAACCGCCACAGCCCCACCATCATCGCCGCGGCCATCACCTCCCGCACCGGCAAGGCCAAGCTGCCCACGCACATCGAGCTGCCCGGGCAGAGCAGCGGCCTGCCCCGGGACTCCATCATTCTCCTGGAGCAGATACGCACCCTGGATAAAAAGCGCCTGCGGGAGAAGATGGGCCGGGTAGAGGATGACATCATGCAGCAGGTGGACGCCGCCATCGCGGTCTCCTTCGGCCTGCCCCATGAGCGTTTGGTATGAGAGAGTGCTCTACATACCGAACGAAAACAACTGAAAAACGGGGAGGGTAACATTCACTTTGCCCTTCCCGCTTTTTGTTTTCGATACAATTCATAGTATCGTTACAAAAAACAGCTACCATATCTTGACGGAGTGTGGTACAATATTCAGACACCAAATAATCTATGCGCATACCGTCTCCGCATCCGGGGGCGGATGGAAAGGGGAGAAGGACCATGAAATGTCCCTATTGCGGCTTTTCCGAGAGCAAGGTAGTGGACTCCCGTCCCGCCGACGAGGGCAGCATCCGCCGCCGCCGGGAGTGTCTGCAATGCGAGCGCCGCTTCACCACCTACGAGACCGTGGAGAGCCTGCCCATGGTGGTCATCAAGAAGGACGGCTCCCGCCAGAGCTTCGACCGCAGCAAGGTGCTGCGCGGCATCCAGCGCTCCTGTGAAAAGCGCCCCGTGCCCGTGGCGGACATGGAGCGCATGGCCCTGGAGATCGAGCAGGAGCTGCAAAACAATTTAGAGCGCGAGATCAGCACCGAGCTGGTAGGCGAAATGGTCATGGATAAGCTGAAAAAAGCCGACGAAGTAGCCTATGTCCGCTTCGCCTCCGTCTACCGCCAGTTCAAAGACATCAACACCTTCATGAGCGAGCTGAATAAGCTGCTGAACGAGAAGTAAGCGGAGAAAGACAATTATCCGTAGGGGCCGATGACCCTGTTGCGGTGCCCAAAATTTCCACGCTGCCTTACGGCGGACGCTTGAAATTTTGACCGCGGCCACTCGCTCACCTCGCTTCATCTGCCACCGGCAGCGCTCGGTTCGCTCCCCACATCGGCCCGTCCCCGCACCATCAATAATGCGTCCGTAGGGGCCGGCGTCCCCGACGGCCCGGTTTCACCAGCCTTCGAATATGCGTAGGGCGGGCTGCCCCCAGCCCGCCGCCCGATACCCACCGCACCACCCCGGCGGCGTGAGGGCACGCCGCCCTACGCATAACAGGAAACCATATTCCGTAGGGGCGACCCTTGCGGTCGCCCGCCGCCTGGGTAAAACGGGGCGTCGAGGACGCCGCCCCCTACGAAATCCTATCGGCAAACGCTGTGTAGGGGCGGACGCCCCTGTCCGCCCGACCCGGCTACAATATATTCCTTAGCGAAAGACCCTGGTTCTCCCCCAAAATATCCAGCCGGGCGGCCAGCTCCGCCATGTCCGCAGGCAGCTCCGCGTCATCCTCCAGCGCCGCAAAGGCGATGCACCGGCGCAGCAGGGCCTCCACTTCGTCCAGCTCCTCGTGCTCGGCCAGCATATGCAGCCGCTTCTGCTTTTCCTGCCACTGGCTGTTGAGCTCGCCGAGAATGTCCTGGGCCTGCTCCCAGTCCGCCCGCTTTACCGCGCTTTCGGCCAGGGAAAGCTGCGCCTGCCACGCCTGGGCATAGCGCCGTATGCTGCTGCCCCCGTACAGCGACAGGAGAAATGTCATCAGCAATATAAATATCGGTATGCGGAATGACTTCATTTCGCGTCCTCCTTTACGATGCAGACCGTCTCCCCCTGCTCGTCCACGCTTAAAAGAAACACCTGGTGCGGGGAGGAAACGCCGTTTGCCTTCAGCTGCTTTTGCAGCCACCTTTCGTCCCGGCCCACCCGGTGCAGGTGGTCCATCAGGAGCCGCCCGTCGTTGATAATGACCGTAGGGAGGAACACATCGTCCTCGCCCGTCAGTCCCAATTGCCGGGGCGTTGCGGGCTGGGCCACCGTGTGCAGCAGCACCGAAAGCTGCCCGCCGGTCTCCAAGATCGCATATTTCACATCGCTTATGTCCGTGACGCCCTGTGTGCGCAGCTCCTCAAAAAGCTCGTCCAGGGTCAGCCGGTTGTGCCGCATGGCCTTCTGCTGGAGCTTCCCGTCCCGGATGATAATGGCGGGCTGGCCGCATATCATGCGCCGAAAGCGCACATGCCGCAGGCTCAGACAGCTCAGCAGCATACTCATGGACAATAGCGTCACAATAGGGATGATCCCGTCCAAAAGCGGAATGCCGAAGTCCTGCATGGGCACCGAGGCCAGGTCCGACAGCAGCATGGTCAGCACCAATTCAATAGGCTCCAGCTCGCCGATCTGCCGCTTGCCGGTGAGCCGCAGCCCCACAATGAGCAGCAGATAGAGGATCACGGTGCGGAAAAAAGCGGTTATCAAATGGCATACCCCCTTTCCGGCAGTATTTGCCGCGGGAGGTAGAAATATACAAAAAAGTGAACACAGAGCAGAAAGGAGGCCATGGGGCGACCCATCACAAGCGCCAGCGCCCGCCCAGCGGGACGACGAGGAGGAGAGAGTATCGAGCATTTCGGCGGAAGCTCTCCCGTACCGTCCGGGTACGCACGCAGCCGGCAAATATGCGGGTGACCGCAAAACAGAGACGCTGCGGCCGGACAGGAATGACAAATGTCTGTGTGTTTGTCCTTCCAGTCGTGAAATTTTCAAAAAACGAAACGATCAGGAGGAAATTATAATATGTGTGGAATCGTAGGATATGTGGGCAGGGAGCAGGCAGCTCCCATTTTGCTGGACGGCCTGCAGCGCCTGGAATACCGTGGCTATGACTCCGCCGGTGTGGCGGTGTTCGGCCCCGGCGGCCTGCTGGTGAAAAAGGCCAAGGGCCGTTTGCAGGCATTAAAGGACCTGACCCATGACGGCGCGGACCTGCCCGGCACCCTGGGCATCGGCCACACCCGCTGGGCCACCCACGGCGAGCCCAACGACATCAACGCCCATCCCCAGGTGAGCCGGAGCGGCCGCATTGCCGTGGTACACAACGGCATCATTGAGAACTTTTCGGAGCTGAAGGGCCAGCTGCTGCACAAGGGCTACCAGTTCACCTCCGAGACGGACACCGAGGTGGTGGCCCAGCTTTTGGACTACTATTACAGCCAGTGCGGCGACATGGTGGAGGCCGTGCGCCGTATGCTCAACGCCGTGGAGGGGGCCTACGCCCTGGGTATCGTCTCCGCCGACGCGCCGGACCAGCTCATTGCCGCCCGGAAGGACGCGCCGCTGCTGCTGGGCTACGGCGAGGGGGAGAACTTCATCGCCTCCGATGTCACCGCCATCATCCGCCACACCCGGGACATCTCCTACATGGAGGACGGCGAGATGGCCGTGCTGACCCGGGAGGGCGTCACCGTGTATAATGAGCACGGCCAGCCCGTGACCAAGAAGCATCACCATGTGGACTGGGACATCGGCGCCGCCGAAAAGGGCGGCTATGCCCACTTCATGCTCAAGGAGATCTTCGAGCAGCCCCGGGCCATCCGGGAGGCCACCGCCGCCCGGCTCCAGGGCGGGCGGGTCATTTTGCAGGACCTGACTATGACCGAGGAGGAAATTCGCAACATCGGCCGCATTATCATCATCGCCTGCGGCTCGTCCTACCATGTGGGCATGGTGGGCAAGTACAACCTGGAGCGGATGCTCCGGCGCAGCGTGGAGGTGGTGCTGGCCTCCGAGTTCCGCTACAGCGACCCCATCGTAAAGCGCGGTGACCTGGTCATCGCCATCAGCCAGTCCGGCGAGACCCTGGACACCATGGCCGCTCTCCGCGAGGCTAAGAAGCGGGGCGCCCGCATTCTCTCCATCGTGAATGTGGTGGGCTCCTCCATCGCCCGGGAGTCCGACGATGTGCTCTACACCTGGGCCGGCCCCGAGATCGCCGTGGCTACCACCAAGGCCTACAGCACCCAGATGGCCGTACTGAATATGCTGGGCCTCTACTTTGCCGACATCCTGGGCACCATCGACCGCCAGACCTACAGCGAGATGGTCCGGGATATGCAGCGGGTGCCGGAGTATATCGAGAAAATTTTGGAAAGTGCCGAGAGCATTCACGACATCGCCAAGGAAATTTGCAAGAGCGAGGATGTGTTCTTCATCGGGCGCAACCTGGACTATGCCCTGTCTTTGGAGGGCAGTCTGAAGCTGAAGGAAATTTCCTACATCCATTCCGAGGCCTACGCCTCCGGCGAGCTGAAGCACGGCACCATCTCCCTCATTGAGGAGGGCACCTTGGTCATCGCCCTGGGGACCTATGGCCCCCTGTTTGATAAGGCTTTGAGCAATGTGGTGGAGGTGCAGGCCCGGGGCGCCAAGGTCCTGGCCCTGACCACCCAGGCCCACGCCGAAGAAATGGGCCGCCATGTGCCTATGGTCATGACCATCCCGGACATCCACGAAATGCTCCTGCCCCAGCTGGGCGTAGTGCCCCTGCAATTGCTCTCGTACTACATCGCCCTGGAGCGCGGCTGCGACATCGATAAGCCCCGGAACCTTGCCAAGAGCGTGACGGTGGAGTAAGAAATGTTCCATCTGACTGTGGCGTTTTTGCCGTTTTTGCTGCTGGGATTGGGGATCGCCATTGTGGCGGTGCTCCTCACGGGCTTGGGCCTGCTGCTGGCAGCCCTGGCGGGCGGCACCTCGGTGGCGCTGCTGGTGAAGGATAAGAGCCTGAAGCGGCTGCTTCTGCTGGGCTGCGGCGTGCTGGCCCTGGCGGGCATCGCCTGCGTGGGCCTGGTGCTGGGCTGGCCGTATCTTTTGGCGGCTGGCTGCTGCCTGGGAGCGGTAGTTCTGGCCGTCGTGGGCCTGCGCGGCTGTAAATGTATCGCCAATAAGCCCGACAGGGTAGGGGCAACGCTCCTCTTCGCCTTCGCCGCCGCCGCAGCGCTGCTGTTCGGCGTTATCGTCGTAGCCATCGGCGTGGGATAAATACAGAGGAAAGAGGGAAGAAAACTTCCCTCTTCCTTTTTTGCTCCGTTTGCGGTATAATCAAAAATTGAACGGCATTTTTCCCCGGAAGGAGAGAGAATATGACAACAGCAGAGTTGGTTCAGCAGATACAGCAGGTAAAGAGCATGTCCATCGTGGGTATGTGCAAAAACGCCGGCAAGACCACCATGCTCAACTGGCTTCTGTCCCACACGGGCCGCAGGCAGGTTTTGGGCCTCACCTCCATCGGCCGGGACGGCGAGAGCACCGATGTGGTCACAGGCACGGAAAAGCCCAGCATCTTCGTCCCGGCGGGCACCCTCATCGCCACCGCCAAGGATATGCTGCGCCTGGGCGATGTGACCCAGGAGATCCTCATGACCACCGGCATCCCCACCCCCCTGGGCGAGGTCATCGTCATGCGCGCCCGCAGCGACGGGTATGTGCAGCTTGCTGGGCCCTCCATCACGGCCCAGCTAAGAGAGGTATCGAAGATGTTCTTCGACCTGGGAGCCACCCAGTCCATCATCGACGGCGCCCTGGGCCGCAAGTCCCTGGGGGCCCGGAATGTGGCCGATGGCATCGTCCTCTGCACCGGCGCGTCCTATAACATGAGCATGGAAAAGGTCATCGAGGACACGGCCAACTTCTGCCGTCTCATGGACCTGCCCAAGGCCGACACCCTCCCTCCGGAGGCCGCGGACGGCCTGGAGAAGTGCCTGAAGGAGCATGGCGAGGCCTACATCCCCGGGGCGCTGACGGACAGCATGGTCATTCCGCTTCTGCGCAGCGGCCTGCTGCGTAAGGGCCGCCTGGTGGTGGCCGACCCCAGCAAGGTGCTTTTGAAGCCCGACACCCTGGATAAGCTGGCGGTGCGGGAGGTGGCCCTGCAGACCAAGGACGCCGCCCGGACCCTGTGCGTCACGGTGAACCCCGTGTCGGCCTACGGCTGGAAATTTGACAAGGATGTGTTTATCGACCGGATGCGCCAGAGCGTGAATGTCCCGGTCATCAATGTGAAGGAGGAGCTGGCATGATTTCCATTCGGTTTGAAGAAAAGCAGCAGATCGGTCTGCAATACGCCCTGGAGACCCTGCACGGGTGCAGTCCCTTTGGACAGGAAAAAATTCGCCGCCTGCGTTTTTACACCCCGGCGGAGCGGGCAGAGCTGGAGGAAGAATTATATAATGTGCAGCAGGCCGCCGACCACGCCGAGGAGCTGAAGGGTGTGTACGACAAGATCTGCATCCTCCTATGCCAAATGAAGGACATCCGCAACTCCATCCGCCGCTGCCGCGACGGCGAGGTGCCGGACCATGTGGAGCTGTTTGAGATCAAGGGTTATCTCCAGCGGCTGGAGAGCCTGCTGCCCCTGTACGGGCAGATGAGCGAAGCCGCCCCCCTCCGGGGCCTGGCGTTCCACGATCCCAAGCCCGCCCTGGCTATTTTGGACCCGGACAACACCCGCTCCCGTGGCTTCTACATCCCCGACAGCATGACTGAAAAGCTCCGCCAGGTCCGCCGCACCAAGAAGGAGCTGGAAGAAAAGCTCCACGAGGCCAAGACCGACGCAGAGAAGGACGACCTGCGTTTGCAGCGCACCCGCATCTGCGCCGAGGAGGAGAGCGAGGAGACGAAGATTCGCCGGGACATGGGCGCCCGCCTGGCTCCTCTGGCGGAGGATATGCTCCAGGACGCCGAAAATGCGGGCCGCCTGGACTTTATCATCCAAAAGGCCCTCTTCGCCGTGCGCTACGGCGGCGTGATGCCGGAAATTACCGACGGCCCCCTGGAGCTGACAGACATGGTGAACCCGGAGCTGTGCGATTTGCTTTCCGAGCAGGGCCGCAGCTTCGTGCCGGTATCCATCTCCCTGGACCGGGGCACCACGGTCATCACCGGCGCCAACATGGGCGGCAAGAGCGTGGCTATGAAGACCGTTGCCCTGAATGTTCTTCTGTTCCAGGCGGGCTTCCTGGTGTGCGCCAAGGAAGCGAAAATGCCCCTGTTCGAGAGCGTCCTCATGCTCTTTGAGGATATGCAGTCCATCCAGTCGGGCCTGTCCGGCTTCGGCTCCGAGATCGTCCAGTTCCAAAAGGCCCTCACCCAGGTGGAGCAGGGCTACTCCCTCTTCCTGCTGGACGAGTTTGCCCGGGGCACCAACCCCGACGAGGGCGCGGTGATCGTCCAGGCCGTGACCAAATACCTCAACGAGGTCAACGCCATCTCCCTGCTCACCACCCACTACGACAAGGTGGCCGACTGCGGCAAGGCCCACTACCAGATCATCGGTCTGCGGGACATCGACCCCGAGGCCATCCGCCGGGAGCTGGCCGTCAGCGGGGAGGACGGCATCCGGGTCATCGCCCGGCACATGAACTACGGTCTCTACCGTGTGGAGGGCCGCTCCGACTGCCCGCGGGACGCCCTGAATATCTGCCGGATGCTGTCTCTGAAGCCGGAAATTCTGCATCTCATTGAAGAAAATTACTAAATTTTTCACCCCGTGAAACGAAAATAATTTTTTTCAGCATTGCAAAAAAGTTATTGTCATTTTTCTCACAATCTTGCTTGACAAATTGCTGAAAAGTATTATAATTTGAAGTGCAGAATTCCATATAACAGACAATAGAGGTGCAAAAAACAGGGTAATCGACTTCGGGGCTGCAGGGGGCTCGATGGAGGTCGGTGAAGGGGTTTTTTGCCGAAGGTGCGCGCTCCTCCTGTGGCGCGTTCCTGGGTGTGCCGTGTAAGCTGCACAACTGTCATGTCTTAATGCAGACATGGAGCGCTATTGGTCATCGACTTGACCAGTAGCGCCTTTTTCATGCCCAAAGGCGCCGCTTGGCCGGCGTTATAAGAAACTCTGTAAAATATTTTTAGGAGGAATTTTATCATGGAAAAGATGACTTCTCTGCTGCGTCTGCGTATGAGCGCCAAGGATGCTCACTACGGCGGAAACCTGGTGGACGGTGCCCACATGGTGCACCTGTTCGGCGATGTCGCCACCGAGCTGCTGATCAAGTGCGACGGTGACGAAGGCCTGTTCTGCGCTTATGACAATGTCGAGTTCCTGGCCCCCGTGTATGCCGGCGATTACATCGAGGCTTACGGCGAGATCGAGAAGATCGGCAACACCTCCCGCACCATGAAGTTCGAGGCCC
>CAVHCH010000007.1:0-4214 GCA_963634265.1 Bacteroidaceae bacterium | reverse complement strand
CTGGGCTTCCTGTAGATATGCTCTTTTTAGTGTCTACTTTTACTTGACAAGTACACTGACCCAAGCGGGTCGGCCCTTTTCTTTATGCAGATCTTGTCACTGGCCTGCCCGGCACCGATCCGCCATCACGAAAAACGCCGCGTAAAGCGCCACGACCAGCGCGCCGCTCCCGCCGATATTTTCGGGAAACAGCCAAGCCGCCAGATACAGCGCCGCGAAAATAGCGGTGCTCACTAAATATTTTACCCACTTTTTCATGGCTCCTCCAGCTCCTCTATCCGCGTGATGTCCGCCAGCTCCAGCGCGCCGCCCAGCCGCAACTGTACCCGCGCCTCGTCAAAACGCTCCACAATAACATGCCGGTAGGCGTCGTCCCGGAAGTCCAGCAGACCCTGGAGCAGCCCCTCCCGCTTGGCAAGCTCGATTTTCACCGGCCTGCCGCAGAAATAGGCCCGGCCCAGGCCCTCCGCCGGGGGCGCGTCCCCCGGCTCCTCGCCGCTGGGCAAAACCGAGACAATGTGCCGCCGCCCTATCATACCGCAGAGGGGCCTCGTCCCCTGCCCGCGCTGACAGTAGTAGAGAAAGTCCGCGTCCTCCCCCACGATGCAGACCCCGTACACGCCGTCGTTCCAGCCGGTGAGCTCAATGTCATAGAGCCGCCCGTCCAAGCCCCGGGCTTCGCCACCCGCGCTCTGCCCCGCGCCGCTGCCCACCAATTCGTCCAGGCTCACGCCCAGCACGGCGGCCAGCCGCGTCAGGTTCTCAATCTCCGGGATGCCCCCGTCCGTCTCCCATTTCGCCACGGCGGAGCGGGATACATGCAGCACCTCCGCCAGCTTTTCCTGGGAAAGCCCCCGCCCGCGCCGGAGCTGTTTTATTTTTTCGCCTATGGTCATGGCCGTGTTCCTCCTGCTTTTTTCTCCAGCATAGCATGCCCCGCCGCCGCGGTCCATACACGCCGCCGCCCCAAAGCTGTTACTTATCGTGACAGCAGCCCATTTTCTCCTGCTTTTATCCTATCACACCCGCCCGCCGGATACAAGCTACCCCTAAAAAACGCAAAAATTATGCCCCCACCCATGAATTTTTTTATTTTACCGCCTTGACAACCTATACCCCTATGCGTATAATGCAAATATACCCGGTGGGGTATAGAGAGGAGCCTCGTACATGAAGCGAGTTACGGATACATTAGAAGCGTTCCTGGAGCTGGGCGGCATTAAAAAGGACATTGTGCTGCTGGCAATATCGGGGGTGGCGGTGGTGCTGAGCCTGCTGAAGTGGCAGCCCCTGCCCTTTGACCTGGCGTGGGTCGCCATCGTGCTGTGCGGCCTGCCCATCATCCTGGAGGCCATCATCGGCCTGGTGACGGCCTTCGACATCAAGGCGGATGTGCTGGTGTCCCTGGCGCTGGTGGCGGCGGTGTGCATCGGCGAAATTTTCGCCGCCGGCGAGGTGGCGTTCATCATGCAGCTGGGCGGCCTGCTGGAGGAGCTGACCGTAGCCAAGGCCCGGGCGGGCATCGAAAAGCTGGTCCACCTGACGCCCCAAACGGCCCGTGTCCTGCGCCCTGACGGCGAGGAGATCATCTCCGCCCAAGCGGTGCAGGTGGGCGACCGGCTGCGGGTGCTGCCCGGGGAGACGGTGCCCGTGGACGGCGTGATCGTGGCCGGACAGACCTCCATCAACCAGGCGGTGATGACCGGCGAATCCCTGCCCGTGGACAAGACCGTCGGGGACACGGTGTCCAGCGGCACGGTGAACCAGTTCGGCGCCTTCGAGATGGAGGCCACCAAGGTGGGTGAGGACAGCTCCATCCAGCGTATGATCCGCCTGGTGCAGTCGGCGGACGCGGGCAAGGCCAAGATCGTGGGCCTGGCGGACCGCTGGGCCACCTGGATCGTGGTCATCGCCCTCACCGCCGCGGGCCTCACCTGGCTCCTCTCCGGCGAAATTATCCGGGCCGTGACGATCCTGGTTGTCTTCTGCCCCTGCGCCCTGGTCCTGGCTACACCCACGGCCATCATGGCCGCCATCGGCAACGCCACTAAGCACGGATTTCTGGTCCGGGAGGGCGACGCCCTGGAGCGGCTGGCGAAGGCCAAGGTCATCGCCTTCGACAAGACCGGCACCCTCACCTACGGCACCCCGGAGGTGGTGGCGGTGGTCAGCCAGGGGACGGACCGGGCGGCGCTCTACCGCCTGGCGGCCTCGGCGGAGCAGCTCTCGGAGCACCCCCTGGGCAAGGCCATCGTGTCCTGCTATAAAAAGGAAGACCCGTCGCCCCTGCCCCCGGCGGAGGACTTTCAGATGCTCCCGGGCCGGGGCGTGCAGGCCCAAATAGAGGGCAAAACCGTCCTGGCGGGCAAGGCGGAGCTGCTGCGGGAGCAGGGCGTGACCTTCGCCGTCCCGGAGGATGCCGAGAGCTATGTGCGCCGGGGCTGCACGGTGATCTACCTGGCCGTGGCGGGGGCCTTCGCGGGCTACCTGGCCCTGTCCGACACCCTGCGCCAGGAGAGCGCGGCCACCATCGGCGCCCTGGCGGGCCTGGGCGTGGAGCCGGTGCTCCTCACCGGTGACAACGAAAACGCCGCCCGCACCATGGCCGAGAAGCTGCATATTGCGGCGGTTCGCGCCAACTGCCTGCCCGAGGACAAGCTGACGGCTATCGGCGAATTTCAGCAGAGCGGCAAGCCCGTGTGCATGATCGGCGACGGCATCAACGACGCCCCGGCACTGAAAAAGGCGGATGTAGGCATCGCCATGGGCGGCGTGGGCAGCGACATCGCCGTGGACGCGGCGGACATCGTGCTGGTGGACGACGAGGTGCGGGAGCTGCCCCACTTGGTGGCCCTGTCCGGGCGCATGATGCGCACCATCAAGCTGAACATGACCTTTTCCATGACGCTGAATTTCGTGGCCATCGCCCTGGCCATCATCGGCACCCTGAACCCGGTGGTGGGTGCGCTGGTCCATAACGCAGGCTCAGTGTTGGTCATCACCAACTCGGCATTTTTACTGAAATGGAGGAAGAAATAATGGCTATCAAAATCATCGGTATCATCATCGGCGTCCTGGTCCTGGCCGCAGGCATCTACTACGCGGGCAAGGAAAAGGACGACCCGGAATCCAAGAAGATCTACACCATCATCGGCATCATCGGCGCCGTCATCGCCGCCGTCTGCGCGGTGCTGCTGATCGTGTGAGCGTACAACAAAAAAATCGGAGCCATTTTGGCTCCGATTTTTTATATCCTCTTGTACTCCACATATTGAAATTTTAGCCCGTTTTCTTCCAGCACTTCGCTGGCAGAGACCGCCCGCCACCGGGGGTCTTCCTCCAAATTCGGGAAGAAAGCGTCCACCGGTGCGTCGGCGAAAATCCTGGTCACATAGACCCGGCTGCAATAGGGGAGGAGCAGCGCATAGACCTCCTGCCCGCCGATGACGAATGCCTCGTCCCCGGCCAGGGCCACCGCTTCCTCCAAAGAGTGGACTGCCTCCGCCCGCTCCGGGGCGAAGTTTTCCTGGCGGGTCAGCACCAGATTGCGGCGGCCCGGCAGCCCCCGTCCTCCGGGCAGCGATTCTAAAGTCTTGCGGCCCATGACCACCGTGTGCCCGGTGGTGAGGGCCTTGAAGCGCTGCAAGTCGGCGGAAATGCGAAACAGCAGCTGCCCGTCCTTTCCGATGCCCCAGTTTTGGCTCACGGCCACAATAGCCCGCATAGGCGCGCCCTCAGATAGCCACGGGGATCTTGTCCTCAAAGGGCTGGGGATCGTAGCCCTCCAGGGAAAAGCTGTCCCGTGTAAACTGATAGAAGTCGGTGACGGCACTGTCCATGACGAATTTCGGCGCCGGGCGCGGCTCCTTTTCCAGCATTTTTTCAATGATGGGCACATGGCGGTCGTAGATGTGCGCGTCGGCGATGACATGCACCAGCTCCCCGGCCTCCAGCCCCGACACCTGGGCCATCATGTGTACCAGCACCGCGTACTGCACCACATTCCAGTTGTTGGCGGCCAGCATATCCTGGCTCCGCTGGTTCAAAATGGCGTTGAGCGTCCGGCCCGACACATTGAAGGTCATGGAGTAGGCGCAGGGGTACAGGGCCATCTCGTGCAGGTCCTGGAAGTTATAAATATTCGTGAGGATGCGGCGGCTGGCGGGGTTGTGCTTCAGGTCGTAGAGCACCCGGTCCACCTGGTCCATGTCCCC
>CAVHCH010000006.1:0-5929 GCA_963634265.1 Bacteroidaceae bacterium | reverse complement strand
TTCAAGCTGCTGAAAAGCGACCAGCACCAGGTCTTTGGCCGCTTCACCGGCACCGTCACCCTGGACGACGGCACCGTGCTCCGAGTAGAAGATTTCCCGGGCTTTGCAGAAAAAGTGGAGAATAAATGGTGAATAAGCGGCGAACACCGCAATAAAAAGGAACGGACTAAGCCCGTTCCTTTTTTCATCAAAATGTCGCCCGCGGGCGGGGCAGAGCCCCGCCCCTACGCATTATCCTCTGCTTTTTGTTCCATGCCCCGTCCCGGGCTATCTTTCCGCTTTCCACTTTCCTCTTTCCTCTAAAAAAGCCGCTCCGGGGGTCCGAAGCGGCTCTCTTTTGGCTATTGTATTTATATGGTATATGCCTCCGGCGGTCATCGCTTTAGGTGTAGGTTCTCGCGGTTTTGCGCGATGATGGCGGCGAAGGTGCCCGGCAGGGTCTCCGGGTGCTGCTGAATCTCCTCTATCCACTTTTGACAGCGGGCTATGCGCAGGCGGCAGGGTTCGCTGTCGGGGTAGCGGGCATACTCGGCCATGAGCTTTTCCAGGTACAAAATCCCCTCGGTAACATGGCCCAGGTACAGGTGCGTCAGGGCCACCGTGGTCATTTTCAGGGCCGGGGCATAGCCTTGGGTGAGCTTAAAATCTCCGTCCAGCGTGTTGCGGATCAAGTTCTCCGGCTGGCCCATGGCCTCAAACCACCGCAGGCCGCCGGTGGAAATGATGCGCAGCATATCCTGCACATCCAGGGCAAATTCCTCCGCCGTTCGGTCCTCGGCACCCCACCGGGTCCTGGCCCGGGGGCCCAAAAACTGTATGCCGGTGGATATGCTCATGGAAAACCCGGAGGCCGGGATATACAGCGGCTGGGAAACGATCTCGCAGCTCATGTAGAGCGACTTCACCTTGAATTGCAGATAGTGCAGAATGTCGCCCCGCTCCCGGAGCAGGGTGTTGGGCCGGACAAAGGAAAATCCGTTTTCCCGGTTGAACTCCCGAAACTCCCGGCGCAATATTTTCCGCTTTTCACCGATGGATAGACCGCTCATATTACGCCCTCCTGTGCCCTCACCGGTCCTCCTCGGGCTTTCGCACCAGGAGGTCGATGGCGCCGTGGCAATTGACGATGTTCACCACCGGGGCGCTGGGGGCGTACTCGCCGTCCAGGGACCAGGGAATGTCGTCCGCCGTCTCCACCGTCACATGGGAGGCGTGGCGGAAGTATATGCCCGGGTCGTCGTACTGCATCTGCTTCAGCGACACCAGCAGGTTCGTCAGGTCCAGCACCGTCCGGGGCATCCGCAGCAGCACCAGCTCAAACACGCCGTCGTCCATGCGCACCCGGTTGGGGTCCAGCTTCACCAGGCCCGCCAGGGAGGTGGAATTGCAGACGCTGCCGAAAATGAAGTCCCCCTCGATGGTCTCCTCGTCGGCGGTGACGCGGCAATGGTAGGGGCGCAGGGAGTCCAGATTCTTCATACCCTCCAGGATGTAGGCGAAGTGGCCCAGGGCGTTCTTCGTCTCCTGGGGCGCGGAATAGCTGGCCCGGGTGAAGGCCCCGAAGGAGGCCACATAGGAGAAATACCGGTCGTTGTGCCGCCCCACATCCAGGGCGATGGGCGTGCCCTGGGCGATGATGTCCGCGGCCATGTAGGGCACGGCGGGGATGTGCAGCGTGGCGGCAAAGTCGTTGGTGCTGCCGGAGGGCAGGTAGCCCAGGGGCGGCTTATGCGCAAGCTGCATGAGGCCGGAAATTGTCTCGTTCAGCGTGCCGTCGCCGCCGTAGCAGACCACGGTATCAAAATTCGGGCCCAGGTCCCGGGCGAAACGGGTGGCGTCGCCGGGGCCCTTGGTCTCCCGCACATACACCAAATATCCCCCCGCCGACAGCCGGGCGATGGCGTCGTACAGCGGGCCCAGGGACTTATTTTTCCCGGCCCGGGGATTCACGATCAAAAGCAGTCGTTTCACAATCATCCTCCATTCCACATATAGGAAAATCGTATCGCAATTATACCCCATCAAGGCGAAATTGGCAACCCCGGAGCCGATTTTCGGAAACATACCCTGCAAGCCTTGCAATCGGATAAAAAATTATGTATGATTATAGCAAACAGACTGCAATCCCTTTGTCGGAAAAAATCGAGTTTTTTTCGGCAGTTATCTATGGAGGGCCGCATGAAAGATAAAGCGAAATATGTGCGGTGGGGCCTCACGGCGTTTCTCGTGGGCTGCGCCCTGCTGATTTTTTACGATGTGTTTTACCGGGACAACGCCGGCACCGTCCAGGCGTTTTTTGGCAAGCTCTGGTCCGTCCTGGCCCCGGTGCTCTACGGCCTGGCCATGGCCTACCTGCTGGCGCCGCTGGTGAACCACCTGGAGCGGTGGATCCTCCGGGCCAAGGACGCCCTGGAGAAGAAAAAGGGCCGCTCCGCCCCGGTGCGCAAGGGCCTGCTCCGGGCGGTCAGCATCCTCATCACCTGGGCGGTGGTACTGGTGCTGCTGTACCTGCTGTTTGCCATGCTCATTCCCCAGCTGGTGGACAGCATCACCACCCTGGTCGGCAACCTGGAGGCGTATTATAACCAAATTTACGCCTGGGTCACGGACCTGCTGGAGAAGAATCCCACCGTCAGCTCCTGGCTCACGGACCAGGTGAACCGCTATTACAGCGAGGCCACCGAGTTCCTCACCACCAAGCTGCTGCCGGGCCTGCAAACCACCCTCACCAGCTTCACCGGGAGCCTGGTCACGGGCGTGTGGAGCGTGGTCATCTTCGCCAAGAATTTCATCATCGGCATCATCGTCTCCGTCTACCTGCTGGCGGCCAAGGAGAAGAGCCTGGCACGCTGCTGCAAGCTGCTCTACGGCATCCTGCCCGAGGAGCGGGCTATGTTCGCCGTGCGGGGCTTCCGCCGTGTGGACTACATCTTCAGCGGCTTCGTCCGGGGCAAGCTCCTGGATTCGCTGATCATCGGCATCCTCTGCTTCATCGGCTGCTCCATTTTGAATATGCCCTACACGCCGCTTATCAGCGTGGTGGTGGGCGTTACCAATGTGATCCCCTTCTTCGGGCCGTTCCTGGGGGCCATCCCCAGCGCCCTGCTGATTTTGCTGGTGAGCCCGCTGAAATGCCTGTATTTCGTCATTTTCATCCTCCTGCTCCAGCAGCTGGACGGCAATGTCATCGGCCCGAAAATTCTCGGCGGCTCCACGGGCATCTCCAGCCTGTGGGTCATCATCGCCATCCTCATCGGCGGCGGCTTCGGCGGCGTGCTGGGTATGTTCCTGGGCGTGCCCATCTTCGCCTGCCTGCAAGTGCTGGTGCGCTGGCTGCTGAACACAAGGCTCAAAAAGAAGAATATGCCCCTGGAGGCCGCGGCCTATGTGAACCGGGACCGGCAAGCGCCCGAGACCCCGCCCGACCCGCCGGAAAGTGAAAACAAAGGGTAATATTGTAGAGCAATTATACTGTAAGGAATCGAGGAATCCCGCCCATGACCCCGGAACTGAAAAAAAAGCTCCTGCGCTATGCCAACGAGCAGGAGGAGTTCACCGCCCATAATCATATCAAAATCTGCGACCTGGAGGAAGGACGCTCCCGGGTGGAGGTGCATCTGACCGGGGAGAGCCTGAACCGCTGGGGCCAGCCCCACGGGGGACTGCTGTTCACCCTGGCGGATGTGGCCTGCGGCAACGCCATGACGGCCCTGCGCCAGGAGACCTGCGTCACGGTCAGCTCCGGCATCGACTTCATGGCCCCCGCCGGGGACGCCAAGCACCTGATCGCCCGCGGCCAGGTGACCCGCGCCGGCCACCGCACCTGCTTCTGCCAAGCGGAGATCACCACCGCCGACGGCAAACTCCTGGCCGTGTGCCACAGCGTATGGACCTATACGGGAAAGGCGCTGCCCATAGAGTGATTTTCAAAATTGCAAACCCAAAGAAAAGGCTCCCTCTGACGAGGGAGCCTTTTTCAGGGGACGGGGGACGCGGATTGCCACGGGCGCGGCACGCACCTGTTGTAACCTTTCGTAGGGGGCGGCGTCCCCGACGGCCCAAACCGGGCTTGCACAAACTTTTGTACTATCCGTAGGGCGGGCTGATCCTGTTGCGGTGCCCAAAATTTCCGCGCTGCCTTACGGCGGACGCTTGAAATTTTGACCGCGGCCACTCGCTCGTCTCGCTTCATCCGCCACTGGCGGCGCTCGATTCGCTCCCCCCAGCCCGCCGCCCGGACTTGTACCGCACTTGCGGCGGCGTGAGGGCACGCCGCCCTACGCAAGTGTTCCAACATTTCTGTAGGGGCAGACGCCTCTGTCCGCCCGGCGCGGCGATCTTCCTTACAAGCACAAAAGCAGCCGCACTCGCGGCTGCTTCTGCATTTCACAATATAAATCCTCACTTCGCCCGGTCGGCCAAGATCAGCTTTTTCAGGGCCTCCACGCCCAGGCGGACGGCGGAGCTGGTGTCCTCGGTCATTTTCTGGTCCAGGCCCGCGGCCTCCCGCTCCTGGTTCCAGATCACATGGAAGCAGGACCCGCAGCGGCAGCCCAGGGCGTCGGCCACCACGAACAGCGCCGCCGACTCCATTTCGCTGGCCTTTACGCCCAGGCGCTTCCAGGCCTCCCACTTGTTCAGCAGCTCATAGGACACGGGCATCCGGGCCGGGCTGTGCTGGCCGTAAAAGGCGTCCTTGCACTGGACCACGCCGGTGTGGTAGCGGTGCCCGCTCTCTCGGGCGGCCTCCACCAGGGCGGTAGCCACCTCGAAATTGGCCACGGCGGGGTACTCGATGGGCGCGTACTCCCGGCTGGTGTGCTCGAAGCGGATGGCGCCGGTGGCGATGACGATGTCCCCGGACTGCACATCCAGGTCGATGCCGCCGCAGGTGCCCACGCGGATAAAGGTGTCCGCGCCGATATTGTGCAGCTCCTCCATGGCGATGGAGGCGGAGGGCCCGCCGATGCCGGTGGAGCAGACGGAAACTTTTTCGCCCAGGAGCGTGCCGGTATAGATGGTGAACTCCCGGTTGCTGGCCACAAACTGCGCGTCGTCAAACAGCGCCGCAATGGCCTTGCAGCGGCCCGGATCGCCAGGGAGGATGCAATAGCGGCCCACATCCCCGGCTTTACAATGGATATGGAATTGTTTTTCCAATTTTTGCATGAATTTGGCCTCCTTTTGTGACTTTCCATATAGTATACATGATTTTTGCGCAAAATGCAACCGTTTGCGGCGATGGCAAATGTTGCAGGCGCTATGGGCGAAAAATTTGCAGATACTATGGATTGGGCATCGCAAAATTTGAGAGCGAGAAGGAGCACGGCTATGGAAAAGTTTTTTGCGCTGCTGCTGACGGCCACGGTGCTGCTGGGGCTTTCGGCTTGCAGCGATAAACCCGACACCCAGGCGGAGCCGTTCCCGCCCACGGTGTACGACGGCACCGGCGGCGGCAACGGCACTGGCGCCAACGGGTCCCCCGCCCCGGACAATAACCCCGGCGGGCAGCCCCTGACCCCCTCCGACGATATAACCGATGGCGTGACGGACCTGCCCGTGACCCCCTACGAGGACATGGTAGAAAATGGCCGCGTCCGCGACACCGACGGGATCTTGTCGGACGGGGAGAATGCAGGAAGTTAAGTGGGAAATTTGAAATTGGGATGATGTGGAAAAACAGCCGCCCACGGGCGGCTGTTTTTTAGAAAACGGATCGCCACGGGCGCATCGCGCCCCCGCAATGACACATGACAGGAAATGCGGTGGGTCGGCGGCACACATGGGTGCCGCCCTACATTATAATATTTTGTAGGGCAGGGCCCGCGTGCCCTGCCGCGCCCAGGTGGTGCGTTTTTTGCGGGTGACCGCCGCTGTAGGTTTGTCAAACATATTGGACAGTGAACTCGTTGGGAGAAAGCCAGAGGAG
>CAVHCH010000005.1:0-21326 GCA_963634265.1 Bacteroidaceae bacterium | reverse complement strand
TCATCAGCATGCACAGGCGGCTCTGGCCGATGCCGCCGCCGATGGTCAGGGGCAGCTGGCCCTCCAGCAGCATCTTGTGGAAGGGCAGCTTGCTGCGCTCCTCGCAGCCGCGCTGCTTCAGCTGGTAGCGCATGGAGTCCTCGTCCACGCGGATGCCCATGGAGGAAATTTCAAAGCCGCGCTGGAGCACATCGTTCCACATGAGGATGTCGCCGTTCAGGGCCCAGTCGTCATAGTCGGGGGCGCGGCCATCGTGAGGCTTGCCGGAGCCCTTCAGGTTGTCGCCGATCTGCATGAGGAAAACGGTGTGGTGCTCCTGGCAGATGGCGTCCTCCCGCTCCTTGGGAGTCTTATCGGGCCATCGGTCCTCCAGCTCCTGGGTGGTGACGAAGTAGACCTCCCGGTCCAGCTTGGTGTGCAGGCTGGGGAAGGCGATCTGCAGGGCATCGTTGGTCTCGCACACGGCGCCAACGATGGCGCGGACGGTCTGGCGCAGATAGTCCTCGTTGCGGTCCTCCCGGGAGATGACCTTCTCCCAGTCCCACTGGTCCACATAGACGGAGTGGGTGTTGTCCACTTCCTCGTCGCGGCGGATGGCGTTCATATCGGTGAACAGGCCCTTGCCCACATTGAACTCATATTTCTTCAGCGCCAAACGCTTCCACTTTGCCAGGGAATGGACCACCTGGGCGTTGGACCCCACATCGGGAATGTCGAAGGAAACGGGGCGCTCGACACCATTGAGGTTATCGTTCAGACCCGAATTCTCATCGACGAACAGGGGGGCGGACACCCGGCGCAGATTCAATGCCTGACCAAGGTTGACCTGGAAATTGCTCTTGATGAACTCGATAGCGCGCTGCATTTCATACACGGACAGCGGGGTTTTGTACCCTTCAGGAATGACGATTTTGCTCATGTTGGTAATCACCTTTCTATAAAATAATGGACTTATTATAATAGTGTATAGGGGGATTTGCAAGTGGGAAATTTGTTGATATTCACAGAAAAAATGCGGATAAAATTGTGCGAGATGATAGTTGGATTCGGAAGCATTCCATTTAGTGGAATTCTCGCTGCCGCAGGATAGAACAAATTTCGTTAAAAAGGAAGCCCCACTTCATGAGAGGGGCTTCCTTTTGCTATGTAAAATTTCTTATTGATAAGCCTCCATCATGGCCCGGAAGGCGGGGAGGGAGCGGCGGATCATGGCGTTGGAGACGCAGTAGCTCAGGCGGAAATAGCCCGGGCAGCCGAAGCCGTCGGCGGGGACCACCAGGAGATTATGCTCCCGCTTGGCCTTTTCGGAGAAGGCATTGGCGTCGCCGCCGGGGGCCTTGACGAAGAGGTAAAAGGCGCCGTCGGGCTTGGCACATTCGTAGCCCATTTCCCGGAGGCTGCTATACAGCAGGTTGCGGTTTTCGTCATAGGCTTGCAGGTCGGGCTGCTCCTGGGCGCACAGGCCCACCACCTTTTGGATCAGCGTGGGCGGGCACACATGGCCCATGGCCCGGGCTGCGCCGGAAACGGTGGCGTACACGGCGGCGCTGTCGTCGGCGAAGGAGGGCACATAGACATAGCCGATGCGCTCGCCGGGCAGGGATAGGGACTTGGAATAGGAGTAGCAGACGATGGTGTTTTTATAGAGATTGGGGATGAAGGGGACCTTTACGCCGCCGTAGACCAGCTCACGGTAGGGCTCGTCGGCGATGATGTAGATGGGGTGGCCGTATTCGGCGCTCTTGCGCTCCAAGAGGGCGGCCAGGCCCCGGAGGGTCTCCTCGGTGTAGACCACGCCGGAGGGGTTATTGGGGGAATTGACGATGATGGCCTGGGTGTGGGGGGTGAGGCGGCTTTCCACCTCGTCCAGATGGACCTGAAAGGCCCGGGTGTCCGGGGGGACCACCACCATCTTGCCGCCGTTGGCCGCGATGAAGGGGGCGTACTCCGGGAAAAACGGGGCGATGACCATAATTTCACTGTCGCCGTCCACCACCAGGGCTTTGATAACGGAGATGAGTGCCGGGGCCGCGCCGCAGGTGAGGAACAGGTCGCCGGCGCTGACGGACAGGCCGAAGCGGCGGGAGAGGTCGTCGGCGATGGCCTGACGGGGCTCCTCGAAGCCGGGGGCCATGGAGTAGCCGTGGAGCTGGATGGAGTCGGTCTCGTCCACGATCTTGTGGATGGACTCATTGACCTTTTTGGGGGCGGGGATGCTGGGGTTGCCCAGGGAATAGTCGAACACATTCTCGGGGCCCACCACCTTGGCCTGCTCCAGGCCGTAGGCGAAAAGCTGACGGATCACAGAGGGGGCCGTGCCCAAGTCATAAAAAGTTTGATTGACCATGATCGTTCTCCTTTTTTCAAAATTATGCCAGGTGCATCCGCTGGGCCAGCACGCTGCCGGCGGCAATGGAGGCCAGCTTGGAGTCGGCGCTGTCGCTGCGGGAGACCAGGACGATGGGGACCTTCGCACCCAGGATGATGCCCGCGTTCTTGGCACCGCCAAAGAGAGAGGCGGCCTTGCCGATGCCGTTGCCCACCTCGTAATTGGGGACGAGAAGAATGTCGGCGTCGCCTGCGCCGGGGGCTGTAAAGTGCTTATGCTTGCAGGCTTCTTTGCTCACGGCCAGGTCCAGGGCCACGGGGCCGCAGACATCCATGTTGTATTTGGCCCAGCGGTCCGTCATTTTGCTCAGGGCGTCGGCGTCCACGGTGGACTGTACCTTGGGGTTCACCTGCTCCGCGCCGCAGACGCAGGCGGCGTTGATATGCGTATAGCCCAGGGCCTGGAGCACGGCGGCGGCATTTTCCAGGATATCCGCCTTTTTCTCCAGGTCGGGGAAGGTGTTCACACCGCCGTCGGTGAGAATGAGCATTTTGCCCAGGGCGGGGATTTCATAGAACATACAGTGGGTGGTCAGGTGGGAGGTGCGCAGGCCGTGCTCCTTGCTGAACACTGCGCGCATCAGGTCCGCCGTGCCCAGGATGCCCTTCATGAGGAAGTTGGCCTTGCCCTGGGCGCAGAGGGAAACGGCTTGGGCGGCGCAGTCGGTATCCGTGTCGGCGGGGACGATCTCGTAGGCTTCGGGGTCCTCGTCCAGGTCCCGGAGCATACGGCGGATCTCGTCTGCATGGCCCACCAGAATGGGGGTGGCGATGCCCTCCTTGCGGGCGGCTACCACCGCCTCGATAACGGGCTCGTCGTGGGCGGCGGCCACGGCTATGACCCCGCAGGGCCCGCCCTTGGCGGCGTCTACAATGCCTTGAATGGTGTTTATCATGGAAAACCAGCCTCCAGATTTTATTTTAAGGCAATTATATAGTATTTTACGGCCAGCGTCAATGAATTTTACCGAATGATTTGGTAAAAAACGCGTCAAGAAAGTGCGGCGGCGGGTGGGTTGACGAAAGGGGGCGGATTTGATATAGTACGATGTAGAATATTGTTAAATATGTTTGAGGAGCATAGAGATGAAGGAAATTAAAATCATCCCGCTGGCCACGGCCTATGCGGGATGTTTCTTGGGGGCCGGGTTTGTGTCCGGCCAGGAATTATGGCAGTTTTTCGGCGAATTCGGCGTGAAGGGCTATGTGGGGCTGCTGATAGCCTGCGGGCTGCTGGTGGCGTTCGGCATCGTGATGATGCGGCTTTTGCAGCTCTCGGGGCTGGAAAATGTGGAGGAGGTCATGATCCCGTGGAATGTGCCGGTTTTGCGGCGGCTCTCCGGGGTGATCCTGAATGTGTTCCTCCTGGGCGTGGTCATCATAATGACCGCCGGAGTAGGCGCGGCTATGGAGCAGCTTTTGTCCGTGCCATCGGCCCTGGCTTCGGCGGTGTTCGTGGTGCTGCTGGGCGTGGTGGCGCTGCTGGGCGTTTCGGGCATGATGAAGGTGTTTTCCGCCCTGGTGCCTATTATCGTTATCGCCACGCTGGGCTTCGCGGTGATGAGCTGGGTGGAGTTCGGCACGGAGGGAATTTTGACCCTGCCGGAGCAGGCGCATAACAACCCCCTGATGCCCACCTGGTTCGTGGCGGCGCTGACCTATGTGGCCTACAATCTGCTGGGCTCTGTGGGCATCATGGCGCCTTTGGGGAAGTATCTGAAGGGGAGAAAGACCGCGATTTTCGGCATTGCCCTGGGCGGGCTGCTGCTGGCGGTGGTGGCTGGGAGCGTGCTGACATCCCTTTCGGGCTATTTGGACGCCACGACGGCGCAGATGCCCATGGTGGCCCTGGCCTCCCGGCTGAACCCGGCGCTGGGCATCGTGTACGGGATGCTGCTGCTGTTTGGAATGTTCAGCAATGCGCTGGCGTCGCTGGTGGCCTTTATGGAGTATGTGAACAGCCATGTGCGGGTGCTGCGGGAGCACCGAAAGAGCACCATGGCGGTGCTGATGGTGCTGGTGTGGGCGGCCAGCCTGGCGGGTTTCGGAAACCTGGTGGGGACTGTGTTCCCGGTGTTCGGATACATCGGCATCGGCATTATCGTGTGTATCTGCATCCACTACGGACAGTGCCTGCGGCGGAAAAATGCTGTAAAGGCAGAGAACATTACAGAGACTGAAAAACCTCAATAAATTTCCTTGTTATCCGGGCGGTCAGGCCCCAAAGGGGATGGGGCAGGCCCCGGTAGACGGGCACCTCCATGCTGCCGGGGGTCCAGGCGTAGCCCGACGGGGTCTGCACCGCGTCATAGGGGAAATCGGCCCCCACCTCCGGCCGGAGGGGATAGCGGAAAAGCTGGGGCGGATTGGCTGCCAGCCACGCCACGGGCACGGTGAAAACGGTGCTGACCTCCTGGGGATTTAGGGTCAGATTTTCCTCGCAGTCGGGCGGAAGCAGGCCCACCACCGGGTGCATCAGGGCCTCGGAGCGCAGGTGGAGAAAGTCGGCCAGGCCGAAAAGCTGCACCTGCTGGGTTGGGATGCCCAGCTCCTCCCAGGTCTCCCGCAGGGCGCACTGGGCGGGGGTCTCGCCGGGCTCAATGCGTCCGCCGGGGAAGCAGACCTCGCTGCGGTGATGGTGCAGGGAGGAGGAACGGACCTCATAGAGCAGGTGGAGGCCATCTTCCTTTTCCAGCAGGGGCACGAGCACGGCGAACTGGCCGGAAGCGTCCTGTAGAGTGGGGGTATGGTGGCTGTAATAGGCTTTGAGCGCGTGTATATCCATGAACGGCACCTCCGATTTTAACCGATCTTAACTCCATAAGAGTATAGCACATTTTGCATTGGGATAAAAGAAAGAATTCCCCCCATCCGGGATGGATGGGGGGAATTTTACTGTTCGCTATTTAGCTGTATCTTCCTGCCGGTCAGCAGCCGCAGCCGCACCCGTTCTGATTGTTGTTGCAGCCGCAGCCGCAACCGCAGCCATTGCCGCAGAACAGGAACAGGATGATGACGCAGATGATGATCCAGCAGCTATTCCCCTGATTGCACATATTGTGACCTCCCTATGAAATTTACGGCCATGTCGCTGGCCTCAATCCATAGTATGCGCGGGGGAGGGAAAGGTGCATCAGGGGCGGGAGATGCGGTAGCTGAGGGTCAGGAGGGTGTCTACAAAGTGGACATCCTCGAAGAAAACATCGGGCTTATCGGTGCTCAGCTCCACATTGGTGAAGTTCCAGAAGCCGCGGATGCCCAGGTCGATGAGCCGGGTGGCCATGGGCTGGGCCACATGCTGGGGCACGGTGAGCACCGCCACATCCGGGTGATAGTCGGCGATGTACTGCTCCAGCTCGTCCATGGAGTGGACGGTGACATCGTGGATGCTGGTGCCGATGAGGTCGGGGGAGACATCAAAGGCGGTGTCCACATGGAAGCCCACCTTTTCAAAGTCGAAGTTTTGCAGCAGGGCGTGACCCAGGTGGCCGACGCCGATGATGATAAGGCGGTGGCCCTTGTCAATGCCCAGGATATGGCCGATCTCGGAGCGGAGCTCGGCTACATTATAGCCATAGCCCTGCTGGCCGAACTCGCCGAAGCAGCTGAGGTCCTGGCGGATCTGGGAGGCGGTGATGTCCATTTTGCTGCCCAGGGAGTTGGAGGAGATGCGCACGACGCCCTTGTTGTAGAGGTCGTCTAAGTAGCGGTAGTAGCGGGGGAGACGGTGGATAACGGCATCGGAGACTTTTTGCTTTTTCATATATGGAATCGGTCCTTTTCTTTGGCGATAATTTCACGGTATATTTTAGCGCAGGAAAGCGGAGTTGTCAACTTTTTTAACAATGTTTTTTAGAAAAATCTTTGAAAAATGGCATAGGTGCGGGGGAAAAGGATGAAAAAGGACCGGGGGTGAGCCGGTCCTTTTGCATAGAAACGATGGAAGGAAGCCTGGTCGATACGATCCCTCAGTCATGGCTGCGCCGTGCCAGGGATACATTAGGGACGGGGGACGCGGATTGCCACGGGCGCGGTGCGCCCTCGCAATGACATGGTTTTTGCAAGGAGTGCGGTGCGGCGACCCCTCAGTCATGGCTTCGCCATGCCAGCTCCCCTTACGCAGGGGAGCCTTTGTGGGGATTCAGTGCATGGGGCAGGTGTGGGGCTGGGGGGCGGTTTTTTCCCGGAGGAGGGCGCGTTCGTAGATCATTTCTCCGGCGATGGAGACGGCAATCTCCTCCGGGGTGACGGCCTTGATGGCTGTGCCGATGGGGGTATGGACCCGGGCGATGGCTTCCTCGGCCACCCCGGCGTCCCGGAGACGCTGGTTGACAAAGGCGGTCTTGGAGCGGGAGCCGATGACGCCCACATAGGCGAAGTCACGGCGGAGCACCTGCTCCTGGACGGTGAAGTCGTGGGTGTGGCCGCTGGTCATGATGACGATGTAGTCCTGGTCGGTGGTGGTGAGGTAGCGGTCTATCTGGCCGAAATCGCCGCAGATCAGACGCTCGGCGGAGGGGTAGCGCTCCGGGGTGAGCAGATCGGCCCGGTCGTCAAACACCGTGACCCGGAAGCCTACGGACCGCAGTACCGGGGCCAGGGCCAGGGCACAGTGGCCCGCGCCGAAGAGGAGGGCCCGCTCGCCTACGGCCAGGGGCATGGTGAAAGCGCCCTCGTTTTCCGCGCTGTCCGTGAGATAGCCCGCGGAGCCGTCCAGGGGCAGGGCCAGGAAGCCGGGGCGGTGGGCCGCGATGCGCTGCAAAATGTCGGCGGCCAGGGCGGCCCAGGCGGCGTCCGTGCCGGGGATGAAGCTAAAAAGGATCGTCATATCCCCGCCGCAGACGGCGCCGATGTCCTCGGTATCGTTGCGGTGGAGCTTATATTCGTGGATGTCGCTGCGGCGCTGGGCCATGAGCTCCCGGGCCCGGAGAATGGAGAGGTTTTCCGCATTCCCGCCGCCTACGGTTCCCACCTGGGAGCCCTGGCTGGTGACCAGCATCTGCGCGCCTTCACCCCGGGGGGTGGAGCCTGACTCGCGGATGATGGTGAACAGGACGGCGTCGTGGTGCTTTTCCAATTCGTACAGGAGCTTGGCAAAAATCGACTGCATGGGCAATTCTCCTTTGTGTCATTTGGGTGCTGTTTTGTCAATTTTACATCGGGTTTCTGAAAAATGCAATACGGGTTCTCGGGCGGCGGTGAAAAAGGACGAAAACGGGAGATTTTTTTGCTGCGAAAGGCAACATTTCATTGACAGGGCGGCGAAAATATGTTACCATTTATAAAAGAATTGAAGAGAAAAAAATACGGTTGGGCCCGGGAAATGGGCCGGGGCCGAAAAACTGAATCTGTTGGGCAAAACCGTCGTGAGGCGGCGACGCAAAGCTATCGGGACTTTTTTCGGAAAAGTCAGCCACGCTGCAATATCATGGATATTGCGGCGTTTTGTCTTTTTTGAGAGGGTCAGAGAAAGGAGGGGGCATCCGTGTCAAAAAGAACATCGGCTTTACTGGGGCTGCTGATCGCGGCGGCGGTGATCGCGTTTGCGGTTTTCGCGGCCACGGTGGGCTTTAGCTGGTTCTCCGACAGCGCGGAGGCCTCCGCCACCGGCATGAGCGTGTCGGCCAAGGGAAATTTGGAGATCCGTGCGGAAAAGGGCGGGAAGAACATCGCCGTGATGGAGCCCTCCGCTGATATGAAGCATTTTGGTGGGGAGAACTTAACAGGCATCCGGCCCGGGGTCTCCGGCCAGTTTACCTTTTATGTGTACGACCCGGGCAGGACGGAATTTGACTTTTCCTATGTGCTGACGGTGAAGAATAACGAATTTACCGACAATGAGGGCTTTTACGCCGGGACAGAGGAGGACCAGCGGACGGCGGCCTTGAGCCTGGTGAAGGCGCACTTGCTGCTTTTCCGCGAGAAGAGCGAGAGCGGCACATACTCCGGGTGGATCTCCGAAGGGGAGGAACAGAAGGTCTCGGCTACCGGGCAGGAGCAGGCGGTGACGGTGTACTGGGTGTGGGTGCCGTGGTACAGCGATATTTTCACGGGCGGCACGCTCATTGCCGAGGCAGATAGAACGAAGATTGCGGCATATTACGGCAGCGAGGCACACCTGTCGGAAATGTTTGAGAGCGGCGAAAAGTCCGAGGACGGCTACAACCGGGCGGACCACATCATCGGCACCACGCTGAAGCACATTTGCTTTGATTTGATCGTACAGGAGGAGTAAGCGGCTATGCAGGAGACGAATCAGAAAACTCCACAGAGAAGCCTGCTGGTCATTGTGCTGGCGGTGCTGATGTGCGTGACGGCGGTGGCCTGGTTTGCCCTGGTCAACCGCAGCCGGTCCGTGGATATGGAGATCGAGATGCCGCCGGTCATCTACATCCGGGACGACAATTTGCAGGAGATGACCTCCTTTGACCTGGACGGCCTGGAGATCAACAAGACCTACAACGCCGTGTTTTGCGTGGCCCCGGCCTACAAGGGGGCGGTGAAATACTATGACCTGGGTGTGATCCACACGGAGAATATCGGCATGATCATCGACCTGTACCCGGTGAAGAGCATTACCGATAAAGCCGACGCAAACATGGCTTATGAGAAGCGGACTTTGGATGGGAAAGACTGCTATTTTAACTATACCACTTCGGACGAGAGCTGGAAAGCAACGGTCAGCTATACCAAGGAGAGAAATCCTAATGCAGCTTATCAGCAGGAGCATCTGAACCGGGGCGTGTATAAGACATACAGCGACGAGTTTAAGGAGTATGCTGCCACAGAATCGGACATCTATGCCAAGCTCAATGACACGGAGGCGTATCGGTTTTATGTGCTCCAGGTGACCTGGAAGGAGAACATCTCCGAGGCGGAGCTGGAGAAGGAAACGGATGTGGTGTACATCGTGACCCAGGGCGGCACCAAGAGGGAGAGTGAGTCGGCGTGAGACGGAAGCAGAAACGGCTGCCTGCGGCCCTGTGGGCGGTGATCGTGGCGGTGCTGTCGGTGACACTGGCGCTGGCGGCCTACTACGGAAAGGGCAACTTCAAGGATGTGTTCGTGAATCGAAAGCATAATTTTTCCAGCGATGTGCTCAGCAGCGTTTCCGGGTTTGACGACGCGGCGAACAATGTGGTGCGGCCCCTGGGGACCGCGGCCAAGAGCATCAGTTTTTACAACTACGACCGCTCCACGGGGGAGTATAACGACTTCGACCTGACCTTTTCCGTGTATGCCTGGCTGGGCGACAGCGGCGATAGGGATAGAAAATATACCATCACTTATGGCACTGATAAAACAGTGACGGTGGATGCAAGCACCGCGAAAGATACGCCGATATTTACGGCTACGCTGGAGGGGAAAAAGGCGTCGGAGCTGGCAATCTTAGTGAATTTCAATGCGGATACAGGCGACGACTTGAATACATTTCCCAACCTGCTGATGGTGGCCGTGCCGGACACGCCCCGGTATATGGCAAGCCGGATGCTGGGGGCGTGCATCGTGCCGTCCCGGTCGGAGGGGTTCCATGTGGACTGCGCGTTTGAAAAGACCGAGGGCACGGTGGACATCGAGGACTACGCGGCGTTTATTTACGGCATCTCTATGATGGGCGAGCCGCCGGAGGGCGGCGTTTTGCGGATCCTATGGCAGTCGGATAAGCTGACGCTGATGGAGCATAACGAGTTTAAGGCTCAGACCTTGGACGATGCCACCGATGGATTTGATAAATACATCGTCATTACCGAGGAGGCCAACTACTATAATCGGCTCTCCTTTATGCGCGTGCAGGGGGTGGCTGACGAGGACAACCCCTGGGCGAAGAATAGCTATAACTGGACGGACCTGGAGAGCTTTATAAAGTGGGAGCAGATCTCGACACACGGATAACAGGTGAATGTGTATGAAAAGTAGATTGCAAAAAAATAAGAAGGGGAGAGCGGGCGTGCTGTCGCTGCGCTGGGCTGCGTGCGTTTTTGCGGCTCTGGCGGCGGTGGCGGTGATCGCTTTGGCCTGGTGGAGCCGGGCTTATGCGGCGGATATACCGGCGGGGTATGCGCTGGATGCGAGCAATATTTTGAACCTTACGGTGGGCGGAACGAATGATTCCTACGGAGGAATTACGCACGCCGAGGATAATGTGTTCAATATTAACGGCGCCGACGGCTTTATCACCCTGGCCAGGGTGTCCCAGTCTGACAGCCTGGAGGGGTGTACCTTCAAAATTTCTGCAAGAGCCACTTGGGATTTGACAGTAGTTGCGGGTGATTTGAATAGCAGTTTTTATGGAATCGGCAACGACGAACATCCCTTTAAGGGCAGCATTTTTATGGCCGAAGTGCCCGGAGCGACCTACCTGAAGATTAGCGGGTGGGATGTGCTGTTCAACAATTTGTCCAATGAGGCGTCTATTACCACGCAGGGGGGAAGCGTGGGGACAAATAACTGTTATTTGGTCGCCCACACGGATGGGCCTTTTTCCCTGTGCAAGAAACTTACCATAACGACGGATGGAGCGCTGGACATCAGCGGTTTCCGGTTCGCTACGAAGAAGGAAAATGAGACCGCCGTCACCGTGTCCGCTGACGCTACGGCGGGCCTTGTGGCCGCCACTGTGGTGGCGGATGGCGGGAACCAAGTCACCATTGACCTGGGGGATTCTTTCAATCTGGACACCCAGTATATACTGACCACCACCGAGGGCAGCGTGGGCGGCCTGTTCGGCGTGATCGACGAGGGCGCGGCGGTCTCTGTGGCTACCGGCAATGTGAATTTTGCGGTTTCCACGGAGAGTAAGGGCCACGCGGGACTGCTGGTGGGCGAGAACAAGGGTACTTTCTTCGTGACCAGCGCCAGCACCTATACGGGCAGCGCTACGGCGGCGGCTGACTATGCCGCGGGCCTGGTGGGCGTGAACGCGGAAACGGGAACAGTTGAATTTTCTGATAATGTAACGGTGAATGCCTTTACAGCTACGGGGGCCTACGCGGGCGGCGTGGCTGGGCAGTCCGACGGCGCTATCACGGTGGCGGCGGAGAAAACCTGCACCGTTTCGGGCTGCACTTTCACCTCCCCGGCTACCCTGCCTGTGCTGGGTGGCGCGGTGGGGCAGGCCACAGCGGCTCCGGTGGGCAGCTTTGCCCTCGCGGACAATACCTTTGAAAAAAGCGGCTATGTGGGCGGCTTTATCGGCAGCTTTACGGCTAAGGAAGCGGCTCAATTTACGGATGTATCTGTGGATTCTTCCATATTCAGCGGCACAGGCGGCGCGGCGGGACACAGCGTGGGTGGCTACTTCGGCCTGCTTACAGCGAAAAAGGCTGTGACGATCACGAGTGGCAAGGCTTTCACCTTTACATTTAATTCTATGACAGCGGGCAACTATGGCGGCGTTATTGGCCGGGTGGCCGGGGGCTCCGATGTGACGGTAGGCGGGGGCATGACGGTGACGAACTCCTTTGCCAGCAGCGGTCTTTCCGGCGCTTTGGGCGGCGCTGTGGGCTGCGTGGAGGCGAACGCTTACTGCAAGCTGGATAACCTCACGCTAAACAACACCATGAATGCTGCGCTGCAGGCGGGCGTGGGCGACCTGGTGGGTCAGGCCGCGAAAGAGGCCGTTTTGGATGTGGGCAGCATCACTTACGCAAATAACGGACAGGCATCGGTGCTGGTCTCCCAAACCGAGCTCGGGACGGTGCTGCGCCTGGCCGGGGCTATCACGGACAGTTCCGTCAGCTCCGGGCACATTGTGCGTACCCAGACCAATTCGCTGCTGTACGCGGACACGGGTTATGCCTTTACCCGCGCCGGGAATCTCACCAGCAATGATGTGGGCAACTACGGGCAGATCCTGCGCAATGATAAGCTAAATATTCTCACCTTTGATGCTGCAAGTCATACGGTGTCTGTGCAGGATCCCTTGACCTCTTCGACCAATATTACCTTGACTTCTGCGGCGGACGCGGCCAAGCTGGCCCTAACGCTGCACACCCACGGCGCGGTCAGCGGGGTAAACAATATCACGGCGAACAATTATATAAACCTGCTTTCGGCCACTATTACTCTGACAGGAGACATTAACTTGCAGGGCAGCGGCGTGGAGCAGTTTACGCCGGCCAACGAAGTGGATGTTTTTTTCACCGGCAAGATATTGGGCGGTGGGCATACGCTGACTTTGTCGATCGGTGAGAGTGCCCGGGTGCAGGGGGCGGAATCTGCCAATGTGGGCTTGCTGAAGGATGATGCTTCGGTCAATAAGCGCAACTGTATGGGCGCATTTGCTTCTATGAATGGGGGAACGGTGGAGAAGCTCACCGTGGCCGGAGATGTGAAGCACTACGCAGGCGCACCGACGGGATTCTTCTTCGGCGGCTTGGCGGCTTATAGCAAGAACGGAACGGTAACGATTTCGGACTGCACCACGAAGGTGAAGCTGACACTTTCACAAGGAAGTGCAGGTGGAAGCCTCTATGTGGGTGGTTTTATCGGCTATGTTTTTGGCAACACCTTTTCTATCACGGGAAGCACTCTGGTTGCAAATATCGTCCAGGAGAGCGGGTACAGCATTGATAGAGTTTTCCTGGGCGGCGCTGTGGGCGTGGCGACTCCGAGTGCGAAGGTCACTTTTACGAACAATACTGTCAGCACCATCATTGATAAAAAAGTCAATATATCGAATGCTCGTATAGGCGGTTGTTTCGGCGAGTTGTCGTGTACTGCTTATGTGGATGTGGACATGACTGGGACCACAGCTCAAGATGCGTCCATTACTTCGGTTGCCAATAGTTACAATGGCGGCGCGGGTGGCCTGATCGGTCACACAGTGAAAAAGTGCAAGCTGGTGCTGGATGGGTCCTGGCAGGGGACGGTCAGCAGCAATAATGCGTCCGTGGGCGGACTGATCTACGACCTGGACGGCAAGCTGACGGTAAACGAGGGCTTCTCTGTAAAAGATTCTACCTTTACATCGAATAATGCCACAAGGGGTATTTTGGTGGCAGAGGGTTCCCAGGCGTTTGTGGTGGTCAACTGCGACCCGTCGGGGTTCCAGACTGTGACAGAGGACGGGTTTGACCTGTTCGTGGGGAAGAATATTGTTTCCCGAGCATCTATGAATGTTGCTGCCACCGGCGGACTGGTGACAGTGGAGACGGGCGCAAATATCGGTGAGATTCCTGCCAGCAGTGGCTGGTATAGCTTGATCTCGGCCCGGCAAAACAGCAATACAAGGTATTATTTCAACATCGCCAAGCTGGACCAGGCGGTGACGGGACATCATACGCCCAAAGCTGTGGCCGAATCCCCGGCGGATGTGATCTACTGGCATGTGTACGACTATGTGCAGGGCGCGCTGCCGGACTATGTGCGGGCGGAGAGCTTCCCCACGGCCATCACGGACATCACCGGGGCCAGCAAGGACATCGACATGACCAATTACTCCTTCTATCCCACGAAGAAGGAGGGGGTGACCGTTGATTTCAGCGGGCACAAGCTGACCTTTGGCTATTCCGTGGCGGACCTGCCCCGGACGGGTCAGATGTTCGGCATCCAGAGCGGCATTTTGTCCGATGTGGTTGCCTCGGACACGGGCGTGACTGCTTCGCTTACGAATATTACCCTAAGCGGGAAAATTTTCCCTGTGAACTACAACAAAAGCAGCAGCTCCGGCGCGTTCATCTGCGGCGTGGTGGAGGGCAGCCGGACCGCCACCGTGACGGCGGACGCCAATTTCAAGGTGGAGAGGGTGTTTTTTGACGGGCTGACGGTGGACGGCATGGCCACGCCGCTGCTGATTAACAGCATTCGCAGCAATGTCACCGGCACCATTACCTCTGTTTCCCAGTATACGGAGGAAACTTATGAGAAGGTCGGCAAGCAGGACACTTACGCAGACGGCGCTAAGGCGGCCAGCGCACTGATCGGCAGCGGCGGCGTGGCTAATGAAAACAACGGCACGGCGTCCTCCAACATCTCCGTGACCTTTAAGAATGTGGTGTTCGCGGCGGAGGAAACGAAGTCCATTTTCACCAAGGCCAGCTACTTTGAGTCCATCAACTGCGTGAACGGCACGGGCGCGTATATTTATAACTTCAACCTGGCGGAGGACTGGGACGGCGGCCACAAGAACGCCGTGACCTATGGTACGGAAATTTCCACCAATCCCAAGCAGTATGAGTACTACGACCAGGAGATTTTGGTGGACCCCAATACACAACCGACCCAAACGAGCGGCACAAACACGGCGTTTTCTACCGGGTATATGCCCTATGTGGCCGCAACCATGGACGGCGGCGCGGGCCTGCGGGTGAACCGCAAGAGCGTGAATCTTGACCGGGGCTGGGGTACCTATGAGAACCCCTATGTCATCGAAAGAGCTGCACAGCTTGAGGCGCTGACGAATTTTGTGACCATGAGCGACACTTATTCCTTCTCACAGGATTGGGTCGTCAACTATCCCCAGGCAAATGGTACCAATTTGGACTATACCGACTGTGATGTGTATACCGCTTCGGCATCCGGGGTGTTGACGAGCGGGACGATGACCTTGGATGCGGCGACCCTGCGGGAGTATCTGCGGGGGGCGTACTTCAAGATCGATGGGCCTCTTAACCTAACGGATATGGAGTTTACGGGTATCGGCTCGGAGCAATATCCGTTCCACGGGGTCATTGTGGGCGCGGACAACAGAACCGTTATCTCTTTGCCCGGCAATACAAATGTGAGCAACACGGGCTACTGTGGATTTATAAATGTGGCCAACGGCTGCGCGGTGTACGGGCTGGAGCTGAGATATGCAAATGTGGGGCTGTCGGGCAGTGAGTTCGGCGTCAATAAGGCTACCAGCACGATTGATTCTACTACTGCTGCAAGCACAGGTACGACGCATTTCGGCGGTGTTATTGGTTGGATCGTCGGCGGAGATAATTTGATCGATTCTGTATCCGTAAAGGTGGAGGCATTGCAGGCGGGGCATATTACTTCGGTGTATGGCGGCTATGTGGGCCTGATCTCCGGCGGCGGCGTGTCTCTGCGCGGCTTGGGCGCGGCACCCGTAGATATGACGAACTATGGGAGCTATTATTACTATAATCCCTATGTGGGTAAGGTCATCAGCGGTTACGCTATGTCCAACGACCAGGCGTATGACAACACGGCGAAGAATTTCTCCATTCCTGCGATCACCAACGAAAGATTGGCAAAGGGCTGCGCGAGCGTGGGAGGCACCAGCGTGACGATCACGGTGGCTGACACCGACGACCTGCTGATGCTGGGCTTTGCCATGAGCGGCGGCGCGCTGGAGTATGTCTCCAAATATCTTGGATATGGACAGAGTGCCCTTTCCCGCCACGGCGATTATCATGAGGTGGGGGAGAAGAATATCACGGCGGTGACCCTCACAAGCGGTCGGTATGAGGACGACCTGAGTGGGGGAGGTAAGAGCCTGTTTCTGTCGTACTTTGGGTTCAATTCTGCATATGATATGCGATGGACAGAGTTTTCTCTGGCGCTGACGGCGGAGGAATACGACCTGAGCCAGTATCCCAATGCTTTCCGGGGGTTGGGAAGCCCATTGGGGGGGAAGAACTGCTACAATATTCAGAAAGTGACGGGTTTGGCGGACGATCAAGGCCGGGCAAAAACGGTCATCAAGCTGAACACGGATATAAAGCAATATTATAAGTCGTGGGGTAATTACGAGCCGGACGCATATAAGAATCTGGGTTTGGTTGAGGAAAGACAAAATGCCAATAATCCCATTACTTTTAAGAATATTAAGCTGACGGGTACGATGGCTCTTGGGTTTGTGGATCTGAACGGCAACGAGGTCACAGACAAGGTTTCCGATGCTCCATTCTGCGTGGGCGGCTATATGGGTTATGCCCTGAATGCTTATTTTGACACGGCAGAAATCGAGGATCTGACCGTACGCTCTCCCGGCTGGGCCGCCGGATTTGTTGCCAGCCAGGAGTACAACGCGAAAGCCCAAAGCATACCCTATGTGGTGAATCACTGCTATGTGACTGGATTGGATGCCAGGGGTGTGCTGAGCACCGGTGGACTGTTTGCCTATCTGCGCGTACACGCAAATGACGCAGCCCGATTTAATGATGTGTATGTAGAGAATTCCGTCATCCAAGTGATGAATACCTATGGCGGGACTTACAACTACGACAATAACTGCATTTATGCGGGAGGCATCGTCGGGACAGCGTTGAACAAACAGACCCTATCCACCCTATCCATGTCTGGGGTAAGCATATCGAAAACGGCTATTTTGTGTACTTCCTCGAAGAGATATTCCAGCACCGGCAACTTTGACGCGGGCGGTTTTGTGGGAAGAGCGGCGACATCGCTGAACTTTACAGACTGCACGCTGGACGGCTGCGTGGTGTTTTCCGGCACAGCGCTGAATAATACAACAGCGCCTGTTGATTACGCTGTGAGCGCAACATCGACCGTTGACATCAAAGACCCGGTATACGAAAAGATCAAGAACGCCGCAGCCTACGCTTTGAGCAGCAATGCAAATTCAGACGGCAATGCAGGCGGCTTTGCGGGCATTGCATTTGGCAAGGTCAGCATTGAAAACAGTGCTATCCGTTCCGATGCTGCTTCCACAGTGATCCTGGGCTACAACAATGGCGGCGGCGTTGTGGGCGAGGGCAAGAGCGGGGCCAATTACAGCTTTACAGGTCTCGACATTCAAGCAACAAATAACCCGCTTTACATCGTTGGCCGTTCTTGCTCGGCGGGACTGATCCCGTGGCATGTGCAAAATGACAATGCAAATGCGGTGGTGGTGAACGGTGTGAGGGTTTCCGGCGGGGAGTTCGGCCCTGTGTACATTGTGACGACCAAGACTTCGGGCGACGATGTGTTCGCCAGCGGCCTTTTGGGAAATGTGAACCAAATCTCCGTGGATGTGACGGATGCGGTGTTGTCTAACTGTATTATTGCGGGGCGAAAGGCGACGGGTGTTCTCCGGGGCTTTGATGGCGCGTCCACTTCTCTGCAAAATATTAAGGTTTTCAATAATTACATACAATCGATCGACAGCTCACTGGGCGGGATCTTCAACACGGTTGGGAAGCCTGTTTCGCTGGATGGCCTGTATTTTGCAGACAATATGCTCCGCAGCGGGAATGGCAGTAAAATAAGTGCCGGCGGCATTGTTGATACAATTGGAGACAATGGCATCTTAAACGGCAGCAGTATTCTGATGAAGGACAATGACATGGCCTTTACCAGTTCTGTGAAGTCTATTGCCGACATTTTGAAGATGACGACCACGAAGCCCACGGATGTGGCCGGAACGGATTACAACAGAGTTGGATTGATCGGCTATGAGAACAAGGGTACGGCCAATATTCTTGCTCTGAGCAGTGAGGCCGGAACGAATGTCAACCAGCAGCAGCGGTTTAGGGCGGAGAGCAGTAGTAGCAGCAGCGCGGTGATTTTTGCCGGGTACGGGGCGCCGTCGGTGTTTGAGGCGGAGTATTTTGACAAAAACAACACGACTTACACCCCGGCGGATGCGCTGGCGGATCATGGCATTACGCCTGTGGACACAGGTAAGCTCAACGGCGATGCGGTGACTGCGACGGATGGCAGCGCTACGCCCGACTATCTCAATGCCAACCTGGACGGCTGGGCCGCCTGGAAGGACACCGTGAAGCTGACGGACACGGGGGTCAAAAACCTGTCTGCGCTGGCGGAGAAAATGACCATTACGCAGAATGCAGACCTCCCCGTGCTCCACATCAACGGCGGCACCAATGAGACCATGTCCGGCTTCTTGAATCTGATCACCGGCGGGGGCTACGGCGACATGGGCGATGCCTTTACCCTCAAGGCCCAGGCGGACCGCTACACCCTCGGAAGCGATGGGACGCTGACCTTGCAGGCAACAGGGGAGGGCAGCGTGCTCTATGACACCACCGCGAAGAAATTTATCGCCGGAAAGTACGATGACCTGGAGTCGGAGAACAAGTCCCTGACGGTGCTGAAGCTGACATTCCAGTCCGCCGCCGTTCCGGCGCAGAGCTACTCCATGGATATTGTGGTGTATTATCCGCAGATCTTGGAGTACCAGTCCAACATTTCCGTTCTGGAGGGCGAGGTGTACCAGATCAGCTCGTTCCTGGGCACCGGGAAGAAAAGTCTGGATGTGTCCGCAGGCAGCAAATATTCCCTCTATGTGGAGTATGCGTACAACGACACGGCCAAGAAAATCGAGGACTTCAATTTCGCCAAGTACATCGAGTCCGGCACCCCGGATGGCGGCTCCGGCGGCACGAAGAACGCCTTTGTTTCCGGCACTAAATTCGTGCTGGTGGACCTGAACAGCCCCAAGGCTTACGGGTTCAGAGGCTATTACTATACCGCCACAGAGGATATTTATGACTTGAATTTGAGTGATTTTACCCGCAACGAGAATGAAGCGTTCCAGGTGAAGCTCCTGTCGGATGTGGTGCAGAATGCGCTGGAGGATCATCTGTGTACGGACGAGAACTATCCGCATGTGGAGCGGTATATCCTGGTGGTGATCCCCCAGACGGCGGAGGAACTGATGCAGTATACGCTGCGGGCTACGGTGGCGGACAATGACAAGAACATCGTTGTCCGGCCCCATCGGAACACCTACACCGTGAATGTGTGGGGCAAGGCTACGGGCGATCTGAAGTTGACCACCTCCACCGCCACTTTCTCCAATGTGGTGGGCAAGGAGCTGGTGGTGAATGCCCATGTGCAGGTGGATTTCCCCGCGAACTATATCACTGCCATGCAGGGCCGCAGCCTCTACGGGACCCATGTGTTCCAGATCAGAGGCGGTGAAAATAAAGTGGCCGCCACCTTACCCGTCGGGACGAAAGTGCTTTTGACGGACAAGGACGGCAAGACCCTGCTGGCCACCAGCATCACTTCGGCCACCTCCACGGTGCGCTACGAGCTCGGGAACATTGTGGAACGGGCAAGCAAAAGCGACAACCGCCTGGAGGATGACTTTACCCTAACGCTGGACTTCTCCGGGGTGTCGCCCGGTGACTTCAACCAGATGTTCAACGAGGGCTTAGAGTATCAGCTGTACGATGATTTTTACATCTCAGGCGACCGGGCCCACTACACCAGCGGCAGCAAGCTGGAGGGGTCTACCAGCAGCTTTAGAGCCAAGAGCGCCGTGCCGGTGAAGCTGACGGTGATCCCGGTGGACCGCAAGTACCAGGCCATCAACATGGGCGCGGTGTCAACAGACAGCACGGACAGCGGCGTGATCCAGTTCAAGCTGACAGCGGATTTCAGCGCCGTGCCGGAGGTGGACCGGGCGAAAATCAAGTCGGCCCAGGTGGAGTTCTTCCTCTATCAGAAGCAGTATGATGCCGAAAACGACAAGCATATTTATAATGATAAAACAAACCTGTTGGGGACTTTGGGAACGGTAAGCCCTGGAGGCGGGATGCTGAACCTGGATGGCTCGAAGGCCACGGGCGACTATACGCTGACGGTGGATTTGAGTTATGTGCGCGGGCAGATGACTACGCCTGAAAGCACACAAAGCATTCTCACCAACTATCGCCTGGTGGCGAAGGTGACGGGGCTGGACGAAAGCGGAAAGGCCGTCGGGAATTATACGGCGGAGAGCTACTTCGTGTTCCTGCTGTGCGACATTGAAAACCAAATTGCGGGATAAAACAAAAGAGCAGGGAGACACGGCAATGGGTGTCTCCCTGCTTGCTTGTCTGCGGGGCGGTTCAGCGCAAATACATGCTGTCAAGCAGCCGCAGGCCGGTGGGGGTGCGGAACAGGCGGGCGCGGGCGTTTTGGATGGCCGAGGACGCAAAGCCGCTCTCCCCGGCGTTGACCAGGAAATCAGCCTCCAGCAAAATCTGGTGGTCCGGGCCGTCCACATCCGTATAGGTGTGGTGGTGGGCCACCAGCCAGGAGATGCGGGCGGCGTCTTGGGGGCTGACGGGCAAATCGGACAGAAAGGCATCCACCAGAGGCGGGCTTTCCAGCTCCTGGTTTTTCCCGTTGGTGTTGCCGTATTTCTCCCGGCAAAGGGGGCAGGCGATGTCGTGCACCACAGCGGCCAGCTCCAGGACCTGCTGGGTGTGGGCGTCCAGTCCCTCCGATTCACCGATAGTCTTGGCCAGGGCCCAGACCTTGAGGAAATGGTCAATGTCATGTAGGTCGCCCTTATAAAAGTCGAGCATTTTTTCGGTTGCTTTTGCAATGAGCATGGGGCGACTCCTTTTAAAGTGCGGTCCCTTTTTTCGGGACGAAGAGGTGGCTCATGTCCGCGCCCTCCAGGCGGAGGAGCTGCATCTTGCGGTCGAGGCCGCCGGCATAGCCGGTGAGACTTCCGCCGGTGCCTACCACCCGGTGGCAGGGGATGAGCAGGGAAATGGGGTTGTGACCCACCGCGCCGCCCACGGCCTGGGCGGACACCTTTTCCCGGCCCTGCCGCTGGGCCAGCTCTTGGGCGATCTGACCGTAGGTCATGGTCTCGCCGTAGGGGATGGTCAGCATGATGTCGCACACAGCCTTGCGGAAGGGGGTGGAGTCATAGCGCAGAGGCGGGAGAAAATCGGGGCATTGGCCGGAAAAATAGATGTCCAGCCAGCGCATGGCGTCCCGGAGCAGGGGGTGCTCCTTCGCCTCGGCGTGCGCCGGGAGGACGCTGCCGAAGTACTTTTGGCCGCTGAACCAAAGGCCGATGACGGCGCTCTCGTCACAGGCGAGGGTGATGGCCCCCAGAGGAGAGCTGTATTGAGCGGTGTAGGTCATGAGAAGACCTCCTTAAAGAAAATTTATTTTATGCCATTTTAACATGTCGGGCAGGGAAATTCAATTCAAATTGTTTATGGAATATTTCAAATTATGTAGGTTTGTCAAACATATTGGACAGTGAACTCGTTGGGAGAAAGCCAGAGGAG
>CAVHCH010000004.1:0-4064 GCA_963634265.1 Bacteroidaceae bacterium | reverse complement strand
CGACCCCTCAGTCACGGCGGAGCCGTGACAGCTCCCCTTGCGCAGGGGAGCCTTTAGGTACGGATTGCCACGGGCGCGGGGCGCCCTCGCAATGACAGGGGGTTTTGCAAGGGGTGCGGTGGGGCGGGACGATGTGGGCATCGTCCCCTACGCGCTCTTTAGAAAAGAGGTGCAGAGAAAAAACTCTGCACCTCTTCCCTGCTATTCTCTGCTATTTTTACACGCCGGTCATGGTTTCCATGACGGCTAATTCTTCCGGGTCCAGGGTCTTTTGCATACGGAGGCCTTCGTCGATGTCCATGTCGATGATGCGGCCATCGCGGTAGCAAATGACGCGGCTGGAGCGCCCCTCGGCCAGGACGCGGACGGCTTCTACGCCCATGCGGGTGGCCATGACCCGATCGTGAGCCGTGGGGCTGCCGCCCCGCTGGATATGGCCCAGGATGGTGACCCGGGGGTCCAGGCCCAGTTCCTTTTTGATCTGCTCGCCTACGGCGATGCCGCTGGCGGCGCCCTCGGCCACCACGATCATGAAGTTGGTCTTGCCGCCCAGGCGGGCACGGCGAATTTTCTCCACCACCTGCTTTTCAAAATCATAAGGCACCTCGGGCACCAGCACGGCGGTAGCGCCCACGGCCATGGCAACATACAGGGCAAGATACCCCGCGTGGCGGCCCATGACCTCCACCACGGCGCAGCGCTCATGGGACTGCATGGTGTCGCGGAGGCGATCGATGCACTCCACGGCGGTGTTGGCAGCGGTATCGAAGCCGATGGTATAGTCGGTGCAGACGATGTCCTCGTCGATGGTGCCGGGGATGCCCACCACGGCGATGCCGTGCTTGCTCAGCTCCTGGGCACCGCGAAAGGTGCCGTCGCCGCCGATGGCCACCACGCCGTCCAGGCCCAGGAGTTTACAGGTATTCACGGCCCGCTGCTGGCCCGCCTCGGTGCGGAACTCCTCACTGCGGGCGGTATAGAGCATGGTGCCGCCGCGGTTGATGATGCGGCTGACGCTGGAGGAATCCATGGGCATAATATCGCCGTTGATAAGGCCGCTCCAGCCGCGGCGGATGCCCACGCACTCGATGCCCCGGCCCAGGGCCGAGCGGACCACGGCCCGGATGCAGGCGTTCATGCCCGGGGCGTCGCCGCCGCTGGTGAGGACGCCGATGCGTTTCACTGCGTTTTCCATTGAAATGACTCCTTTCGGAAATTATTTTTTCTGATTATACCATATTTATAATGGAATGTGAATCCTGTATTTTGGGTTGCCGGGTAGGGGCGGGCGTGGTATACTTATTTTACATTGGTATGTTAGGAGGACGGACATGCATCCGAATTTTGAGGTTTTGACGCCGCGGTGGTTCAAGCGGGCGTTTGTGTATACGGGGAGCATTGGGGAGTTTCGGTATCGGTTCGCCAATGACAAGGAGAACAATTTGATCCACGCGGCGGTGTACACGCATTTTTGCTATGAGGTGGCCACGGATGTGGAGGAGAAGAATTTTGCCTGGGACGACGCGGGCGTGGAGGAATTGAAAGAGTGGTTGCAGGGGAAGTTTGAGGAGAAGGCGTAACGGGGGCGTCGACCCCTCAGTCACGGCGGAGCCGTGACAGCTCCCCTTATGCAGGGGAGCCTTTGAGATGCGGATTGCCACAGCCAGCGTTCGCGCTGGTCTCGCAATGACAGGTTTTTTCACGGGGTGCGGTGCAAGACAGGGCGGCGGGCTGTGGTCAGCCCGCCCTACGGTTTTATTGGGAAATATATGGGAAGTCGGGCGGGGTAGAACCCCGCCCCTACGGACGCATTCAAGAGGTGCGGTGGGGTTTTGGGTGCCAAAAAGTTGAGAGGTTTTTTGGTAAATTTTAACCATTTGAAAATTTTGTAATTATTTTGTAATTTTTGTGTAGCTTTTTTGATAGACTTGTGTTATACTGGGCTCTGTTAGCGAGAGAACCCATACTCCCAACGGAAGAAGGTCCTTTATTTATGTCGAGAAAGCTATGCAGTCTTTGTTTGGCGGTGGCCGTGTTTATTTCCACTCTGTCCATTGCCTACGCCGATGATATGGCGCGGGTGGAGCTGACGGAGGAGGATTACGACCAGGCAGTGGCCGTTTTGGCGGACGCGGGGCTGGACACCGGGTTTGTGTCCGGGCAGGCCAGCACCCAGCGGCTTTATGAGAGCGGTCTGCCTGCGGGCGGATCGGATGCTTCCCTGAATGAATTACAGTTCCTGGCTCTGGACGAGATGGAGGCCGAGGCCCTCACCCAGCAGGCGCAGCGGGAGCAATTGGCCGCGAATCTGGCTCTGCTGGGCCAGTATGACGGCGTGAAGCTCACAAGCAGCGCCACCGTTTACTCCAGCGCGGGCAGCGGCGACAGCGGCAACACCATCGCCTCCGGCAAGGTGGCTAAGCTCAAGGATATTGACGCAACGGGCCGGTGGTATCTGGTGTCCTTCAGCAGCTTCAGCGGGTACATCTCCGCCGATGTCTGCACCCCCGTGGACTACGACGAATACGACGGCACCGACGCCGTGCGCACCCAGGCGGAGATCGACGCGAGAAAGAAAACCTCTTACACCGTGTCCTTTGGCTCCGGGACTGTGTCCGGCAGCAGCGGCCTGCGCGGGTCCATTGTGGACTACGCCTACACCTTCCTGGGCACGCCCTATGTGTACGGCGGCGCCAGCCGCTCCGGCACCGACTGCTCGGGTCTGACCATGCAGCTCTACGCCCACTACGGCATCTCCCTGCGCCACGGCTGCATTGCCCAATACTACGCCAGCCAGCCCGTTTCCCGCTGGGAATTGCAGCCCGGCGACCTGGTGTTCTTCTACTCCGGCATCGGTCATGTGGGCATCTACATCGGCGGCGGCCAGTTTATCCATGCCAGCGACTACGGCGTGGTGGTGGCTTCCCTGTACAGCGACTACTGGGCCAGCAACTACTACGGCGCGGGGCGCATTTTGGTGGATTAAGTACATATTTGTTTTATCATGGGATGGAGCCCGGTTGGGTTCCATCCTCTTTTTTTCACTGTCGAAAAATCCTGCGGATTTTTCCGACAAAGAAATTTGCAGTCTGCTGCGCGCATAATTTTGCCGTAAGCAGCAAAATTCCACACTTGCAGCCTGAGAGGTATTTTCCCTTACGCACATGTCGTTCGGGAAAATGATTTTAATTTTTTGCGCCTGCGGGCACAAACTCTGCGAGGCTTTTATTCTGCATATATGTATAACTATCCATATATGCAGAATATGCTTTGGATATTTTGCGGTAGTTTTGCTAAGTTACCCCTATTTTCAACGGTCAGTTTTCACAAAACAGGCAAATTCTGTGGATTTTTATGCAAAAAGGTGTTGACATTTATGCAGCAGGAGTGTATAGTATGCATTGTCAAGGGGGAACACCCCAAAACAAAGTTCATCTATATACCGCACGGCGGATCATATAGAGCCATTTCAAAAAAATCGAAAGGAAAGATGACAATGAAAAAGTTCGTATCCCTGCTGCTGGCCCTGCTGATGATCGCAAGCCTGGCAGCCTGCGGCAAGCAAGCCGACGACACCAAAGACAACACCGACGATTCCCTCTCCGTGCTGGAGAATGTAGTGACCTGGAACGATGTGGAGCCCTACCGCGTTCTGGTGCAGAAGGGCGACCCCAAGGGTCTGCTGCCCGGCATCAACAAGGCCATCGCTGAGCTGACCGCCGACGACGGTGCCAAGATCAAGGAGATCGAGAACAAGGTCGCTTCTCTGGATGTGAACACCCCCGATTCCGTGGGCACTGAGATCGCCGACACCGAGACCAAGAGCGAGAGCGGCAAGCCCGTGCTGGTCGTTGGCACCAGCCCCGACTATCCTCCCTATGAGTTCTACTCCGATTCCGCTATGACCCAGTTCGCCGGTATCGATGTGGAAGTGGCCCAGTACATCGCCGACTCCATGGGCATGGAGCTGCAGATGGAAGCCATGAACTTCGACAACCTGGTGACCTCCCTGAGCAACGGTGACTTCGACATGGTGCTGGCCGCCTGCGAGTACACCGAGGAGC
>CAVHCH010000003.1:0-3200 GCA_963634265.1 Bacteroidaceae bacterium | reverse complement strand
GTCATTGCGAAGCCAGTGCGCACACTGGCTGTGGCAATCCGTAACCCCCGTCCCCTAAAAAAGGCTCCCCTGCGTAAGGGGAGCTGGCACGGCGAAGCCGTGACTGAGGGGTCGGCCCCTGCGCCACTTGCACCATCCCCACCCCCACAAAAAAAGAGCGCCGCGTTCCCCGCAGCGCTCTTTCCTATTCCTATATACTATATAAATTACTCCTCCGGCTCCAGCGCCTTGTCAAACAGCGCCTCCACCTCCGCGCTGGGCTTCTTGCTCAGCAGGGAAGCCACAATAGCCGCCACCATGCTGGCCGCAAACGCCGGGATGATCTCATAGATCCCCGTGCCGGACAGGAACGCCAGCCACAGGCCGTCCACAGCCGCGCCCACGATGATGCCCGCCACAGCGCCCGCAAAGGTAAACCGCTTCCAGAACAGGCTCAGCATGATAGCCGGTCCAAAGGCCGCGCCGAACACGCCCCAGGCGTTGGACACCAGGGACATAATGCTGCCGGACTTGGGGTTGGAGGCGATGAGCAGCGCCACCACGGAGATGATGAGCACCACAATGCGCCCGGCCCACATCATCTCCTTGTCGCTGGCCTTGCCCTTGCGCACAACGGGCTTGTACACATCGCTGGCAAAGGCGCTGGCCGCCATGAGCAGCTGCGAGTCCGCCGTGGACATAGACGCCGCCAGCACCGCCGACAGCAGCAGCCCGGAGATAACGCCCGGGAAGATCTTGCGCACCATGGTGATGAACACCAGGGAGTGGCCGTTGATGCTCTCGTCATAGCCCAGGAACAGCCGCCCGATGATACCCACCGCCGCAGCGAAGATAACGATAAGAACCGTCCAGGAAATGCCGATCTTGGCGGACTTTTTCAGGCTCTTCTGAGACTCCAGACACATAAACCGAATGATAATGTGGGGCATACCGAAGTACCCCAAGCCCCAGCCCAGGCCGGACACGATGTCCTTCCAGCTGCCGAAGGCGTTGAAATAGTTGGGGGTGTCCACCGGGTGAACGCCCGCGCCCTTGAGCATAAACAGGGCAAAAATGGGCGCAATGAGCAGCGCGCCCAGCATCAGCATCCCCTGGAAGAAGTCCGTCCAGCACACGGCGGAGAAGCCGCCCAGGAAGGTGTAGCCGATGATGATGATAGAGGCCAGATACATAGCCGCCGTCTCATCCATGCCGATGACGGTGTTGAACAGAGTGCCGCAGGCCTTCACGCTGGAGGCGGCGTACACGGTGTAGGCCACCAGGAAGATCACCGCGCAGATGATCTGCAAAGCCTTGGACTTAGACAGGAAACGGTTGGTCAGATACTGGGGAATGGTGATGGAGTCGTTGGCCACGATAGAGAACCGCCGCAGCCGGGGCGCTTCCACGATCCAGCTGATGGTGTAGCCAATGGCCAGACCCACGGAGATCCACACCTGCCCCAGCCCCAGGGCGTAAATAGAGGTAGGCAGACCCATAAGCACCCAAGCGCTCATGTCCGACGCGCCCGCCGACAGCGCCGTCACCCACGGCCCCATCTGCCGCCCGCCCAGGAAATAAGTCTTCTCCCCGCCGTCGCGGTTCTTAAAGAAGAAATATATGCCGATGGACAGCATGAATACCAAATAAATAACAAATACCACAACTTCGCTGATTTTCATATTTTCCCTCCGAAAAGATAAATTGCGTCAACATCCGCAAGTATAGCATAAAAAACAGTAGAATAAAATACAGAACCCCGTATAGAATCCAGTCTATACGGAGTAAATATAATTCCCTAAATATATAAGTAAATAAGGGGAAAATAAACAAGACTAAAAACAATAATAATCCATGCCCAATAAAAAATATTTTCCCAAAACCAATACAAAAATTCAAACATCCCATCCAAAAACCGTAGGGGGCGGCGTCCTCGACGCCCCGTATGTACCGCACTTCTTGTAACCGTGTCATTGCGAAACCAGTGACCGATGTCACTGGTTGTGGCAATCCGTGTCTCAAAGGCTCCCCTGCGTAAGGGGAGCTGGCACGGCGAAGCCGTGACTGAGGGGTCGACTACCGCACCCCATGAATGCCCCCGCCCCCCAAACCTCTTCACTTTCCCCTATTACTTAATCCTCACTCCCCGGGCCGAAACCCCTGCAAAAACATCGGCATCATCATCGCGCTGTACCGCCCCAGGGCGTACTCCCCGCCGCACAGGCACCAGTCGTACATCATCCCCCGCTCAAACATGGCGTAAGCCTTGCCGATCTCGTTGGCGGTCATGTCCGTGCGCAGCTGCCCCCGGCTCTGCCCGTCCCGGATGATCTGATACAGCAGCTTAAAATAGGTCCGGTTCCGGTCCAGTAAATGCTTCTCCCCCCGGGTCACCAACTGCGAGGAAAACAGCCGCGTCAGCAGCTCCAGGGACACGCTGTTGTCGATCATGTTGAACAGCTCCCGGTTCAAAAACACCAGCGATTCTATCGCGTCCGCCTCCGGGTCGATCTGTGGCCGCAGCTCCTCGTATTTCTCGTCAAACAGCACCGGCAGCGACCCCAGCAGCGCGTCCTTCCCCTCAAAATAATGGTAAAACGACCCCTTGGAGGTCTCCGACTCAAACACGATGTCCTCCACCGTGGTGTCCTCGTACCCCTGCTCATAAAACAGCTTCCAAGCCGCCGCCACGATCCGTGCCTTGGTGTTCCGCCCCGTTTTTTTAGCCATCCCAATTCCTCCTAAATCATCCACATCTATCGAATATAGTAAATGTCATTGCGAGGCCAGTTCGCAAACTGGCCGTGGCGATCCGTAACTCCAAAGGCTCCCCTGCGCAAGGGGAAATCGCCGAAGCGCTGCCAGTGGCAGAAGAAGCGAGGCGATTTCGAGGAAGTGCCCCGATTGGCGGCCACGACAGTGGCCGGGAATCGGCTGGCACGACGGTGGGCAGGCTGGCACGGCGCAGCCGTGACTGAGGGGGCGGCTACCGCACCCCTTGTTACGCCCCCATCTTTCCACTTTCCACTTTCAACTTTCCTCTAACTCTTGCCCCTCGTCCGGCTGCTGCACCTCCGTCTCCCGGGCCGCGCCGAAGTCCAGCTGGATCACCGCCTGCCGCACATTCACCGCGCAGCTGACGCCCAGCCCCTTCTTCCCGGCCTCCGCCGCCGCCCGGTCCAGCAGGTCTGCCAAAATCTCCCGGTTCAGCCCGCCGCCCC
>CAVHCH010000002.1:0-12038 GCA_963634265.1 Bacteroidaceae bacterium | reverse complement strand
GCCACGACAGTGGCCGGGAATCGGCTGGCACGACGGTGGGCAGGCTGGCACGGCGAAGCCGTGACTGAGGGGTCGTCCGCACCGCACCGAAGTAAACGAAAACCTTTCCGCCCTCGTCACTCCACCGTAATTTTCAGCCCCTTGGCCAGTCTCTCCCGCTCCGCCTGGGAAAGCCGCAGGTAGGTGGGCACCAGGTCCCGCCCGCTGATGGTCTCGCCCCGGCGGGCCATGTCCTCCGCCGCCAGGGCCACGCCCACGGCGGACTGATACAGCCCATTTTCCGGCGCCAGGCGGCAGGGGATGCCGTGGCCGCTGAGATAGTCAAAGCACAGCCGCCCGCCGTCGCCTATCACCAGCTTGGGCGCGTCGTCCGTTTTCAGCTCCTGCGCCAGCTCCTCCAGGCCGATGGCCCGGTCCGGGCACAGCCGGGTCAGTTTTCCGCCCTCGCAGCGGAACAGGGCGTTATACACCTGGCTCCGCCGGGCGTCCATGGCGCACACCACCGTGCCTGTAAACAGCCGCCCGTTCTGGGCCATAGCCTCCAGGGTGGACACGCCGCAGCAGGGCTTGTCCTCCGCCCAGGCCAGGCCCTTCAGAGCCGAAACGCCGATGCGCAGCCCCGTAAAGCTGCCCGGCCCCGCCGCCACGGCCAAAAGGTCCATGTCCCGGAGCGTCAGTCCTGCGTTTTGCAGCATCCCGTCCAGCAGCGGCATCAAGGTCACGCTGTGGGTCAGGCCGATATTTTGGTAAGAGGAGGCCAGCACCTTTCCGTCCTCCGTCACGGCCACGGACACGCTCTTGGCCGAGGTCTCCAGCGCCAGAGTTTTCACAGTGCTTCGCCTCCTGTAATGGTGATCTTCCGGGCGTTTTCGCCCTCCGGAGTCCGCTCGATGGTCACATACACCGTGCCCTCGGGCATGGCGTCCGACACATTTTCGCTCCACTCCACGGCGCACACGCCGCCCCGGTCCAGATAGTCCTCCCAGCCGATGTCGAAGAGGGCGTCGGAGCTGTCCAGCCGGTACATATCGAAGTGAAACAGGGGAATATTCCCCCGGTATTCGTTGACAATGGTAAAGGTAGGGCTTGTGACCCGGCCCACGCAGCCCAGGCCCTGAGCCAGACCCCGGGTGAAAGCGGTCTTGCCCATGCCCAGTCCGCCCCGAAAGGCCACCACGCTGCCCGGACGCAGCTTCGCGCCCAGCTCCCGGCCCAAAGCCTCCGTCTGCGCCGCGCTCTCCGTCCGATAGACCATGCTCTCACCCTCCTTGCCTGTAATCGATTTATTATAGCACGGCAAAAAACAAAAGAAAAGAGCGAACGGGGCGTTTACAGAAAAAACTTCTTGTGGTAAACTATATACTGTCGCGGTGTTTCCTGCGGACAAAACTGACCTGGGAAAATGAAAAAAGGCTCCCCTGCGTAAGGGGAAATCGCCGAAGCGCCGCCAGTGGCGGAAGAAGCGAGGCGATTTCGAGGAAGTGCCCCGATTGGCGGCCACGACAGTGGCCGGGAATCGGCTGGCACGACGGTGGGCAGGCTGGCACGGCGAAGCCGTGACTGAGGGGTCGCCCACCGCACCCCTTGTAACACTCCACCGCACCCAAAAATCTTTCCCCTTTCCCTTTTCTCTTTCATCCTATCCGAAAGGAGGCCGGCCCTATGCTGCGCAAAATTTTCGACTTCATCATCGGCTGCTTCCGCCAGGCGGACCTGGTGCTGCTGGCTATGTGTACCGGCACCACTCTTTTCGGCTGCCTGATGATCGCCAGTGCCACCCACTACACAGGCTCGTATAAAAATGTCATCGTCCAGTTCGCGGCCCTGTGCCTGGGCATCGTGGCCTATGTGCTCATGAGTATGCTGGACCTGGCCGAGATCAGTAAATATTGGAAGTGGCTCCTGGGCGCGAGCCTTGTGCTCATTTTCCTGCTGAAGACCCCCCTGGGCATGGACGGCGACACCGGCAACCGGGCCTGGCTGGGCGTGCGGGGCATCCCCGTGAACCTCCAGCCGGTGGAGATCGTGAAGCTGATCTTCATTATACTGCTGGCCCGGCAGCTGGTCCATCTGCAAGAGCACCGGGACCTGAAATCCATCCCCTCCATCGCCCTGCTGGGCGGCCACCTGCTTTTGATCGTGGGCGCCTACGCCGTGGTCTCCGGCGACATGGGCAGCGCCCTGGTGCTGATTTTCATCTTCGCCTGTATGTGCTTTGTGGCCGGGGTAGCCAAGCGCTGGTTCGTCATCGGCATTTTGGGCGGCAGCTTCGCTTTCTATGTCCTCTGGGAGGAGGACAAGATCAGCCCCTACATGAAAGACCGCTTCCTGACCCTCTTTGACCACGAAATGGACGCCATGGGCATCGGCTGGCAGCAGACCCGCGGCCTGCTGGCTCTGGGCGGCGGCAAACTCACGGGCCAGGGCTTGTTCCACGGCACCCAGACCCAGTCCAAGAGCGCCTGGAGCCTCCCCGCCCGGCACACGGACTTCATTTTCGCCGTCATCGGCGAGGAGCTGGGCATGATCGGCTGCCTGTTCACCATCGCCCTCCTGGCGGCCATCATCCTGCGCTGCGTCCTGGTCGCCCGCCACGCCCAGCAGAAAATAGATATGTATATCTGCGTAGGCGTCGCGGCCATGCTGATCTTCCAGGTGGTGTCCAACATCGGTATGTGCCTGTTCGTCATGCCCGTCATCGGCCTGACCCTGCCCTTCATCAGCTACGGCGGCACCTCCATCGTGACCCTCTTCGCCGCCATGGGCATGGTCTCCGGCATCCAAAAACGAGCCCGACCCGAGTGGCTGCGGTGAAAGCAAAATAAGAAAGAATGGACCGGGTGCGGCGTAAGCTGCGCCCGGTTTTCGCACCCCCGGCATAGCCCCACCGTAGGGGGCGGCGTCCTCGACGCCCCGTTTACCGCACTATCATGTCATCCGTAGGGCGGGCTGCCCCCAGCCCGCCGCCCGATACCCATAGCACCACCGCGGCGGCGTGAGGGCACGCCGCCCTACGCAAGCGCTCCTACATTTCCGTAGGGGCGGACGCCCCTGCCCGCCCGCCCGGACTTGCACCGCACTCCATGTAAAAAACCATGTCATTGCGAAGCCAGTGACCGAGGTCACTGGCTGTGGCAATCCGTAACCCCCGTCCCAAAAGCCTCCCCTGCGTAAGGGGAGGTGGCGCGAAGCGCCGGAGGGGTCGGCCCCCGCACCCCATGTCCCGCACAAAACAGCGGCGTGTGGTCACCCCGCCCTACAATGTTCCCCCATCTTTCCTCTTTTTTTCTCCCCCATATCCGTTGTAATCCTCCGCCGGATATGCTATACTATACTATCTAAAATTATATCCTGTCTGAATCGAGGGATGCTTTATGAAAATCGTTGTTTTGTCCGGGGGCCTGAGCACCGAGCGCAATGTGGCTCTCACCAGCGGTGCCGGCATTTGCCGCGCTCTGCGCCGCCGGGGCCACCGGGCGGTGCTGGTGGATATGTTCCTGGGCCTGGAGAGCTACACCGGGAAATTAGAGGACATTTTTGACGCGCCGGACGGCCTGTGCGCCGACCACAGCGTCTCCTCCGCCGCCCCGGACCTGGAGGCCGTGCGCCGCTCCCGCAAGGACCAAAGCCCCTCCATGCTGGGCCAGGGGGTCCTGGAGGTGTGCGCCATGGCGGACCTGGTGTTCCTGGCCCTCCACGGCTCCTGCGGCGAGGATGGCCGCATCCAGGCTACCCTGGACCTTCTGGGCGTGCCCTACACCGGCAGCAACTATGTCTCCAGCGGCATGGCTATGGACAAGGCCATCACCAAGCGCTTCATGGACGCCGAGGGCATCCGCACCGCCCCCTGGCACGACCTGCGCTACACCGAAGCCGACATCCCCGCCCTGGTGGAAAAACTGGAGGTGCCCTGCGCGGTGAAGATCATCAACGGCGGCAGCTCCATCGGCGTGGAGCTCCCGGACACCAAGGAGGAGCTGTCCGACACCCTCCACCGTATGCTCCAATACGGCGACCATGTGATCGTGGAAAAGAAGATCAAGGGCCGGGAAATTCAGATCGCCGTCCTGGGCGATGACTACCTCCCCGCCGTAGAAATTATCCCCAAAAACGCCTATTTCGACTATGAATCCAAGTACCAAAAGGGCGGCGCGGTGGAGCTTTGCCCCGCCCCCATTACGGAGGACGAGTGGAAGCAGGTGGGCCAGGCGGCTCTGAAGCTGCATAAGGCCCTGGGCCTTTCCGTCTACTCCCGCACGGACTTCATCCTGGATGACCAGGGCCGGGCCTGGTGCCTGGAGGTGAACACCCTCCCGGGCATGACCCCCACCAGCCTGGTGCCCCAGGAGGCCGCCGCCGTGGGCATGGACTATGACAGCCTGTGCGAAAAGATCGCGGAGGAATCTCTCCGGGTGAGAAAGGCGGAGCGGCTATGAGGATCCCCTGCACGGCAAAGGAAATGGCCGCCGCCACAGGCGGAAAGCTCCTGCAGGACGGCACCCCCGCCGCCCGCGTCAGCACCGACAGCCGGGACATCCAGCCCGGCGACCTCTTCGTGCCTCTGGTGGGCGAGCGGTTCGACGGCCACACCTATATAAATATGGCCCTGGAAAAGGGCGCGGCGGGCTGCCTGTGCGCGAAGATTCCCGAAAATTTGCAGCCCGGTAAATTCTACATCGCCGTGGACGACACCGAGGCCGCCCTGGGTCGCCTGGCGGGCTGGTATCGGGGTAAATTCGACATCCCCATAGTGCAGGTCACTGGCTCCGCGGGCAAAACCACCACCAAGGAGATGCTGGCGGCGGTGCTTTCCCAGCACTTTTGCACCCTCAAGACCCTGGCCAATTTCAACAATTTTGTAGGCACGCCCCAGACCCTCCTGCGCCTGGAGCAGGAGCATCAGGCGGCGGTCATCGAGACGGGCATGGACCACTTCGGCGAGATTCGCCGCATGGGCGTCATGGTGCGCCCCACCATCGCCGTCATCACCAACATCGGCGACGCCCACATCGGCAACCTGGACGGCACCCGGGCGGGCGTCCTCCGGGCCAAGAGCGAGATTTTCGAGAATTTGCAGCCCGGCGGTCTGGCCGTGCTCAACGGCGACGACCCCCTGCTGAACACCCTGGACCTGCCCTTTACGACCCTCCGCTGCGGCGAGGGCGAGGGCTGCAATGTCCGGGTCACGGACATCTGCGAGCGGGGCATTGAGGGCCTCACCTGCACCGTGACCACGGCAAAGGACAGCTACGCCCTCACTATTCCGTCTCCGGGCCGCTTCATGATCTATTCCGCCGCCATGGGCGTGGCCATCGGTGAATATCTGGGCCTGTCGAAAGATGAGATCATCCGGGGCGTGGCGGCCTATACCCCCACCGGCTCCCGGATGCACCTGATCCACCGGCCCGAAAACCGCCTCATCATCGACGACTGCTACAACGCCAACCCCCAGGCCATGGCCGCAGCCCTGCGCCTGCTGGCCGCCACCGACCGTCCCCGCCGCATGGCCGTGTTGGGGGACATGGGCGATCTGGGGGACCTGTCTCCCAAGGCCCACCGGGACATCGGCCTGCTATTAAATGAACTAAACCTGGACTGCGTGGTGGCCATCGGCCCCTGGATGGCCCACCTGGCCGCCGCCGTGCAGGGGAATGTCTACCATTTCGACACCCTGGAGGAGGCCCGCGACACCCTCCATAAAGAGTTCACCCCCGGCACCGTGGCGCTGGTGAAAGCCTCCCACGCCATGCACTTTGAAAAAATCGTTGAGGAACTGGAAAAAGCATGATCGACATTGGCGTCTCGGGACTTGTGAAGTCCTTCGACCTGGAAAAGAAAATATTGGACGGCCTCACCTTTCAGATCGACACCGGCGAGCGGGTGGGCATTTTGGGCCGCAACGGGGCGGGGAAGACCACCTTCTTCAAAATCCTCACCGGCGAGCTGGACTATGACAGCGGCGAGGTTTTCGTGGCCCCCGGCAAGCGACTGGGTCTCATCTCCCAGATCCCCGTCTACCCGCCGGAGTACACCGTGGAGGATGTGCTGCGCACGGCCTTTTCCCGGATGGAGCGGCTGAAAACCGAGATGGACGCCCTGGCGGAGAAAATGGCCGCCGGGGACAGCAGCGCCGCCACCCTAAAGCGCTACGGCGACCTCTCCGCCCGCTTCGAGGGCCTGGGCGGCTGGGACACCGACACCGCCGTCAGCAAGGTGGCAAACGGCCTGACTATTGATGATTCCATGCGCAGCCGCCTCTTTTCCGAGCTCTCCGGCGGCGAAAAGACCCGGGTGAACCTGGGCCGCCTGATTTTGGAGGACACCGACATCCTCCTGCTGGACGAGCCCACCAACCACCTGGACCTCCAGGCCACCGTCTGGCTGGAGGAGTACATTTCCAAATTTAGGGGCACCGTCCTCACCATCTCCCACGACCGCTATTTCCTGGACCGCACCGTCACCCGCATCGTGGAAATTGCCGACGGCAAGGCGGAGTTTTACAGCGGAAATTACAGCTTCTACGCCGTGGAAAAGGAGCGGCGCTACCAGGAGCGCATGAAGCAGTATCTCAAGGAGCAGGCCAAGATCCAGCAGCTGGAAAAGGCCGCCGAGCAGATGCACCTGTGGGCCTTTATGGGCAACGACGCCCTGCACAAGCGGGCCTTTTCCATGGAAAAGCGCATCGAGCGTATGCGCACCACGGAAAGACCCACCAAGGCCAAGAAGATGAACGCCCAGTTTGCCAGCCGGGAGTTTCGCGGCGACGAGGTGCTGCAGCTTCGGGGGCTTACCAAGTCCTTCGGGGACAGGACCCTGTTTTCCGACATCTATCTCCGGGTGGAGCCCGGCGAGCGCATCGCCCTCCTGGGGGAAAACGGCACCGGAAAGACCACGCTTCTTAACATGATCGTGGGCAGCGAGCGGCCCGACAGCGGCTCCATCCGCCAGGGCCCGTCGGTGGTCACAGCGTACCTGCCGCAGATCATCCGCTTCGACCACCCCGAGCGGAGCCTCCTTGACACCATGCTCTACGAGAAAAAGGGCATGACCGCCCAGAGCGCCCGCAACCGCCTGGCCCAGTACCAGTTCCAGGGGGAGGATGTGTTCAAGAGCGTGTCGTCCCTGTCCGGCGGCGAGCTTTCCCGCCTGCGGCTGTGTATGCTCATGGACGAGCAGACCAGCTTTCTCATCCTGGACGAGCCCACCAACCACCTGGACATCGCCGCCCGGGAGTGGATCGAGGAGGCGGTGGAGGCCTTCGACGGCACCTTGCTGTTTGTCAGCCACGACCGCTACTTTATAAACCGCTTTGCCACCCGCATTTGGGAGCTGGCCGGCGGCACCGTCACCGACTACCCCATGGGCTTCACCCAGTACCAATCCGTCAAGGCCCAGGAAAAGCAGGAGCCCCCGGCCCCCAAGGAGAAAAAGGCCGACACCCGCCCCGCCAAGGGCAACCGCTCCCAGCAGGCCGCCCGCCGCCAGTTGACGATTTGCGAGAATACCATATCGAAATTGGAATCGGAAATCGCCGACCTGGATAACGAGATGCAGCAGGTGGGCCGGGACCCGGACAAGCTGGCCCAGGTCTACGCGAAAAAATTGGAAACGGAAAACGCCCTGCAGGAGCAGATGGCCCGCTGGGAGGAGCTGAGCCTGCAGGTAGAGGAAATCTAAAGCCAACAGAAAGGAGCGCACAGCCGTGAGCGACATTTTGTGTGTATATTATTCCCGCACCGGGAGAACGGAGCAGACCATGGGCGAAATTGCCCAGGCCCTGGACGCGGAGCTGGTGAAAATAGAGGACGGCCAGGACCGCAGCAAGCTCCGGGGCTACCTGCACTCGGGCCTGGAGGCCATGAGCAAGAAGCTCTGCCCCATCCAGCCCGTGCAGACGGAGCGGCCCCTGAACGAGTACCGCCTGGTCATCATCGGCACCCCCGCCTGGGCGGGCCGCTGCGCCAGCCCCGTGAAGAGCTTTTTGGCCCAGAACGCCGATTCCCTGCCCCTGGTCTCCTGCGTAGTCACCCGCAGCGGCTCGGACCGCTGCGACGATGTGCTGGCCCACATGGCGACCTTCCTCAAGCGTATGCGCCTGACGGATGTGTCCCTGCGCCCGGGCGACGAGGGCTACGAGTTCTGGCGGGATAAATTCATCCAGGACACCAAAAACGCCCTGGGCCTGTAAGAAAGTATGATGGAAGAAAAACTGAGCCGCGCCGCCCTGCGCCTGCAGGAGGTGGAGCTGCTCCTCTCCCAGCCGGAGGTGTACGCGGACCCCGCCCGACTGCGGGACCTGACCCGGGAGCAAAAGGAGCTGACCCCGGTGGTGCAGGCGTATAAGGCCCTTACCGAGGCCCAAGCCGCCCAAAGAGAGGCCGAAGCCATGCTCTCCGACCCGGAACTGCACGACCTGGCCCGGGAGGAGCTGCACCGGGCCAAGGAACGCCAGGAGGCCCTGACGGAAGAGCTGCATCTCCTGCTCCTGCCCCGTGACCCGGACGATGACCGCAGCGTGGTCTTAGAGCTTCGGGCCGGTGTGGGCGGGGAAGAGGGGGCGCTGTTTGCCGCCGACCTTCTGCGTATGTACCTGCTCTATGCCGACAGCCGCGGCTGGCAGACGGATGTGATCCACCGCAGCGACACGGAGCTGGGCGGCGTGAAGGAGGCCACCCTCACCGTGGAGGGCCCCGGGGTATACGCCCGGCTGAAGTTCGAGGGCGGCACTCACTGCGTAAAGCGCGTCCCGGAGACGGAGAGCGGCGGCCGCATTCACACCTCTACCGCCACCGTGGCCGTGCTGCCCGAGGCGGAGGAGACGGAGGTAGCCATCGCCCCGGAGGACCTGCGCATCGACACCTACCGCTCCGGCGGCGCCGGGGGCCAGCATGTGAATAAGACCGAGTCCGCCATTCGCGTCACCCACCTGCCCACGGGCTTGGTGGTAGAGTGCCAGGACGAACGCAGCCAGTATAAAAATAAGGACCGCGCTTTGAAAATTCTCCGCTCCCGGCTCTATGCCCTCCGGCAGGCGGAGAGCGACGCCGCCCGGGCCGCCCAGCGAAAGAGCCAGGTGGGCGGGGCCGAGCGCTCTGAGCGCATCCGCACCTACCGCTTCCAGGAGAAGATCGTGGTGGACCACCGCCTCACAGGCGAGCATAAAAGTTATCCCCTTGGCCCGGTGCTGGACGGGGACCTGGACGGAATTTTAGATGCCCTCACCGCCCAGCAGCAGGCCGAGAAATTATTACAGCAAGCCAACACCTAAAAATGCAAGTAAGGAGGAAACGATGATGTTGACACAGAGAAAAATGCAGTATGACAAGGCCGGGGCCAAGGTGGCCGAGGCCCTGAACAAGCGCTATTTCGAGGCGTATTATTGCTCCGACCGCGCTGCGGCCCTGGAGAAGATCCTGGAGCTGATCCCCCAGGACCATGTGGTCTCCTGGGGCGGCGCCACCACTGTGGACGAGCTGGGTGTCAAGGACGCTCTGCGCCAGCGGGGCCAGGCCGTCATCGACCGCGATACCGCCAAGGACGCCCAGGAGCGCCAGCAGATGCTGAAGCAGGCCCTCACCTGCAACACCTTCCTCATGGGCAGCAACGCCATCTCCGCCGACGGCCAGCTTGTGAACATCGACGGCACCGGCAACCGGGTGGCCGCCCTCTGCTTCGGCCCGGACCAGGTGGTGGTGGTGGCCGGCATGAATAAGGTGGCCGGAGACCTGGACGGCGCCATGCGCCGGGCCCGGCAGGTGGCCGCGCCTATGAACGCCCAGCGCTTCCCGCTGAAGACGCCCTGCGTTGCAAACGGCCTCTGCGCCGACTGCAAGGGCCCCGACAGCATCTGCGCCCAGATCGTCACCACCCGTATGTGCAAGCCTGCCGGCCGCATTAAAGTCGTCCTGGTCGGTGAGGATTTAGGCTTCTAAAAAACCTTTTTCTAAAAAGAGGAAATCAATTTGAAAACAAGGGTATTTCACCCCGAAAACGGGGAAAATGAAATAAAGGAAGCGGCAGACATCCTCCGCAGCGGCGGCCTTTTGGGCATCCCCACGGAGACGGTCTACGGCCTGGGCGCGAGCGCCCTGGATGAGGACGCGGTGCTGCATATTTTCCAGGCCAAGGGCCGCCCCCAGGATAATCCGCTGATCCTCCATGTGCCGGATGTCACCTGGCTGGAGCGCTACTGCGCCCAGGTGCCGGACACGGCCTACCGCCTGGCGGAGGCCTTTTGGCCCGGCCCGCTGACCATGATTTTGCCCAGACGCCCCATCGTCCCCCTGCGCACCACCGGCGGCCTGGATACCGTAGGTGTCCGCTGCCCCGACCACCCGGTCACTCGCGCCATCATCCAGGCGGCGGGCATCCCCGTGGCCGCCCCCAGCGGCAACACCTCCGGCCGCCCCAGCCCCACCAATGCCGCCGATATGCTGGAGGACATGGACGGAAAAATCGATGGCATCGTAGACGGCGGAGCCTGCCGGGTGGGGGTGGAGTCCACCATCATCGACCTCACCGTTACGCCCCCCCGGCTCCTGCGTCCCGGCGGCCTGCCCTTGGAGGACCTGCGCCGCATTTTGGGCGAGGTGGCCGTGGACAAGGCCGTGACGGAGAAGGTCACCGGCAGCGAGCCGCCCCGGGCCCCGGGCATGAAGTACCGCCACTACGCCCCCCACGCCCCGGTGACGGTGGTCACCGGCGGCCCCGCCCGCAGCGCCGCCTATATCCGCGCCACGCTGCAAGCAGGGGAGGGGGTCATCTGCTTCCAGGAGTACGCGGCCCTTTTCCCCGGCCACGAGGTGCAGTCCCTGGGCGCGTCCACGGACCCCGCCCAGCAGGCCCACCGGGTCTTTGACGCCCTCCGCCGGTTCGACAGCACCCCTGTCACCGCTATCTATGCCCAGTGCCCCGACGATACCGGCCTGGGCCTGGCCGTGGGCAATCGGCTGAAAAAAGCCGCGGGCTTTCACATTGTGGATGCCGACCGCCTGCCCCAGGCGGCCATCGGCATCACCGGCGGCACCGGCAGCGGCAAGACCAGCGCCCTCCGCGCCCTGGAGCGCCTGGGCGGTCAGATCATCGACTGCGACGCAGTCTATCACCGGGAGCTGCGCCAAAATCCCGCCCTCCGGGCGGACATCACCGCCGCCTTCGGCGATGTGTTCGCCGGGGCGGAGCTGGACCGCCAAAAGCTGGGCACCGTGGTCTTTTCCGACCCCGCCGCCCTGGGCAGGCTCAACGAGATCGTCTATTTCCACCTCCTCCCGGTGATCCGCCGGGAGATGCAGGGCCATCTCATCGTGGGCCTGGACGCCATCAACCTCTTTGAAAGCGGCCTGGCCGCCCTGTGCGCCGCCACCGTGGGCGTCCTGGCCCCCCGGGAGGACCGGGTCCGGCGCATCATGGCCCGGGACGGCATCACCGAGGACTACGCCCGCCTGCGCATGGCCGCCCAGCCCCCGGACGAATATTATTCCGCCCATTGCAGCCACATTCTGGAAAACCGCGCCCCCACGCCGCAGGAGTTTGAAGTGGCCGCCGAACTATTTTTCAAAAATCTGATCCAGGAGGTATTCACCCATGAATGACGAGAGAAAGGCCCAGCGGGAAAAGCTGCTGAGCCAGCATAAAAACGGCTACGACTGCGTTCCCGCCCAGGAGATCCCGGCCATGGAGCGCTATTGCAGCCTCTATAAAACCTTTCTGCACCAGGGCAAGACCGAGCGCGAGTGCGCCCACCGGGCCATTGAGCTTGCCGAAAAGGCGGGCTTCAAGCCCTATGAGCGGGGCATGGAGCTTAAGCCCGGCGACCGCATTTATCGCGTAAACCGCGGCAAGAGCGTCATGCTGGCCGTCATGGGCAAGCAGAGCCTGGAAAAGGGCGCGCAGATCGTGGCCGCCCACATCGACTCCCCCCGCCTGGACCTGAAGCCCAACCCCCTGTATGAGGACAGCGAGCTGGCCTTTTTCAAGACCCACTACTACGGCGGCATCCGCAAGTACCAGTGGGTCACCATCCCCCTGGAGCTCCACGG
>CAVHCH010000001.1:0-5064 GCA_963634265.1 Bacteroidaceae bacterium | reverse complement strand
GGTGCTTTTTGTGTGGTTTGTTATTTTATGAGAATGCCCTCGTGGTCTACGGGGAGGGGGAGCTGCTGCCAGTGGCCGGGGAGCTCGGGCAGGCGGGCGGACAGCTTTTTATCAAAGGCCGGGTCTGCCGACAGGCACAGGAGGGTGGGGCCTGCGCCGGAGAGGAAGAAGGCTACGCAGCCGCAGTCGTGGGCCAGGGCCTCGGCCTGGTCGAAGCCGGGGATGAGGGTGCGGCGGAAGGGCTGGTGGAGCTTATCGTGCAGGGCCACGGAGATGGTCTCCGCGTCGCCGTTTTCTAAAGCCCGCAGCAGCACGGCGGTGCGGGAGACATTGAAGATGGCGTCGGCGTAGGGGACCTCCTTGGGCAGGACGCCCCGGGCCAGGTGGGTGGAGAGCTGGAAGTCCGGGATCAGGGCCGTGCAGTGGAGGCTCTTATGGAGACTGTACCGGGCGATGTAGGGACGGTCGTTTTCCACGAAGGAGGCGACCAGGCCGCCGAAGATGGCCGGGGCCAGGTTATCCGGGTGGCCCTCGATGTCGTTGCACACGGCCAGCAGCTCCTCCCGGGTCAGAGGGGAGCCGTGGTTTGCATTGGCTCCGGCGGCTCCGGCGGCTATCAGGGCGGCGCTGCTGCCCAGGCCCCGGCAGATGGGGATGTCCCCCCGGATGGAAATGCGCAGGCCCGGCATGGGCAGGCCCAGCTTATCCAGCACGGCTTTATAGGAGACCACGGCTAAATTTTCCGCCGTGGCGTAGTCCGGCTCCACACCCTCGAAGAACAGCCCCTCGGGGAGCTCTTCAAAGGTCAAGGTATTATACAGGGCCAGGGCCAGGCCCAGGGTATCAAAGCCCGGGCCCAGGTTGGCGGTGGTGGCGGGGACGCGGACCGTTACCATTGCTTTTCACCCGCTTTCTTCAGGACATAGGAGAGCATATCCTCCCGGTCGATGCAGTCCGTGTGGCGCACGGGCTTTTCCCGCAGGGCGGAGAGGTTCTTGGGCACGGGCACGCCGGTGGAGGTGTGCAGGTCCTCCATGACGGCAAACTCGTCGTCGGACACCTTCTGCCCCAGGGCGGAGAGGACGGCGGCGGGGAACTTATAGGGGCTGGCGGTGGAGAGCACCACCACGGGCGCGCCGTCCCGGTGGATGTGGGCGAACTGGTCTGCAACCGTCCAGGCCACGGCGGTGTGGGGATCCAGGAGATATTTCTCCTCAGCCCAGACCTTGCCGATGGTCCGGGCGGCGGCTTCATCGTCGCAGCAGCCGCAGGAGAACTCCGCCTGGAGCTTATCCAGCAGCTCGTCCGTTACCTTATAATGCCCCTGCTCATTCAGGTCCTTCATCAGACCCGCCACATAGGCATCGTCCCCGGTGAGGAGGCTCAAAAGGCGCTCTAAGTTGCTGGAGACCAGGATGTCCATGGAGGGGGAGGTGGTCTTATAGAAGGTGCGGCGCTTATCATAGACGCCGGTGGAGAGGAAGTCGGTGAGGACATCGTTGCGGTTGGAGGCGCAGATGAGGCGGCCCACAGGCAGGCCCATGCGCTTGGCAAAGTACCCGGCCAGGATGTCGCCGAAGTTGCCGGTGGGGACGCAGAAGTGGACCTTGTCCCCCACACGGATGCGGCCGGCGTTTACCAGGTCGGCATAGGCCTTGAAATAGTAGACGATCTGGGGGGCCAGACGGCCGATATTGATGGAGTTGGCCGAGGAGAGGCGCAGGCCGGGGATGTCCTCCTCGTCGCAGGAGGCGAAAATCTGCTTGACCCCGGTCTGGGTATCGTCGAAATTGCCCCGGACGGCGCAGACCTTGACATTGGAGCCCTCCTGGGTGACCATCTGCGCCTGCTGCACGGCGGAGACGCCCCCGGAGGGGTAGAAAACGATGATCTTCGTGCCGGGGACATCGTGGAAGCCCTCCAGGGCGGCCTTGCCCGTGTCGCCGGAGGTGGCGGTGAGAATGAGCATTTCGTCCTCGATGCCCTCCATGGCCCGGGCCTGGCTGATAAGCTGGGGCAGCAGGCTCAGGGCTACATCCTTAAAGGCGCTGGTGGGGCCGCGAAACAGCTCCAGCACATAGCGGCTGCCCACCTTTACCAGGGGGGTCAGCTCCTCGGTCTCAAACTTCCCGGCGTAGCCACGGCGCACCAGGGCGTCCATATCCTCGTAATCCGGCAGCAGGGCCGAGAGAATGCGGGCGGACAGGGTGAGGGTGTCCTCCTTGAGAAGGGACTGCCAGTCCAGGACGGGGATGGCTTCGGGCATATAGAGGCCCCCGTCCGGCGCGATGCCCCGGAGTACGGCGGCAGCGGGAGAGGCCGTGAGGGCGCGGTTGCGGGTGCTTTGATATTTCATACAAGTTTCTCCAATCTTTTTCTTGCATTTTGCATAACGATATGATACACTGTCCCCAAGAAAAAAGCAAGTGTTTTTTGTTCGTGGACAAAAATGAGGAATTTGTCAGCGTGATTGAAAACCTTGCATCAATTTCCTAAGAAAGTGAGCTAAAAAAATGTTGAAGGTGCTGAAATTCGGCGGCTCGTCCATGGCGGACGCCAAACAGTTTGAAAAAGTGAAGAGCATTGTCCAGGCCGACCCGGCCCGGCGGGTGGTCATTGTGTCCGCCGCAGGAAAGCGGTTTTCCGACGACCACAAGCTGACGGACCTGCTGTATCTGTGCCACGCACATTTGAAATACGGTGTGGCCTGCGACAGCGTGTTTGACATGATCCGCTCCCGGTACATAGAGATCCGGGACGACCTGGGGCTGAAGACCGACCTGGAGTCGGAGTTTGACGCGCTGCGCAAGAAGATGGACGCGGGCATCAGCCAGGACGAGCTGGTGAGCCGGGGCGAATACTTCGCGGCGGAGCTGATGGCGGACTACCTGGGTTACGACTTCCTGGACAGCGAGCTGTGGCTGAAATTCAACCTGGACGGCACCGTGGACCAGGAGAAGAGCTACGAGACCCTGGCCCGGGCGGTCTCCGGGCGGCGGGTGGTGATCCCGGGCTTTTACGGGACCATGCCCGACGGGACCATCAAGACCTTTACCCGGGGCGGCAGCGACATCACAGGTGCCCTGGCGGCGGCGGCCCTGGACGCGGATGTATACGAAAACTGGACGGATGTGTCGGGCTTTCTCATGGCGGACCCGCGCATCGTGAAGGACCCGCTGCCCATTGAGCGCATTACCTATTCCGAGCTGCGGGAGCTGAGCTACATCGGCGCCCAGGTGCTCCACGAGGGGACCATCTTCCCGGTGCGGGAGAAGAACATTCCGCTGAACATCCGCAACACCAACCAGCCGGACCACCCGGGCACCATGATCATGGAGTCCTTCGACGAGACGGAGGAGAGCCTGGACGGGAACTTCATCACGGGCATCGCCGGGCGGAAGAATTTCTCCGTTATCACCATCACCAAAAACGGCATGAGCAATGAGGTGGGCGTGCTGCGGCGGATCTTGGAGGTGCTGGAAAAGTATCAGTTGGTGCTGGAGTACCTGCCCTCGGGCATTGACAGCGTTTCCCTGGTGGTGGCGGCGGACAAGCTGCGGCCCTGCCAGTATCAGCTGCTGGGCGACATTCAGAAAATGCTGAAGCCCGACAGCATCCATGTTACCGAGGACATGGCTATTGTGGCGGCGGTGGGCCGGAAGATGGCCTTTAAGCCCGGCACTTCGGGTAAGATCTTCGCCGCCCTGGGCGAAAACGGCATCAACATCCGCATGATAACCCAGGGGCCCGACGAGCTGAACATCATCGTGGGTGTGGACAACAAGGACTTTGCCGGAGCCATCCGGGTGCTGTATGACAGCTTTGTGAAATAAAGGAGGAACTGACCATGAAAAAGTATAAAGTCGCGATCTTGGGCGCTACGGGCGCTGTGGGCCGGGAAATGATGAAAATTTTGGCGGAGCGGAGCTTCCCGGTGGAGGAGCTGCACCTGCTGGCATCTGCGCGTTCCGTGGGACAGAAAATTGACTGGCAGGGCCAGGAGCTGACCGTGGAGCTGGCCTGCGACGAGGCGTTCCGGGGCATGGACATCGTGCTGGGCGCGGCGGAAAACGACATCGCCAAGAAGTTTGCGCCGACCATCGTAAAGGCGGGGGCGGTGTTTGTGGATAACTCCAGCGCCTTCCGGCTGGACCCCGATGTGCCGCTGGTCATCCCGGAAATCAACCCGGAGGACGCCAAGAAGCACAAGGGCATCATCGCAAACCCCAACTGCACCACCATCGTCTCCCTGGTGGCTATCAACGCACTGAACCAGGACAGCCCCATTGAGAGCATCGTGGCCTCCTCTTACCAGGCCACCTCCGGCGCAGGCGCGGGCGGGCCCATTGAGCTGATGAACGAGGTGGAGGCCCTGCGGGAGGGCAAGAGCTACGAGCCCAAGGTGTTCCAGTATCAGATCGCCTACAATGTCATTCCCCAGATCGGCGGCGAGGCCTTTGCGGGCTACACCTCCGAGGAGATGAAGATGCAGAACGAGGGGCGCAAGATCATGCACCTGCCGGAGCTGAAGGTCAGCTGCACCTGCGTGCGGGTGCCGGTGGTGCGCAGCCACAGCGTGTCTATCGTGGTGCGGACCAAGGAGAAAATTTCCGTGGAGCGGGCCCGGGAGCTCATCGCCGCCGCACCCGGCTGCCGCCTGGTGGACGACCTGAAGAACAAGCAGTACCCCATGCCCCTGGACACCAGCGACCAGGATACGGTGTTCGTGGGACGCATCCGGGACGACCTGACCTCGGACAACGGCCTGAATATCTGGTGCTGCGGCGACCAGGTGCGCAAGGGCGCGGCTACCAATGCGGTGCAGATCGCGCAGCTACTAACTGAATAACTGGCGAAAATTCCTGCCATGACTGGGGGAGAACCGTTCTCTTGCTCCTTGTGCAAGGGGAGTACGGATTCCCACGACCAGTCTGCGGACTGGTCTCGGAATGACAGGGGTTACACAGGAAAAATTACCCCCGGCGGATGGCTCTGTCAGGGGACTGAGACTGGCGAAAAAACTTTGTTTTTTCTGCCAAAAGGCTTGCAGCCTGCTGCGCGCAT